>JBGPQJ010000076.1:0-13382 GCA_041488995.1 Anaerolineae bacterium
CGCGGAGCGGACCGGCCTGCCATCCGGATCTGGGAGTTTCGCCCGGTGGTGGAACTGATCCTGGATGAAAAAGGGCAGGCGGTCGGGGCGGTGTTGAAAGACCTCGACACCGGCTGGCTGCTCGTGGTTCGCGCTAAGGCAGTGGTCATCGCCACCGGCGGCAGCGGGCGTCTGCACTACCAGGGATTCCCGACCACCAATCACTATGGGGCGACCGGTGACGGGCTGGTGCTGGCCTACCGGGTCGGGGCGCGGCTGGCGTTTATCGACACCATGCAATACCACCCCACGGGCGCAGCTTTCCCGGAACAGATCCTGGGTCAGCTGGTAACCGAAAAGGTGCGCGGATTGGGTGGGCAAATCTGCAATGGGGACGGGGAACAGTTCGTCTATCCGCTCGAGACACGGGATGTCGAGGCGGCTGCTTTCCTGCGGGAATGCATCGAACGGAAGCGGGGCATCGTCACACCGACCGGGCAGGCTGGTGTCTGGCTCGACTCGCCAATGATCGATTTGCTCAAAGGTCCCGGAACGATCGCCCGGGAACTGCCCGCCATGGTCCGGCAGTACAAGCGTTTCGATATTGACATGACCCATGAACCGATCCTGGTGTACCCGACCCTGCATTACCAGAACGGCGGTGTCGCCATCACGCCGGATTGCAGAACTGGAGTACCCGGCCTGTTCGTCGCAGGCGAGGCAGCCGGCGGCATCCACGGGCGCAACCGATTGATGGGCAACAGTCTGCTCGATGTGTGCGTATTCGGCCGGCGGGCTGGGAAGTCTGCTGCGGCCTGGTCGGCCAGCGTCCAGCCCGGCCAACCGACGCTGGCACACATCGAAGCGTGGAGCCGCGTCCGACGGGAAGCCGAGCTTGAAGGTGGGCTTCCATCGCCGGTCATCCTTCCCGATTACACCCGTAAAAATTCCATGGCTCCTGATGAACTTTCGACGGATGAGAGTCAGACAGAGCTTCAATTGCATGCCACTTGAATCGGAGGTGTTCCATGAAACCACCCTCGCCGGAAAAAGACAAACCCGGATTTGAATCACCGCAGGCACCACTGGAAATGATGTTCATCGACGAATACCTGCAGGGCAAAGGTTATGCCTCGATAAAGGAACTGTGCAACCTGCCTGAGGATGAAGCCAAGCAGCTCATGATCGATGCCTGCAGGTTCGCATCGGGAAAGCTGGCTGAAATCGAATCAAGGGCTGGATTTCAACAGAAAATCCATTACGAGGGTTAGGTTGGAAATCCCAACGTAATCGCAAATTATGAATAATCGGGGGATGAATATTTTGTTTTAAACAATCTGGTAAATGTAAGTTACAAGAACCAGGTTTCAATCGTAATCAATCGAATATCCCTAAAACCGCACAGCCATCTTTGCAGGTGGCTGTGCGGTTTACTGTCGGGGCGAGAGGCATGGCACAATCCCCGCAGTGGAAACCTGCGACCTTTGGGATTAAAAACCATCGCCGCCTCGTGCAGGCGGCGATCATTCTTGCTATCAGTCGGGGCGAGAGGATTTGAACCTCCGACCTCACGGACCCGAACCGTGCGCTCTACCGGTCTGAGCCACGCCCCGCTAGCCGCATTATTATAGCCAGCCCACCCATTTTTGGCAAGGCGTTTGGTATAATTGAGCCTCTCGGAATCCATTGCGGAGAGCGCTTTGAATTGCGCTCTCCGCGTGTTGTGCGTTTGTTACCAGAGACAGGAAATTCCCATGGACATCGGTACCGTTCAGCAAGTCGATATTGACCAGCAGATGCGCGATGCGTACATTGATTACGCGATGAGCGTCATCGTTGCCCGCGCCCTGCCAGACGCCCGCGATGGGCTCAAACCCGTCCACCGCCGCATCCTTTTTGCCATGCATGACATGGGCATCCGCGCCACCGGCTCGTACAAGAAATCTGCGCGTATTGTGGGCGAAGTGCTTGGCAAGTACCATCCCCACGGCGACGCCGCAGTCTATGAATCCATGGCGCGCATGGCGCAGGATTTTTCCCTGCGCTATATGTTAGTGGACGGACAGGGCAACTTTGGTTCAGTGGATGGGGACGCACCGGCAGCGATGCGCTACACCGAAGCCCGCCTGCACCATATGGCCGAGGAAATGCTGGCGGATATCGATAAGAACACCATTGACTTTGGCCCCAACTTTGACGATTCGCTCAAAGAGCCCACGGTTCTTCCGGCACGCCTGCCTAACCTGTTGTTGAATGGATCCGCAGGTATCGCCGTCGGCATGGCGACCAACATCCCGCCTCACAACCTGCGGGAGATCGCTGCAGCCATCGATTACCTGATCGAAAACTATGACGGTATAGACGACATCTCGGTGGAGAAATTGATGGAATTCGTCACTGGACCCGATTTCCCGACCGGCGGCATGATCGTTGGCAAGGAAGGGATTGTCCAGGCGTACGGGACAGGTCGCGGCCGGTTGGTGATGCGCGGCATGGCGCACATCGAAGAAACCAAAGGGGGGCGGCACCAGATCGTCATCACCGAGATCCCTTATCAGGTCAATAAATCCACCCTGATCGAGCGTATCGCCCAGCTCGTCCGCGACGGAAAGATCGACATGATCTCCGACCTGCGAGACGAATCAGACCAGCGCGGCATGAGCATCGTGATCGAACTCAAGCGCAGCGCGCAGCCCAAGAAGGTGCTGAACCAACTTTATAAATACACTGCCCTGCAGGATACCTTTGGCGTGCAGATGCTGGCCCTTGTGGATGGCGAGCCGCGCACGCTGTCGCTCAAGCGCGCCCTGCAGATTTTCATCGAACACCGCCAGGTGGTGATCACACGCCGTTCGCAATTCGAACTGGAAAAAGCCCGCGCCCGCGCGCACATCCTGGATGGACTGCTGATCGCCATCGCCAACATCGACGAGGTCATCCGCACCATCCGCGAGGCCGCCGACGTTGACGTAGCCAAAGAAAACCTGATGAAGCGCTTCAATCTGACGGAGGTCCAGGCGCAGGCCATTCTCGACATGCAATTGCGCCGCCTCGCCGCGCTGGAACGCTGGAAGATCGAAGAGGAAGCCCGCCAGTTGAAGGAACAGATCGCTTTTTTCGAAGACCTGCTCGCCAACCCAAAGAAAATTCTTGCGCTCGTGCAGAGCGATATGAAGGAAATCGCCGAAAAATATGGGGACGAACGCCGAACGCGTATCGCCGTGGACGCCAAGGAAGAATTCCGCGAGGAAGACCTCGTCCATGATGAAGACGCGCTGATCACACTCACCCTGCGCGGATATATCAAACGGGTCAGCGCGGTGACCTACAAGTCACAGGGCATCGGCGGGAAGGGCGTCACCGGGCACGCGACGAAAGAAGAAGATGAAGTGCTATTCATGTTCCCGGGTCGTACCCTGCAGACCGTGCTGTTCTTCTCGGACAAAGGCAAAGTCTACAGTGAGAAGGTCTATCAGATCCCAGACGCAGACCGGTCAGGAAAAGGCGTCTCCATTTACAATGTTCTCAGTCTCGATCCGGGCGAAATGATTACGGCGGCCATCGCAGTGCCGGATTTTGGTGCACAGGATTACTGTTTCCTCGCCACCCTCATGGGAAAGGTCAAGCGGGTGGATCTGGAGGAATTTTCATCCGTTCGACCGTCCGGGATGATTGCCATGTCCCTGGAAAACGGTGACGAACTCGGCTGGGCGCACCTGACGACCGGCAAAAATGAGATCTTGCTGGTCACCGAACAGGGACAGGCATTACGTTTTGCGGAAGGTGTCGTCCGCTCGATGGGACGGACCGCAGGCGGCGTGCGGGGAATTCGGCTCAGAAATGATGATCGCGTGGCCAGCATGGAAGTCGTTGAAGACGACGGAGCGCTCCTTACCGTCACCAAGGAAGGTTTCGGGAAACAGACACCGCTAAAACAGTACTCGGTCAAGGGACGTGCGACCGGCGGAGTCTCCACCATGGATAAGAAAGCCCTCGGGGTGACGGGCAAGATCGCCGCGGCACGTGTTGTCCAGCAGTCGGATGACCTGACATTGATTTCAGCGAACGGGATCGTATTGCGTCTTAAGGTGAAGGAGGTCAGAACAGCGGGACGCGCCACGCGCGGTGTAAAGATGATGAGACTCCTGCCAGGCGATTCGGTCGCTGCGGTAGCCCGCATCGCTTCAGCGGATCTCAAGAAAGCTGGTGCTACCGAAAATGGAGATGCGGAAACTGAAAAGGAACAACCTCCGCTCATATAGCATGTTCACCCCCTAATCAAGAATAAGAAGAGCCACCAGATAAGAAACCGGCGCCTTTCGGCGCCGGTTATTTTTAGAAGAAAGCAAACTTCCCGGTAATCATCAGGAACATGCTGCCTAGAAGACAAACCGTGATCAACAACATGGTGGAAACCAGGAAACGCTGCGGAGCAGTCATTCCAAGGAACGGCTCTTTAAAATATTTACCCAGATTGAGGCTCGGTCTCTTCTTGGGAGGCGGCGCTTCTACAATTTCCGGTTCGTCTTCTTTAAAGAATGGAGCCTCTTCATCTTTGCCACGGAATTGATCCCACATGATTCACCTCGTATGTCTATTTAAAGTATATCATACACCCACTTACAACGAGCGCAGATGAATTTCACCAAACTGGATTAACTGAATGCCGGAGGGCGTATCCAGCCGCAAAGCCCCATCGGATTCCAGACCGTGCACAACGCCGGTCAAAGGGGATTCCGCCAACACCCCCGAAGCAGGTTCCACCCGGACCTGTACCGTCTCACCCTTGAAAGCAAGCACCGCCTCCCAGGCTCGGAGAAATTCCTGCGTGCCCACCTGCGGTCGCAGTGCGACCAATCGCGCCAGTAAATCGTGGAGGAGCTCCAGCCGGTCAATTTTTACGCCTTCGGTGTGGATGCTCGTCGCCGGGAAGCAGACTTCAGCCGCAGGCGGGACCGATTCTGGAAGCACATTTACCCCGATTCCGATGACTGCGCTTTCAACCTGATCACCCATCCAGACTGTTTCGACCAGAATCCCGGCTGTTTTTCGGCGGGCAATCAAAATGTCGTTCGGCCATTTGATTTGAGCCGGGAGTCCATATTCCATCAGCAACTGGGTCAATGCCAGCGCGCCAAGCCCGGATAGCAGGGAAATGTGTTCACGTTCAAACGGTGTGGGCTGTAAAATCAAGCTTATAGCCAGCGCGGAACCGGGCGGAGTTAGCCAGCGACGTCCCATTCGTCCACGCCCGGAGGTCTGCTCGTCAGCAATCACCAGGCTGAAATCCTTCGCGCCTTCGGTCGCCCAGGCCAGAGCAAGGTCATTGGTTGAGCCAACCTGACGATGGAAACGAATATCACCCAGTGGAATATCGGAGAGAGCCTTGCGAAGTCGCTTTTCGTCCATAAATAAAGACCTGACGGGTCCGGACCTGGCAGGTCTATGTGTTGAAGAAATTACGGCAGAACGTACCAGGGGTTGACAAAGCCGCCGTTTTGGCGGACTTCAAAGTGGAGGTGCGCGCCAAATGAGTTACCTGTATTCCCGATCGCACCGATCACCTGTCCCGCGCCAACACTCTGGCAGACGCCCACATTGATCTGGCTCAAGTGACCATAGAGCGTGGCATATCCGTTGCCGTGATCGATCATCACCACGTTGCCATAGCCTCCATTCCAACCGCTCGATGCCAGCGTCACGACCCCGCTGTCTGCAGCGTAGACGGGTGCGCCCTCAGCGCCGGCAATGTCAATGCCGAGATGACCCGACCAGAAATCGTTACCCGAAAGGAAGTGGTTGCCAGCCGGCCAGACAAACGCACCACTGCCAAACGCTCCACCGCTGCAGGATTTGCTGCCCACCCCTGCAGTACCCGACTTGCCGCGTGCGATCGTCGGGATGATCCACTGTTTGAATTCACGATGCCCTCCGGGGACCATCACATATTGCCCGACTTCAATCGTTGGATTGGTCAAATCAAAATTATTTCCAGGCCAGTTGAGAATATCTTCCACCTTTGCATCGAACGAACTCGCCACGCTATCGAACGTATCGCCTTCCTGCCACTGGTAGAAAACGCCATCCACCGGCGGGACGTTCAGCACCTGCCCGATGCGCAGACTGTCGGGACTGTCGTTCAATGTCTCGTAGTTCGCCCACAGAACCGTTTCGGGTTTAATACTGAAATCCTTGGCGATGCCAAAAATCGAATCACCACGCTCGACGGTATGTTGAATCGTTTCGTAGCGCGGTCGATTCTCAGGGATATTGGTCTTCAGGGTGAGTTTACGGCGGATGGAATCAATGCTTTGCTGGGCGGCATTGAGCGCCGGCAACACGTCCGCGCCCGCTATGATGGGAGCCTGCGTGGCAGTTTCAACAGTGGGAGCCAGCGCTGGAGCGGCTGTTGCATTGCCACTCAGCTTCCAGAAAGTAAAACCCATCGCCATAACCACGATCAAACCGGTAAACGACCAGCTGGCGATCGCGAACCAGCGGGAGTTGGTGGCAGCCTTGCTCATAAGTCTTCTGTGAGATTCTCCAGAAATTCCTGGTTGTTCTTGGATTTTATCATACGTTGAAGGATCGCTTCAGTGGCTACAGTCTGGTCCATGCCTGCCCCCTGCGGAGGATTGGAGGTCATCTGGGCATACATTCGGCGCATCAGCCACACGCGTTGCAGGATATCCGGGCCAAGCAGCAGGTCTTCACGCCGGGTTGACGAGCGTTCTAGATCCACCGCGGGGAAGATGCGTCGCTCCTGGAGCTTGCGCGAAAGCAACAGTTCCATGTTGCCAGTGCCTTTGAATTCCTCGTAAACGACGTCATCCAGGCGGGAGCCGGTGTCCACCAGACAGGTGGCGATGATGGTCAGCGAACCACCCTCTTCGATGTTACGCGCCGCGCCAAAGAAATGCTTGGGCGGATACAATGCCGAGGGGTCCATACCGCCGGAGAGGGTACGCCCGGACGGGTTTACCGTCAGGTTGTAGGCGCGCGCCAGGCGGGTGATCGAGTCCATCAGGATCACCACGTGACGCCCGATCTCCACCAGCCGCTTGGCGCGTTCAAGCGCAATTTCCGCCGTACGCACGTGGGAAGTGACCGGCTCATCGAATGTGGAGGCGATCACTTCAGCATCCACTGAGCGGTCCATATCGGTGACTTCCTCGGGGCGCTCACCGATCAGCGCCACCATCAGGTGAACGTCGGGATACTGGGTGGAGATGGCATTGGCAATCTGCTTGAGGATGGTCGTCTTGCCAGCTTTAGGTGGTGAAACGATCAAACCGCGTTGTCCACGCCCGATGGGTGTGACCAGGTTGATGACACGCGTGGAGAGGATGTCGCCGCGGGTCTCCAGGTCAAATCGCTTCTCCGGGAAAATGGGAGTCAGGTTCTCGAACTTGGGCCGGTGACGCGCTTCCTCCGGGTCCACCCCGTTGACTGTTTCGACCTTGAGCAGCCCGTAGTGTCGCTCCGAATCGCGCGGTGGACGAACATGTCCGAGGATAAAATCCCCGTCCCGCAGGTCATAGCGTCTTAATTGTGCCTGTGAAACATAGACATCATCTTCGCCGATCTGGTAATGCTCCGAGCGCAGGAAACCAATCCCTTCATTCATGGTTTCAAGGATTCCCCCGCGGATCTCCAACCCCTCCATTGCCGCCTCTGCCTGCCGGAGTCGTATGCACAGCACTTCCTTTTTCAGGCGGTTGACATTGGGTATGTTGAAGTCTCTGGAAGCCATGGTGCGGAGTTCAGCCAGAGGTTTGTTTTCAAGTTCAAGGATGTTTAGCATGTTGTCTCGATTTAATGAATGGAATGTAAGAACAGCAAAGCACGCCCCCCGGGCGTTTACTTTATAATGATTTTTTGCAAGATTGGGTATGGTTCACAAGAACGTTCGCGTTCGGTTCCCGGGCAAATTCAAAACCACGCCGGGATTTAAAATAGGATGTCAATCAACGGGGAATTAATAAGATTATAGCATAAATTTATTGATCGGCAAGTAAAATCCGATTCTGTAAATCCCACAACCTTCGGTACAAGCCATCCTGTTTCAATAAATCGGCGTGTGAACCGCGTTCCACAATCCGACCCTGGTCCAGCACCAGGACTTCATCGAAATGATCCAACCCCACCAGCCGGTGGGTAATCATCAACGTGGTGCGCCGCTTCATCAGATCCCACAGTGTCTCAAGCACAGCCCTTTCGGTGAGTGGATCGAGGTTGGCGGTCGGTTCATCCAGTAACAGTATCGGCGCATCTTTGAGCAATGCCCGGGCAATCGCCAACCGCTGTCGCTCCCCGCCACTCAGACGTGCGCCCATTTCTCCAATCCATGTCTCGTACCCAGCCGGCAACCCGGCAATAAAGTCATGGATTTGTGCTTGTTGCGCCGCTGATTCGATCTGTCCCTGAGTGGCAGCCGGGTTAGCCAGTAATAGATTCTGCCTGATGGTCGCATTGAAGAAAAACGAATTCTGTGAAACGACAGCAAATAATCTTCGGACGTCATCCTGTGCGAAATCCTTTATGGACTGCGAGGATATGGTGATTGCCCCGGCTTCAAAATCCCAGAATCGTTGGAGCAAATGGAGTATCGTCGATTTACCTGCGCCGCTCGGACCGACAATGGCCAGCGATTTCCCCGCGTCCAGGCTGAAACCCACCGCATCGAGTGCGGCGGAGTCAGACTCCCCGTAGCTGAACGACAAGTTCTCAAACTTGATCTTATCGATGTCTAGTCCTGCTGCCTGCCTGCTGACGGTTTGATCGATGACTGCGGGTTTTGCATCCACTATTTCAAACAGTCGCTTTGCTGATTCGAGGGAAATGCCCAGCATTTGTGCAGCAATCGGGAGAGGGGTGACCGCTTCAAAACTAGCCAGTGCCGCCAGGGCGATTGCCGCCAGAGCCACACCAGGGATCTGCCCCGTCGAGACAAGCGAGATTGCCAGCACCAGGATCACCCACATCCCCAGGTTGGCAAGCAGGACCGATAAGCCGTTGTTCAACCCGCTGATTAAAGCCATCCGACTTTGCGCAGCTCTGTAGATCACACCCGTGAAATGGAGCTGCGCCGCTTTGTCCGGTTGCCGTCCAAAGGCAACCACCTCCGCCATGCCCTGAATATCATCCACCAGCCGGGATTGCAAATCAGCACGACAGATGACGAGTTCGCGTCCGGGCTTTTTGGATACAACCTGGGCGGCAAGCGGGACGAGCACCCCCAGGAATAATAAGAAGCCCATCAACGCCCAACCGAGCCTCGGGTCGAATGCGGCGAGAATTAGACTCATCCCCAGCGTGATGACCAATGCAACCAGGGGGGGGGAGACTACGCGGACGTAAAAATTCTCCAGTGTATTCACATCACCAACTATTCGGGAAAGCAAATCCCCACTTCTGTACGTCATCAGTCGGGCAGGAGCCAGAGGTTCGAGTGCGCTGTAAAACCAGACACGTAGTTTGGACAGCAATCGGAATGTGACCGTGTGCGAGGCAAGCCTTTCGATGTACCGGAAGACTCCGCGTGCAATGCCAAAGAAGCGCACACCGACAATGGCCACCTGCAAATCAGCGATGGAGGGATGCAGGGCGGCAGCGGAGATGAGATAGGCCGAGGTACCCATCAGGCCAATATTGGCTCCGATGGTGACCACTCCCAGCAGGACGGATAGCGCAACCCAGTTCCACGAACCATTTAGAAAAGCGAGCAGGCGTCGGAAAGTGGAAGTTTTTGGGTTATGAGGGACTGTTTGTGTTGGAAGATTATCAGGCTTTTGATTCTTTATTGTCGGATCACCCAAGTTCGCAGAGAATTTATAGAGTGGTTCATTGCGTTCCTGGACATCGGTGGTGACGCCCACATCGCGGGTGTAAGCCCGCAGAAAATCAGCATACATCCCATTCTTTTTGAGAAGTTCTTGATGGGTTCCGGATTCTACAATCTGACCGCCATCCATCACAAGGATCTGGTCTGCCCTGAAGATGGTTTTAAGCCGATGGGCAATGGTAATGACCGTACGTCCCTGCATCAAATTATCGATGGAATCTTCCAGTAGTGCTTCTTGCTCAGGGTCGAGGCTGGAGGTAGGTTCATCAAGAATAAGCAGCGGTGCGTTTTTCAAGAAAGCCCGGGCGAGGGCAAGACGTTGCGCCTGACCACCGCTGAGACGGGCTCCGCTTTCACCAACCAGGGTCTGGTAACCTTCGGGCAACGCTTGAACAAAGTCATGCAGGTGAGCAGCCTGCGCTGCTGCGACGACTTGCTCATCGCTGGCAGAAGGATTTGCCAGTCGGATATTAGCGTCAATGGTATCGTGGAATAAATGCGGTCTTTGCGGAACCCAGGCGATTTGTTCACGCCACATGTCAGGATGGATTTCCTCCATATCAACTCCGTTGACGGTCAGGCTGCCGCTGGTCGGCTCGACAAACCTGAGCAGTAAACTGGTCAATGTAGTTTTCCCCGCTCCGGATGCCCCGACAATGGCAATGTGCTGGCCTGATTTGATCTGAATCTCGATATTCTTTAGCGCAGGGGTGTTCTCTCCTGGGTAAGTAAAATGGACATCCGAAAATTGAATGGAAAGGGTCTTTAAATCGCCTGTGATAAGGAGCTGATCCTTTGTACCTGACTGATTGACGGACACCGGGGTGTCTAGAATCTCAAAAATCCGTCGGGCGGCAGCCACACCTGAAATGCCTGCATGGAAGCGCAGACCCAGCATGCGCAACGGGATGTAGAACTCGGGCGCCAGGACGAGCAGGAACAAGGCTTGTTGGAAATCCATGCGCCCGTAGAGCAGGCGCAGACCGACCTCCACGGCGATGATGGCTGTGCTGATGGTCGCGACCATTTCCAACACCAGCGCAGATAGAAACGTGACACGCAAAACATTCAAGGTGACATCGCGGAAATGATCGCTGACATCTTCGATGTTCCTGACATGCGATTTACTGCGCCCAAACTGCTTGAGCGTGGACAATCCCTGCAGGCTGTCGAGAAAATGCGCGGATAGCTTGCGGAGGGTTTCGTACTGCCGGTGGGTCAGTGCCTCCGCGGCTTTCCCAATTAATATCATGAAGACAGGGATCAACGGCGCAGTCAGGAAGAGGATAATCCCGGAAAGGGGATCGAGAGGAAAGACAAAGATGAGGATGGTCAATGGGACGAGTGCCGTGATGACCAGCTGCGGGACATATTGGCTGAAATATGCGTCCAACGCCTCGATCCCCTCGGTGGCAGTCGTGGTCAGTTCGCCGGTGCGTTCACCTTTCGCAAACGAGGGACCGAGATCGAGTAAATGATGGAAAAGGCGCTCGCGTAGATCGGTCTTTATCCGTACAGCGACGCTGTTCGCACTGACCTCACTCCCCCAGGACAGCACTGCCCGAAGAATGATGGCCAGCGCGAGAGTCTTCAGAAGAGGGGTGACATGCGTCAATGACGCACCCTCGAGGAACACCCGGTTGATGGTGATGCTGAGGATGGACGCCTGCCAGATGATCAGCAGCCCAAGGAAGAACCCCGCAAGAATCGTGAGGATCAGGTCCAAGGGAGAATCTTTGATTAGAGTCAGAAGGCGCTTATGCATGGCAACCGAAGATGTATCCCCATTATAAAACGGGCGGGGGCGCAACATGCTGCTCCCCCGCAGATAACTAAGGATTGGTTAGTAGGTCAACGTCTTCGGGTCGGTGGTGATCCTCTTGCGGAAGACATAGTACGTCCAGCCCTGATAGATCAGGACGATCGGCACAAAGATGAGCGCGACAACAGTCATCACAGTAAGGGTGTACGGTGTGGACGAGGCGTTGTAGATAGTCAGGCTGTAGAGCGGGTTGGTGCTTGAGATCATCACCCGCGGAAAGAGAATGGTAAAGAATATGATTTGCGTAATGACGATGTTGAGACCGATCAGGATGAAAGCCAAAATATCCTGTTTCTTGAAAATGAAATAGCCTGCCACGAACAAGGCAATCATGCCAAGCACCGGGAGAATGCCGGGGTCAAGACCGAGTCGCTCGTAGATATCCGTCGCGATATAGGTCCCGACCAACAGGAGCAGCATGACCACCACATCCACCGGAAAGATTTTCCTTGCCGCAGCCAGGGCGCGCTCCTGCATCTCACCGGTCAGTTTGAGCGAGAGGAAATTCGCTCCATGCAAAAGGAAGGCAACGACCGTAGCAATCCCACCGAGCAGGCCGTACCAGTTGAGCAACGTAAGCAAATTGCCTGTATAGTTCATGTCCGCATCTATCGGTACGCCGCGCGCAAGGTTGGCGAAAGTAACCCCCAGCAACAGGGAAGGGACCAGCGATCCGACGAAAATCGACCAATCCCAGAAGCTGCGCCATTTGGGATTCGGATCCTTCGAACGGAATTCAAACGCCACGCCGCGCAGGATCAACCCGAGCAGGAGCAGGAACAGGGCGGGGTAGAACCCACTGAACAGAGTGGCATACCAGTTCGGGAAGGCGGCGAAGGTCGCACCGCCGGCGGTGACTAACCAGACTTCGTTACCATCCCAGTGCGGGCCGATGGCGTTAATGATGGCACGTCGCTCCACGTCTTTCTTGCCGAGGAAAGGCAGCAGCATACCCACGCCAAAATCAAAACCTTCCAGGAAGAAGAAACCGATCCAGAGTACAGCCACAAGGATGAACCAGAGCGTATTGAGGTCCATGGTAATTTCTCCTTATTAATCGTGCGATCCAACCAGGGAAGGTGCAACGTCCACCGATTCCTGCACCGCAGCATCCGGACCGGCTTTGGCATATTTTCGCAGCAGGTAAACATCTGCAACCATCAAGGCCGCATAGACCAGTGTGAATCCAGAAACCGTCACCAGCATCCAGCCGATCGTCGATGTCGGTGACACGCCGTTCTTCGTGAGCAACAACCCCTGCACAATCCATGGCTGACGGCCGGTCTCGGTCAGGATCCAACCGCTTGAATTGGCAATATAGGGCAGGAATATCGTCCAGATGCCCCATTTTGCCCATTGCAATTGTTTTTCGGGGAACCCTTTGAGCGCCCACCACAAGGCGAGGGCTGATAAGAGCACCATTATTAGCCCGGACAGGAACATGAATCGGAACGACCAGTAGGTGACCACCATTAATGGCACATAATCACCGGGACCATATAATTGTATGTATTCTGCTTGAATATCATTCACGCCGCGAACTTCGCAAGTCGCATTGTTGCAGGCGAGGATGCTCAACAGGTAAGGCACACGTAGTGACCAGACTTCCGCTTTGCCGGAAAGGTCGCCGATGGTCAGGAGCGAAAAGGAAGCCGGTTGCTCAGTCTCCCAGAGCGCTTCGATGGATGCCATCTTCATCGGCTGGGTTTCCTTGACATACTGACCCTGGGTATGACC
>JBGPQJ010000077.1:0-13255 GCA_041488995.1 Anaerolineae bacterium
CCGATCGTATATTTCGCCATAAGCCCTCTTACAACTCAATCATGACTTTCAATCCATCGCGACGCGCCGCTGTGCGAAACGCCTCATGGACGTGTTCGAGCGGAAAGCGATGTGTCACCAATGAGCGCACATCCACCAGCCCGCTTTCCACCAGATGAATGGCGCGCGGGTAGGTATGCTTCATGCGCCGGACCAGCTTGATGGTCAGCCCCTTGCGCCGCGCCACCGAAGCCGAAAACGATGTCCGGTCATCATCCGGAATGCCCGCCAGTATCACCTTCCCTCCGGAGATCACGGCGGCGAACGCATCGTCTACAGCTTCCTGCGCCCCGGCCACTTCGAACACGACATCCAATCCCCGCTCTCCAGCTGCCGCCCGAATCTCACCAGCCGCCAGCCTGTCTTCCACTAAAAATGCGTGATGCGCGCCGAGTGCTTTTGCCGCATTCACCCGGTGGGCAAGCTTGTCCGTAGCGACAATGTTCACCGCTCCCGAAAGCCTCGCCAGTTGGATGATGAGCAGCCCGATCGGACCGCATCCGAATACCCCGACCGTCATACCCGCTTTGAGATGCGCCAGGTCAACAGAATGGATTGCCACTCCGAGTGGTTCCAGCATGACTCCGTCCTCATAGGTAAACGTATCAGGTATGAGAAACAGGCATTTTTGATTCCAGGTCATCCATTCGCGCAACGCGCCATCCTGCGCACCATGCCCGGCAAACAGGATGGAAGTACACAGGTTTGGATGTCCGTGCTGGCAAAGCTCGCATTGCCCGCACGGGATGGCCGGGTCAACCGCCACGCGCTGGCCGCTTTCGGTGATCCCCGCAAATTCGTGACCCAGTACCAGCGGGTGTTCAAGTTGCGCATCGCCGATCCCGCCGACTGAAAACCAGTGCAAGTCCGAGCCACATATGCCAACTGCCTTCACATGGATCAATACTTCACCCTCGCCAGCAATCGGGACAGGCTCATCTTGCAGGCGGAGGTCAGCGCGAGCATGGAGACGAATAACCTTCATGGAATTTGCTCACCTTTTTCATCAAAAGAGCGCTCAATCACATTGAAACCTGTCGGGCGGATAATGCTCACTGTCACGATGTAATCCGCGGCATGTACAGTTAATGGAATCTCGCCCGACCATTGTGATGCGGGTGCCAGCATCGGCAGGGAAACATCCCCTTCGGAGAACTTCGTGCTGCCATCTGGTGAGGTCATTACCCAATGCAGGGTATACCCGCGCAAGGTGTAGACGGGCATGTCCACATCTATTGGACCGCGGGTATGCAGAGTAATCATCACAGTATACTTGCCATCAGCCTCCGGGGAAAGAGTAAGAGAGTTAATCAGCACAGAAGAAAATTCTTCGCGCAGGACACCCCACGAAGGGCGTTTGTTGCGATCGGGGTCCACCAAACCCATCACAAAAACAGACCGCGTGCGGTAATCCTGATAGGTCCAGAAAACGGCTCCAGCAATAAAGGGTTTTGTGCGAAAGACTGCCATCTGGTCATGAATCAGCAGGCAGCGTTGTTCATCCGCCAACTCCGAATCTGGCGGTGTGCCATCCGGGATGAAGTAGTATTCTTCAGGACTGAGCGTGGACGTTGCCGGTCCCCATAAACGATTCCAGTTTGGCTCAAAGCCAAACTCAGAGATAATCACGGTTTTATCTGGCCAGGCGGCGTGAATAGCATCCAACGCGCCAGACAACCCTTGTTTAGGGCCAGCCCAACCTCCCCAATACTGGTTCATTAACACAAAATCGGAGTAGGCTGTCGCATCCCGGCTGGGATTTGAATTCAGCCGGTTGGACGCAAACCCCACCGGGCGGGTTGGATCGAGCGTTTTGACATAAGCGAGCATCTCTTTGACAAACGCATGTCCTTCAGGGGTTTCCGACTCAATCTCATTGGCGATGCTCCAGGCCCAAATGGCTGGATGGTTGTACTCCGAGGTGATCATCTCGCGCAATTGCTGTTTTTCCAAATCCTGCATTTTGGGCAGGGACATCTGAAAGGCGGTCAACTGCCAAGCCGGTACTTCCGGGATAAGCAAAATTCCGTGCCGGTCGGCATAATCCAGGATGAATTCAGCCTGTGGATAATGCACTGGACGGCTGAGCACCTCGTTCAAATTTTTAATGTCGTCATAGTCCGCTGCCATGATTTGGACAGACTCTGCCAGGCCGAATTGCGGCGAGTCAGCATGGCGGGTCACCCCCACCAGACGCACAGGCTCGCCGTTCAGAATCATCTGGCCGTCTTTCAATTCGACCGAACGGATGCCAAAGATAGATTCAAGATGGTGGACTTCCTGTCCATCTTTTTTGACAGAGACCGCCAACACATACAAATTGGGATGGTCAAAATGCCACAACTTGGGGTCAGCCAATGTCGTTGACAATTTCAGGTTGAAAGTTTGACCGGGCGCAAGCGAAACCGACTGCCCTTGACCTGAGTCGAAAACAACCTGGCGTGTGTCTTCCTGCAAAATAGTAAAATTGACCAGCCCGTCGAACTGGCCATCGGAATCATTTTCAAGGATAACTTTGGAAGTTATTTTCGCCTGATCGGCCTCATCCATCCCGACGAGATGCGGCACAGCCACGATTTGCTGCCCACCTATATAAACCAGGTTGGTGGCCTCCAGGCTGACGGAGCGCACAATCCCGCCGTAATTCCACCAGTCATAAGACCAACCCGCGCTTAATTCTGCCGGTATGCGCACTGGCGAAATTTTGTTGTCCGCTTGCACAGTGATGACATTATCCTGCCCGGGTTTGAGCAGTGTGCTGACGTCGAATTCGAAAGGTGTATATCCGCCTTCGTGTTCGCCCACATAAACGCCATTGACCCAAATCCGCGCGAGATAGAAAACCGCCTGGAAACGTAAACGGAGGTGCATGTCTTGCAGCGTTTCGGGCACAGCCAGATGATAGCGATACCAGGCCAGCCCGTTGTATTGGGAATATTTGGGCATCACATTCCAGGTATGCGGCACAGAAACGACCTGCCAGACGGAATCATCGTAGGCTGGCGAAAACCACATTTCGGATTCACCTTTTTTCTTTGCATCCACAGCAAAACGCCAATCTCCATCCATTGACAGAGAGCTGGCGGGGCGGATTACAAAGGTTGAAGTATTGGGAGTGGTTGTCATAGGTTCTTTCGTACTCTCTATGTTCGTGTTTGATGGCTGGCAGGCAACCAGAAGAAACAGGCAGGCAAAAAATCCAGAGAAAAGATGTTGAAATTTCATAAACCGATAATCCATAATTTTGTGTAATCGTGTTGACCATCGCCCAGAAATTTTCAAGCGGGTTATCCAGTTGTACGGAAAGTAGGGGCCAGGATCAGTCCGCCGTTATATCCCACGATTTCCAGCCTTAGTTTTACTTCGTTGGCAACGTCTTGCGGGGAACCAAACGGTAAGGTGTATTGCTCGTCAATGGTTCCCCAGAAACAAAGTTTGTCACCGTATTTCTTTTTGATATTAGCGGGGTCCATCGAGGCAGGTTGGACCGGGTTGAGCACATCCAACCCGATCTCGATCAACTCCGGGCGATTAGGATCTGGCGCACGATAGCCGCTGATGGCGTTTTCATCCGCAAGGGGATGCTTGCAAATTTCGGTATACTGACCATTCGTCAGTGTAAGGTTTGGCATCCATGTAATAGGAATTGGCCCAACCCATGGATGTAATCAGCATGTCTTCCCCAAGGGCGCTCAATCGCGTAGGTGTTGCCACCTCCGTGAAGGTTATGCGCCTTGAGTCTTTCTAATCCCATATTTTCTTGCAGGCGGGCCGCAAATTCCGAGGTAAAGCCGACCTGCAGAGGACAGCGGGCGGGCCTTTCGTGATTGAGAGCCAGTTCAACACGTTCTCTTGATTTCATTCTAAGGATCTTTCATTATCTGATGGTTTACTTTGCATCTGTGAGTATCAAGACTTCTAGTGGAGCGATGGTAATATGCCCCGTATAGTTCTTGCCACTCAACAAGTCAAAACATGGAGCATCAAGAGTAATGTCCTGTGCTTCAGGATGATGATTAAGCACAAAAAGAAAACGCTTTTCGCCCTGCCAGCGCATAGCGATTTCCACACCCGCAGGGGCTTCAACACCACTCTGGAACCCTTTTTGTCTTACTAGCCAACCAAAAACAGACTCATAGAAAGCGTCGGTACCAAATGCGCCGAAGTAAATCGCCTGGCCCTGGCCGAATTGGTTGCGGGTGACGGCGGGCTTGCCAGCATAATAATCCTGGGCATAACGGGCAATCACCTCCGCACCTTGTGGCGCAAGGATGTCACACCAGATTTGGACAGGAAGCATCTGCCCGGCCAATTCATCCACATCAAAAGTAATCGCCTGGGGTAGTTCGGGGGTAATGGCATCATACTCATCCACAATGACCCCAAATATATCCACAAGTAAACCTGGCAATGGCTGATTGACCACAACGTTAGCAATATCTTTTACGCCCGTGCGCGGCGTGACAACTAAAGTGCCACCAGCGCGCACATAATCTCGCAGGTTAGCAGCAATATCATCCGTAAGTACATGCAATGTCGGTGCGATCACCAGATCGTATTTGGAAAGTTCTGCAGTTGGGGAAATAACATCCACACCGACATTGCGTTTCCACAGCGCGGTATAAATCTGTGCCAGATGTTTTTCGTAGCCAAATCCATCACCGTTACCTTGCACTTGAAAGGCAAAGCGCGCATCATAGGATTGGAGAATGGCGACTCTGGATTTGGTCTCAGCGCCGCAAATTTGCTCCCCCACCCGCTGCAACTCCGCACCCACCTTCCTGATCTCGTGATAGCGGCGTCCCGCCCGCCCGTCATGTTCGAGCAGCCCGTGCCAGTATTGTTCTGCCCCAAAACGCGCCGTGCGCCAGCGGAAAAATACCACCCCATCCGCGCCATGTGCAATGGATTGATATACCCAGAGCCGCAAGACACCCGGTCTTGGTGTAACACTCACTGTTTGCCAGCCGGTTTGCCCGGCTTGCTGTTCCATCACCCAGAAGTTTTTATTTTTCAAACCGCGCATGGCAGCGTGGCTGAGCGCCGGGGATGCAGGTGTGTAAGCCCACTTATGCCAAATACTGATGGGGTAGTTGTTCCAGCTGACAAAATCCAGGGGCTTTGCGAGATCAAAATAATCCAGCCCATCGTATTCAAAGCCCATCATGTCGTGCGTAATGAAATGAGACAGGCATTTGGAACGCAGGATATCAATTTGCTCCTGCTGAAATGAAACATAGGTGTCGGAAACAAAGCGCTTGAAATCGAGCGCCAAGGATGGGTTGGGCGGCGCACCCAGGTTTGTCAAAGGTAAGGGAATTTGGCACCAATCACTGTAGGTTTGGCTCCAAAATATCGTTCCGCAGCGCATGTTCAACTCGTCCAAAGTGCCATAGCGCTTTTTAAGCCAATCCTGAAAACCTGCGCGGCACACCGGGCAGTAGCAGCGGTCGCCAAATTCGTTATCGGTCTGCCAGCCAATCACGGCCGGGTTGGAGTTATAATGTTCTGCCATCGCTGTGGTGATACTGCGCGAGTGTTCCCTGTAAAGCGGGTGGCTGGGACAATTTATCCGCCGCGTGCCAAATGCCAAACGTGAGCCATCTTCCCGGGTACGTAAAATTTCGGGATTCTTATGCGCAAGCCAGGCGGGTGGAGAAGCAGTTGGCGTCCCCAGGATTACGGAAATTCCTTTTTGGTGAAAAATCCAAATGGCACGGTCAAGCCAGTCAAAATCAAAAACACCTTCGCTCGGTTCCATCTTCGACCAGGCAAACTCGGCCAGGCGGACGACATTGAAGCCCGCTTCCGCCATCAAGCGGGCGTCTTCCGGCCAACGTTCTTCTGGCCAGTGTTCGGGGTAATAGTCCGCGCCAAAATAGAACTTCATGTTGTCTCCTGATCTGAACGGGTGACAATCGCCACGCCGTAAGGTTCCAGTAGCAGTTCACGCACGTCGCGCCCGCTGAGATGTTCATGGGCTTGCCAGGGCAGGTTCACCTGCTTATCTGTCCGCTCGTGATTGATGATGATTAATACTTCGCCGCCCTGCGCGTTGACCCGTTTACGGGCTTCCACCCCAGTGGGTGTTTCCATGAGTGGCTGGACACCGGCAGATTGCACAATTCTATCGAGCATTTTTTGCTGTGACGATTCATCCAGATACGCGC
This sequence comes from Anaerolineae bacterium, assembly GCA_041488995.1. Taxonomy (GTDB): domain Bacteria; phylum Chloroflexota; class Anaerolineae; order Anaerolineales; family Villigracilaceae; genus JBGPQJ01. The sequence goes on from JBGPQJ010000077.1 coordinate 6,210, forward strand.
CAACATAATAGACATACCCTTTTCCATACGAATGTGAAGTGACTGCCACTTGACCATCAAGCCAGCCATTGGACTTGCCATATCGCGCGATGATTTTCGTCCCGGCTTCGTCCCGGATTTTGAGACACTCTGCCCAGAGACGCGATTCACCGCTGATGCCTTCGCCCGTCACTGGCGCCGGGTCGAGTAAAGCATAATAATCTTCCACTTCGACACCCGCTATCTCGGCGAGCATACCGGGCTGGCGAATTGGCAGCAAGGCATTACAGTCATCCTTCATGCCCGTGCGGACAGTCAAAACCAGATGCCCGCCATTTTCAACAAAATTTATTAACTGAGCGGCCCGAGTCTCGTTGAGTATCAACAGGGTCGGGGCAATCACCAACTTGTAACCATCGAGCGGCGCATCCTCCGAGAGAATATCCATTGAAATGTTGCGCACCGCCAGCGGGCGGTAGTAATGGTTAAAGTGCGCCACATAATCAAAATCGTGGTGATGGCGCTGGGCATGGATACTCCAGCGGTTGTCATAAGAATTCAACATGGCGACATCGGCAATGGGAACAGTATTTACCAACAAGGTTGATGTCGCTGCAAAATCATGTGCGAGCGATTGGGCTTCCTTATAAAATGGACGCGGCTGACCGGATTGGTCGATGAGCGTGCCGTGATACTGCTCCTGGCCTCCCAACGCCGAGCGCCACTGCCAATAAAGCACAGCATCTGCCCCATGCGCTACCGCGTGCCAGGCCATTGCACGCGCTTCACCCTTGTTAAGCATATTATTGAGCGGCGACCAATTAACGTTTCCGGGTTGGGTTTCCATGAGCCAAAAGTTGCGGCGTTTAAAACCGCGTGTCAGGTCATGGGTCGCTCCGGATGAAAGGTAATCATGGGAACCTGTCCCGACATACCAATCCCAGGAGGCCAGGTCAAGGTCTGCAGACATTTCGTAATGGTCGTATCCATCGTACCAGCCCATGAAGTTGTGTGTAATCCAAACCTCGGGCGCCAGGTGCGGGCGGAGCAAATCCACCTGCAGGCACTGGAACTGGCGATAACTTTCGGTGATGAAGTGTTTGAATTCCAGCATCAGCCCGGGGTTGTGCGGACCGATCGGCATGGGGATCTGCTCCCAGGCGGAATAGGTCTGGCTCCAATAGCGGGTTGACCAGCATTCGTTGATCACATCCAGCGAACCAAATTTGCGGGCAAGAAATTGCTGAAAGAGACGCTGGCAGCGCTCACAGTAGCAGACACGGTTGTATTCGTTGTCAATCTGCCAGCCGATAACGTTCGCATTCGAGCCGAAGTGTTCGGCCATTACCCCCACAATGCGGCGCGTCGCAGCGTGGAATTCCAGCGAGTTAACGCAGTAATGGCAGCGGTTGCCGAACTGTACGCGGCGTCCGCTCTCGTCCACAGCCAACAGGTCAGGATATTGCTGCACCAACCAAGCTGGCGGGGCGGCGGTCGGTGTTCCGAGCACGGAAACAATCCCGGCAGCAGCAAGTTCCATAATGGCGCGATCCAGCCAGTCGAAGTCATATTCCCCCGAAACTGGTTCGAGCGTTGACCATGCAAATTCTGCCAAGCGGGCAACGGTCATGCCGGCCTCGCGCATCAAGTTGATATCCTCGGACCAGCGCGACTCCGGCCAGTGTTCGGGATAATAAGCCGACCCAATATGAAGACGCGAAGATGGAAAGCCTTGGGTCATAATGTTCCTCTCTTGTGTTGTGCGCTGATTAACCTTTGACCGCCCCGGCAGTAATGCCTTCGACAAAGCGACGCTGGAAAAAGAGGAAGATTATCAACAGAGGAACAAGACTGATGACTGAGGCCGCCATTTGCACGTCGTAAACGGTGCGTCCTACCGGGCCCACCATTGAGCGGATAATTAGTGGAAGGGTAAAATTCTCGGGTGACTTCAGGTAAATCAGTGGACCCATGAAATCATTCCAGGAACCCATGAAAAAGATGAGGCCCAGGCTGGTCAGACCCGGCGCAATGATAGGCAGGATAATCCGCCAGAAGATGGTGAACTCACCCGCGCCATCTATGCGTGCCGCATCCATTAGTTCATCTGACACGGATGAGATGTACTGGCGCATGAAGAAAATTCCGAAGGCACTGGCCGCGCCCGGAATGATAAGGGGCCAGAAGGTATCGATCCATTTCAGTTCGCGCATGATGATATAGACCGGAATCATGGTAACAATACCCGGTATCACCATCGAGGCGAGTAGGAAGACAAATAATCCGCCCCGACCCGGAAATTTGAATTTGGCAAAACCATAGCCGCCCAGGGAGCAGAAAAATAAGCGCACAATGGTGGCACTGAAGGCAATCACAAAAGTGTTCCTGACGATGCCAAGGATGTTGTATTCCTGCTGAATGAAAAAGTAGGCGTTCAGGGACGAGTGTGGAGAGATAATAATAGGAGGGATGGCAAAAATTTCGTCAGCGGGTTTTAGCGAGGTACTCACCATCCATATGAAAGGCAGCGCCATGAAAGCGGAAACGCAAATCAGCATGCCATACAACAAGACATTCGTCAGCAAATGGGAAAGTCTTCGGGTAAGCATGGCATCCTCCTAATCTACTTGCCGCCCAAAATAGCGGGTTTGCAAAAGGGTCAAGACAAAAATAATCACAAAAAAGACGTAGGCCATGGCCGAGGCATAACCAAGCCGGAAATTATTAAAAGCCTGATTGAAAATACTGACGATAGGGGTAATAGTGGCATTCATCGGCCCACCACCTGTCAGGACAGAGATTTCCGTAAACAGGTTAAAACTACCCATTGTGGAAAGTACAACGGAGAAAAGAATCACCGGGCGCATGAGCGGGATGGTGACATAAAAAAAGGCTTGGGAAGGGCTTGCGCCATCAATCAAAGCGGCTTCAGTCAATTCTCCGGGAATGGTCTGCAAGCCCGCCAGCATGATGACCATGTTATAACCCAGCCAGGCCCAGATGACCAGCAGGCAAAGCGAGACACGTCCGCCCCATACACTTTCGAGCCAGGGAACAGGTGGGATGCGGAATGTACCCAACAAGAGGTTGACAAGCCCATATTTTTCATTCAGCAAGAGCCTGAAAGCAAACCCGGCTGCGACCATATTCATGATGTAAGGAATGAACAATAAGGTACGAAAGAATCGAAAGCCGCGCACACGTTTGGAGTTCAGGATTACGGCCAAAACCAGCGCCAGGAAGGTCATCAGCGGCACATACAAAAAGAACAAAATCACGCCATTGGTCATGGACTGCCAGAATACCTTGTCCTTGAATAACAGCATGAAATTCTTTAAACCAACAAATTTAATTGGCCCCAGCCCCTTCCATTCGGTGAAACTGAGATATAAGGAAAAAAGAACCGGATAAATGCCAAAAACCAGATAAAGCAGGTAAAACGGGGAGATAAACAGGTATGGCCAGCGAGCTTTATAAATTTCCCGCCAGGTCAAGCGTTGGTGAACTCCGAGTGTTTTCTCGGACGGGATGGTTGTTGTAGACATTGCCAGCCTCCTCTAAGGAAATAGGGCGATTCAAAGGGGGGGAGGAGGCAAGCTCCTCCCCCCTTTGTTCAGTAATCCTAATTTGGTAAGGGCACTATGGCATACCTGTCTGAGCCCGGATTGCGTCAGCCGCTTCTTTCAAGGCATCAGCTGGAGACAAAGCGCCAGTGGCAACTTTCTGGACAGCAGTTCCCACATATCCGTGCATTTCCTGGTAAGAAGGGCCATAAACATATGCCACGGGGATAATCTTTACCACATCCACATACGTCTTGCGGACGACCTGATTGCCAAAGAATGGGTCGGGCTCGCTGAAGACAGAGTCGGCATAGGCTGCTTCCAGCGATGGTAAGAAATCAGAGGCTTTAAACATTGCCACCTGGCTGTCGACCTGGCCGAACAGGAATTCTGTAAATGCCCAGGCAGCCTCTTTGTTCTGGCTCTGTTCAGGGATGACGAAGTTCGAACCGCCGTCGTTGGCGGCGCGAATCTGTCCTGCCTGCATCGCTGGCATCAGGGCAACACCCCATTTGCCCTCGGTTCCTGCGGCAATCCAGCCTTTCAGGAAAGCACCCATCCAGGCTGCTTCAACCAATGTGGCCACCGGTTTTTCTTCAACCGTGACTCGCGCCATCTCGGCATACCAGCCATCCGTCCATTCCAACTGGTCAGAGACGAGGTTAGCATCCCAGAATTTTTTCATCATTTCCAGAGTGGCAATGTTTTCCGGGCTGTCTACAGTGACTTTACCCTCTGCATTATAGTAGCCGAGGCCTTGTTGCCAGAGCATCATCTCGTACAGGCGGGCATAGTTGTTGGCTTTGTTGTTCGAGAAGCAATCGGAGCCGGTTTTCTCTTTGATGGTCTTGCAGGTATTGAAATAATCTTCCCAGGTGGCGACCGCTTTGCTCACGCTATCTGGGTCTGATGGAAGTCCGGCTGCTTCGAATACATCGCGGCGGTAATAGGTCACTACCGGGCCGCTGTCCCACGGCATGGCATAGTATTTGCCATCCAGCATGGCGTCAGGCCACTTGTAAGCATTCATTTTGTCGACATAAGGTTTAACGCGGTCGGTCAAATCCGCGAGGCCTCCCAATGCGACAATTTTTGCCAGGTTGCTGCTCTCGACGAGTGCAATATCCGGCGCACCGGTGCCAGCCTGCAGGGCAAGCGGCAATTTTTGATAAACATCAGTCGGGCTGTAGATTACAATCTCAACTTCAACGCCGGGATATTTTGCCTTGAAGGCATCAATGAGTTTAGCATTGGTGATGGTATCCATCGCGGCTTTCCAACCCCAAACGGTGATTTTGCCGCTAATTTGGGGGGCTTCTGTAGGCGCTGCGGTAGGGACTTCCGTCGCGGCAGGGGCTTTCGTCGCGGCGGGTGCTTCGGTCGCGGCGGGTGCTTCGGTCGCGGCCGTACCACACGCTGAGAGTACGAGACTGGCCAGCATCAGAACAGCCAGAAGTTTGTAAAACAATTTGATGGTCATTTCTTTCTCCTTATCGGGTATAAGATGCTAAGTTGTTTGTTATAATTGGCAAGAGCAGATTAACCATCATGCAACACGATGGCCTGTCTCGCCTGGAAGCGCACACCCAGACGCCAATCTACTGGTGTGCGCTTCTTATTGTTGTTGGATATAAATATATATTCTCGATAGTGACCTCCTTATTGGGAAATCTGAACACTCCTGGAACTTTCACGCACCAAAAGTGTCGGCAGTACCAATATCGATTGTGTTTCGATCAACCTGTTTGGTGAAGCCTGCTGCGCCTGGATCATTTCGACCAGGCTTAGTACGGCCTGCCCGCCCAGCAGCTGCGGATCCTGGGAAACAGTCGTTAACGAGGGATAAAAGTAGGCCGATTCGGGAATGCCATCGAACCCAACAACTGCCAATTGATCTGGCACCTTGATTCCACGACGGCAGGCTTCACTTAAAACGCTCAGGGCCATTTGATCATTGGCAACAAATACTCCGTCCATTACGGGATAGCGTGCAAATAACTTTTCCGCCGCTGCCGCGCCGCTGGCTGACGACCAATTTCCTTGTTCCCATTGTTTGTTTGAAACTTGTAATCCGGCTTTTGTCAGGGTATCGCGCCAGCCTTGCATACGCAAACGCGCTTCCCACCAATCCAAGGGACCAGAGATATGACCAATCTGACGGCATCCCTGCTCGAGCAAATGTTTGGTCGCCATTTGCGCGCCCAGATAGCTATCCATGGAAACAACCGAATAGCCGGGTCTTGGCTCCATGGACATGAAGACGATCGGGACCGGCAGACTTTTTATCCCCTGCGCCCATGCTCGGTTTTCATCGTTCTCCGGTACATCCCAAATAATCCCATCCACCTGGCGGGCAAGCAGAGAATCAATGACTTCGTCAATTCTATTAATATCGAAGTTATCCATCTTCTTCATTAAAAGCATATAACCGAGCTCGTCCGCTTTGTCGGCTATCCCATTGAGCGTGCGCGATGGACCTATATATTTCAAACCAAATGTGACCACCCCCAAGGTGTAACTGCGTTGCTGTATGAGACTTCGCGCCAGCGTACTGGGACGGTAGCCCAATTGCTCCACCACTTCTTCCACCCGTTGGCGGGTTTCTATTGATACGTAGGAAGTGTTATTCATCACACGCGAAACGGTCTGGGTGGAAACTCCAGCCGCTTGCGCGACATCCTTGATAGTGACACGCTTGACTCTGTCAGCAACAATCACGTTCTAAACCCTGATAACACATGTTATCGATAACATATGTTATCGATAACATGTTAGCATAAAATAAAGTGCGAGTCAATACGCTCCTCAAATTTATTACAATAGGCAGCCTGTGAGGACACTCCCCCTCCTGTCAATGAAGCAGATCAATACAGAATTTGCAGAAAACATTCAATAGGTGCGGTTCATCGTTAAGGCACAGCCGCGGCCCAGCCACATGTGCGCAACAAGACCATCGACCGGGCCAAACGACGGCAATGAACCTGTATGGTAGTTCCGCGTATCGCCCGGGAAGAGCCAGCGTTTACCATTGAATTCGACCAGGGAGGCCGTCGCCGGGACCCCTTGCGGAATGCCTTTTATGACGATGGGCTGCAGCGGGCTTGGGATCAGGACCTGCTCTACCGACAGTCCGACCTCCGCCTGCACCAGTAGAAGAATGGATTCAGGAATGACCGCAGATGGGTAAATGCCTAATGGACCATAACAGGTCGAAATCCAGGTGGTCAGCGTGGCGGTGAGTCAGCAGGACAAAAGAGAGTTGATTCAGGGCTTGGCCAATGTCCACCGCAGGCGCGGCAGGGGCGCGTCAACGCAACGTCAGTGGATCCATTGCCCAGTGGACCTCCCCCGTGCGGAACAGGTAATTGGCGGAATACATCAACCAGGCCCGGTCTTCCGGGCCTGGCAAATTCCACTTAGCGATCATGTCCGCCCACAGGTGAGAATGGCGGGCTGCCACTTCTTCCCGCCGCAGGTCGATCCGGATTTGTTTTTTAGAGGACC
>JBGPQJ010000078.1:0-13240 GCA_041488995.1 Anaerolineae bacterium
CGCAGGAAAGCAGCCGCCTCGACATCCCGTGTCTCGAGCGGATAGACGAACTGTTCCCCGTCCCCATTGCAGATTTGCGCGCCCAATCCGCGCACCTTTTCGGTTACCAGCTGACCCAGGATCTGTTCCGGGAAAGCCGCGCCCGTGGGGTGGTATTGCATGGTGTCGATAAACGCCAGCCGCGCCCCGACCCGGTAGGCCAGCACCAGCCCATCACCGGTCGCCCCATAGTGATTGGTGGTCGGGAACCCCTGGTAGTGCAGACGCCCGCTGCCGCCGGTGGCGATGACCACTGCCTTAGCGCGAACCACGAGCAGCCAGCCTGTGTCGAGGTCTTTCAACACCGCCCCGACCGCCTGCCCTTTTTCATCCAGGATCAGTTCCACCACCGGGCGAAACTCCCAGATCCGGATGGCAGGCCGGTCCGCTCCGCGAGAGCGGACTTCATCGCGCAGGGTGCGCATGATCTCAGCACCGGAGTAATCGCGCGCGGCGTGCATCCGTTTCCGGCTGGTGCCTCCGCCGTGGATGGTGCGCATGACCCCGTCCGGTTCCTTGTCGAACATGACCCCCAGCGATTCCAGCCAGGCAATGACGCCCGGTGCGTCGCCGACCAGCGCCTCCACCAGATCAGGATTGCTGGTGAAACCGCCACCGCCCATCACATCCAGATAATGGATGGCGGGCGTATCGTTCTCCTTATCTGCAGCCTGGATGCCGCCTTGCGCCATCATCGTGTTGGCATCGCCGAAGCGCAGCTTGGTCACGAGCAGCACCTCCGCCCCGTTCTCCTGCGCGAGTAACGCCGCACTTGCGCCCGCCCCTCCGCCACCGATGACGAGCACGTCACAGGTGGCATCCGGCGTGCGCCGCAGGATTTCCTCGGAGGAATAGCCAGCCTGCCCGATCAATGTCGGAGCCTCCAGCGCGTCCGCCAGTTCATGCGGGGTCCGGTCGCCCGTGTTTGGACCGACACGCAGTTCACGGAAAGCGGTGGTGATGTAGTCAGGGTGAAAGGCATGCAGGATCGCCTCACGTTCCTGAGGAGACAGGCGCGGATAAGTTTCATTCATCCGCTGCGAGCGGGAAGCTTCGATTTTTTCCAATGAGGCGCGCATTTCAGGAGGGTAGGTCATGGTTGTTCTCCGGGTGATGAGGCAGCTGGTTCAGTTTCCCCAGGGTAAGGGTTGGTGAGGGTCGCCGGCGGTGTAGTGTAGATCACTGCGAATGCGATGGCTGACGGTGGTGATGATCTGTCCCAGGGCAACCCCATGTTCGCAGGCCTCCTGGCACATGCCACATCCTGAGCAGGAAGCTAGCCAGCGCCCCACTCCGACCAGCTCCGAAAGCAGCGGGTGCGGCCCCTGGCGCGGTTCGCCAATACCGAGCATACCGGTCAGTTCCCCATCATACAGGGGGCAGGCATCCAGGCAGTCGGCACAGAGTGTGCAGCAGGCAAAGAACCCCAGGAAGCTGTTGATATCGCCGATCTGCCCTGTCGAGGTGGTCATCAGCTTCTCACGCAGCCTGGCTCGTTTCCTGGCAAGCCTGCCGATCAGCTCTTCGCGGTAAATCTCCTGTTGCTCGGTTGCCATGCCATCCGTCATTTCCTGCAATCCCAGACGCTCATCGGTGTCTTCATCATGTGCGATGACCAGCATGATTCCCTGCGGGGCGACGCCGATGGTGCCGATGGTGAAATCCGCATTTAGGGTTGTCGGCCAATCACACATGTGACAGGCGGTGCGTACCTGGCGGGGTACGTAGCTGTCCTGGCTTGCATAGGCCAACACTTCCCGGATGAGCTCGGCGGTGCTCTGGTTTACCAGCTGCTGCTGATATTCCTTTAATGGAAACGTGCCTGGGCAATCCATCCCGATGACCACCAGATTTTTCCTGGGATCAGCCTCCGGGTGAGGATGCTGTGTGCCTGTGTGCCGTTTCTCCAGCTCGACCAGTGCACGCAGCTCACAGGGGCGCATTATCACGGCCAGGTGTGTGGAGGGATGGGCAAGGATATAGTCTTCTACGATGGGTGCAGCGTTGCAGGACATCACCGGAATGAACGGGTTAACATCCGCCAGCCCATTTGGATTTTCAATCACCTGGGGTGATACGCCCGCATGGTCAGGCAATTCCACCGGAGCGATCATGGCGTCCAGTTCTGCTTCCAACCACCAGGCAGCGAGGAAATTGCGAAGGGTGTTGACCGGATCGTCTTCTTGAATTAAAAGAACTCGATTTATGTTCATAGGTCAACCTGTCTTGTACTCAGTTAATACTTGAGCGGCCACCGTCAGGCGCGCGCCTTCCAAGCCGAGCTCGAGTGCTTCCATCGGGATGGCGCTGCGCACAAAGCGGTGGATTTCAATTTCAGGCGAGGGACCTGACCCGCCGAAGATCATCGTCACCAGGTCAGTCGCTCTTTGAAGCAGTCCGCCGGTCGCCAGTCGTACCTCCGCAGCCGGAATACGCAACGGTTCCTGCCGGTCCGCCAGCCAGGCGGCATGGTAAACCAGCCAGCGGCTGGATTTGACTTGCACATCCAATTCTGCCAGCATACGTTGAACGGAGGGGCGATCTTTCAGTGGGGCACCCAGCGAAGTCCATTCATTGGCGTAGGCAGCGGCCATGGCAAGCAGCCGTTGAGAGAAACCGATATAACGGGCGCCAATTCTGATGCAGGCGCGGGGTGCGTCATCGACACCCAGAGCGAACGCCTGTCCGCATTCGCCCAGCAGTGACCCGGAGTCTGCATGACAGTCGTTAAGCTCCAGCACCACACTGCCATTCTGGCGGAAGTTCATACCAGGCTGGTTCAGGTCAAGCGCAAAGGCACTGAAGCCGTCAGGCGCTTTGGCAAAGACCACCAGAAAATCATCCGGGGCGGGCATGGCGGACAGGGATTTCCTGCCATTCAGGATGAACGCATCACCTTCCGGCGTGGCGGTCGTCGTCCATGCTTCGGGGCGTAAGGCTCCGGGTTCCCGGATGGCCAGGATCGGGTGACGGTCGCCGGAGAGGGCGGGGTTCAGGAAATGTTCCACCTGCCCTTCGCGGCATGCATAGAGCAGCGGCGGCACATCACCCAGTTCGAGAGGAACGAATGTCTTTCCCAGTTCCTCCTCTAACAGGCAGGCGGTGATCATATCCAATCCGCCACCACCGAACTTCTCGGGGATAGTCGCGCCCCACAACCCCATCTGCTCGATCACCGTTCGCAGGCGGGCACGTTCCTTTGGTTCCAGCGTGCCGGTATTGAAATACTTCATCTCCAGCGGCTTGGCCTCATCTTCGATGAAACGCTGCAGCATGTCTCGCAGCATCAGAGCATCGGATGGAAGTTCAAAATCCATGGCGCATCACTCTTCGATCTGCCGGGCGGCATAGCGCTGCTTCAACTCTTCCACCGGCATTGTCTTCAGTTGAGTCAACTCTGGTCGATAGACCCCTGCATCGATCTCCTGTACACGGCTGCGCAGGTGTCCAGCCGGCGGCGCCAGGTATTTGCCGTATAACCTGCGTGCCAGCATTGCCACGTTCGGTGGCACTTCCTCCGCCGGGCAGCGTGCCACGCACAGACCGCAGGCGATGCAGTCGAAGGAAATCTCCGCCACCGCGGCGATGTCCCCACGCACTGCGGCCGCCATGTAGTTCAACACGTCGATCTCCTGCGGGCAGGCCTTGGTGCAGGTGTTGCATCCAAAGCAACGCAGGATCTCGGGATACATATCGATCAGTGTTTCTCCCACAGGCTTGAGCGCATCGAGGTGATAAGCGGCACGCTGGGCGGGGAAGAAAGGGATCTGACTCAGGATCATGCCCGGCTGGATGACAGTCTGGCAGGCGAGGGCATAATAGAGTTTGTGGTCGTTCTGCAGACGATATACTGTTCCGCACGCCCCACAGAATCCACCCCGGCAGCCGACGCCGCGTGTCAGGTGGAAGCCGGCCCATTCGAATGCCTTCAGGATCGTCAGCCCTTCAGGGATCTCAAACAGTTGTCCCAGGATAAAGAGGTCAACCATAAATGGCTCCTTGCGGTCTAGTTTTGGCTCAGCATCAGGTCAAGCACGAAGACTTCCTCAGTGGCAGCTTTGGCCAGAAGTTCAGCCATGCCTTCGGCCAGATGGGTTTGAACAAGGTAATGTTTGATGGTCGGGTCGACCTGTGGGCAGGCCAGGGCGCAGTTCCCGCAACGATCGCAATCCTCCCCGACCAGTGTTTCCAGCGCCATCGAACTGCGCACATCTATGCGCTGGAGTCGTTTTGGATCACGGGCCAGCACCGGGCAGGCATCCATGCAGGAGCCGCAACCCAGACAGGCTTTTGTGCCGGTCAGTTCTTCACTGGTCTTGAGCATGTGGGCTGGACCCAGGCCTGAACTCAGCAACCGGCAGCGCGCCACCGGCGGGCGAGGTTGCGAGAAGACCACCTTTAGAACATGCTGGATCTTGAGCGGGTCAACTTGCATACGGGTGGGCATGCCTTTTTCCTTCCTGGTTTACACTGCCACCACTTCGGTTTGCAGCTTGCGGCTGATGCGGTTCATGATGGCCGCCAGCGGCACATCCTTCGGGCAAGCCTGCTCGCACATGCCACACTCGGCGCACATCACCAGCCAGCGCCGGACTGCTTCCAGAGAGACGGACCCGTTGGTCATGACCGGTGCCAGTTCGTCTTCGTAAAGTGGACAGGACGCCAGGCATACCTGGCAGGGTGCGCAATTCGACAGGAATTTCACCAGTTCTTCCAGGTTGGCAGGCAGATTAGAGGGTAAATCACGGATCGCCCGGTCACGGAAATGCTGGCGGCGTTCATTGAGTGCGGTCATGATCCGGTCATGCTGTGCGACCAATGCCACAGGAGCCGGTCCTTCGGTGATCTCGTGCAGATGAAGTTGCCCGGTGACCGAGTCGTCTTTTGGCAGAATCAGCATGGTTTCTTTGACCGGTAAGCCCAGCAGGCCGAGACACAGGTCGACTTTTATGGGTTCGGGCTTGGAGCACATCTGGCAGGCAAGGCGGAAGCGGCTGAGTGAAATTCCACCCTGCCGGGCGTTGCGCATCACCAGGTGGGTGAGTTCTTCCACCCTCCCGGCTTTTTGAACACGCCATTCAAAATCGTTCGCAGGAAAGCAGGCCAGACAATCCACCCCGATTATGAGCCAGTTATCGATGTTTAATGATTCACTTTTGATGCGTTCAGCGAGGGCGCGGATTTCACAGGCCCGCAGGACGGCAGCCAGGCGCTCGCCCGGGTGTTCGCGCGCGATTTGTACCACCAGCTTTCCAGCATTGGTCAGCATTAACGGCACAAACGGGTCCGCATCCTTCAGGCTGGCTGGATCCTCTATCAAGACTGACTTGACAGACAATTGATCCGGCTGGTAAAGCGGCACGAGCATGCCCTGCAGATTGGCTTGCGACCAGACAGACTTCAGAAATTGTCTGGCTGCAGCCAGGGGGTCGCCATTGGTCTTGAGCATACACGAGGTCATATTCACCTTCCTTCGCTGATGGTTACCTTCATCTGCATCGTACTCAGTCTCTTGTTGACAGTAATCCAACCGGTATCCTACATTCGTTCAGACATATACCTAATTTCAGCGGATATCAACCTGATCAAGGTTCAACGGATTCTCCTACCAGGATCGCTTCTTTATTTTGGTTTACGGGATGGATCTGCCAATCGAGCAGCGCATCCACCTGAGCCATGGTCTGCTCGAAGGTAAACTGATGGACGTTGATCGCACCGGACGGACAGGTCATGGCACAGGAGCCGCAGCCCTGGCACAGCACTGGGTTGACTGTCATGACCCCGCGCAGGGGATGCAGGGTCAGTGCAGAGAAACTGCATACACTGGCGCATTGCCCGCAGCCTGCGCATAATTCCTCGTCAATGAATGAGGTCGCGGCATCCACCTGGACCTGCCCGCGCATGAGAGGGATCATGGCGGCCGAAGCGGCAGCTCTGGCCTGCGCAATCGTATCGGAGATATCCTTCGGTCCTTGGCAGCACCCGGCCAGGAAGACGCCCGCTATGGCGGTGTCCACCGGGCGCAGCTTGGGATGGGCTTCCATAAAGAATCCATCCCCAGATCGGGATAATTTGAGCAGGCCGGCGATCGCATCCGCATCCGCGCGGGGTTTCATGCCCACCGCCAGCACGACCAGATCGGCCTGCAATTCCACCGGTTCACCCAGCAGGGTATCTTCAGCGCGCACCACAACTTTATCCCCCCGCCGGATGATCTCGGAAGGATTGCCCCGGCGGTAAATGATGCCAGCTTCGCGGCCCGCGTCGTAGAACTCTTCAAAACCTTTGCCAAAGGCGCGCACATCCATGTAAAAAACGGTTATCTGTGCGTCGGGCAAGCGCTCGCGAACCTGCCGGGCTTGCTTGGCGGTGACCATGCAGCACACCCGCGAGCAGTAGGCGTTGCCAACCGATTGATCGCGAGATCCGACGCACTGGATAAAGACAATGGATTTCGCTTCTTGCGGAATGGCTTGCTGACGGGCGAGTCGTTCGAATTCCAGTGTGGTGATGACCTGTGGATACGACCCGTAACCGAGCTCCGGTTTACGCTTTGGGTCGAAGGTCTCGAAGCCGGTTGCCACAACCACCGTTCCAACAGGGATTTCGCTGGTCTCCTCACCATGCCTGATCTCAACATGGAAGTTGCCTACATAACCCCCGACGTTCGTCACCTCGGAGTCCGTCATCACCTTGATGCGCGGATGACTGCTGACTCGCTTTACCAGTGCGGCGACCAGATCCCCAACCGATTCAAGCGTCGGGAAGGTGAGATGAAGCTGAGCGGCATGCCCGCCGAGCGAGGGAGAGCGTTCGACTAACGTGGCTTGAAAACCGGCTTCCGCCAGGTCCAACGCAGCCTGCATCCCGGCAACTCCGCCGCCGATGACGAGCGCCGCTGGTGTGACGGACACCTGCCTCACCTGCAGCGGTTCCAAAAGGGAGGCTTTGGCAACCGCAGCCGCCACCAGTTGCATTGCCTTCTGCGTGGTCGACGCACCGCCCGGGTGCACCCACGAGCACTGCTCGCGGATATTGGCCATCTCAAGGCAGTAGGGGTTCAACCCGACTTCTGTGATGGTCGCCCGGAAAGTCGGCTCGTGCATGCGGGGAGAGCAGGAAGCGACCACGATCCGGTTCAAGTTGAGCTCAGTGATATCTTTCTTAATGAGCACCTGTCCGGGGTCGGAACACATGTAAGTGTAGTTGCGTGCTATCGTCACGCCGGGCAGCTGGCTGGCAAAGTCAGTGACTGCCGCCACGTCGACGGTCGCGGCGATGTTGATGCCGCAGTGGCAGATGTATACGCCGACCCGGGAGGTATGGGTTTTGCCCTGAACCGCCGTATTTGTTTTTTCAACGCCTTGTTTAAGGGTCATATCATTCATTCCTGCGAGCGGATTTCACAGCGCCTGAGCTGTGATTTCAGCAATGTCCATCACTCGGAGTTTGTCTTCTGCGTTCAGGTGCTTGGCGGCCTCCTCGAGCGTGAGCAGGCAGAAGGGGCAGGCGGTGGCGAGGATTTCTGCGCCCGTGTCGAGGGCTTCCTGGACTCTCTGCTGCGCCAGCCGGGTACCGGGATTGGTGCCCTCCAGCCACATGCGCCCGCCGCCGCCTTCACAGCATAAGCTTTTCTCGCGCGATCGGTCCATCTCGACCAGCTTCAGCCCGGGAATGCTCCCGAGGACCGTGCGAGGTTCATCGAAAATGCCGTTGTGCTTGCCCAGGTAGCACGGGTCATGGTAGGTGACGGTCTTTTCGAAGGTACCGGAGTATTTCAACCCGCCATTCTTTGCCAGCCCAGCCAGGACCTGGGTGTAGTGCTGAACATCCAGTTTGGTCTGCGGAACACTCTTGATCTTTGGGTAATCGTTCTTGAATGCGTTGAAGCAGTGCGGGGAGGTGGTGAACATCTTACCGATGCCCGCTTCTTTGAATATCGTCAGGTTTTCTTCCACCATCGCTTCGAACAATCCAGCTTCACCCAACCGCCGTACTTCGCTGGCGCAGCAGGTCTCATCATTGCCCAGGATTCCGAAATCCACCCCCGCCGAACGCATGACCTGCACCAGCGCGCGCGCCACTTTCTGCACGCGTGGATCATAGGAGGGTGTACAGCCAACATAGTACAGATACTCGGTTCCCTCAGCGGCAGGTTTTACCTGCAGGTCTTTCGCCCACGCACCCCGGTCTGAGCGCGGCATGGTCAGCGGATTGCCCTGGCGGAAGGTGCTCTCCAGGGCGGTCTTCACATTCGGGTGGACGCGGCCTTTCTCGACGAAGGCACCGCGCATGGCAATGATCGCCTCCATCGGATTGACCTTTTTGGGGCAGCGGCTGGCGCAGGTTGAACAGGTCGTGCAATCCCACAACTCATCGCGCCCTTCCAGGTCGAATCCGTTTCCCGCAATCAACAACCGGTAGATCAGACTGCGCGGGTTGAGGCGCGTCTTCATTGCCATCGGGCAGCCCCCGGTGCATTTCCCGCACTGGATGCAGGCATACAAGCCCTGGTCTTTCGCAAATTGGCGGCTCTCAATTTGAAGCATACTCCGCTCCTTTTCCAGCCAGCAGGATCATCGCTGCGGAGGCGGCCGCCTTGGCATGGGCGACCGTATCCGGAATATCCTTCGGCCCCTGGCTGCAGCCAGCCAGATAAACACCCGGGACGCTGCTCTCGACTGTGCGCAGCTTGGGGTGTGATTCCAGAAAAAAACCATCCTCGCCGCGGGTGAGATGCAGCGTTTCAGAGAGAAGACTGGAGTCCTGCCTGGGCTGCATGCCTACAGCCAGGACGACCAGGTCGGCTTCGACTTCCACCTGCTCGCCAAGCAGAGTATCTTCGGCGCGTACAACCACCCGCTCGCCTCGCTTGAGGATCTCGGACGGGTTGCCGCGCCGGTAAAGGACGCCTTCATTACGCACCCGATCATAGAATTCCTCGAAGCCTTTTCCAAAGGCGCGCACATCCATATAGAACACGGTGATCTCCGCGCCTGGCAGGCGGTCATGTGCCAGGTGAGCTTGCTTGGCAACTGCCATGCAGCATACGCGCGAGCAGCTGGGCAGACCGAGGCTCTGGTCGCGCGAGCCAACACATTGAATAAATACAACCTTCTTCGGGGGATGCCCGTTTAGGCTGATCCTGCCTGCCGTTGGACCGGAGGCGGACGCCAGCCGTTCAAACTCCAGTGAGGTGATCACCTGTGGGTAAACGCCATAGCCAAACTCGGGTTTGCGGTGAGGGTCAAACACATCGAAACCGGTGGCTACCAGGATCGTATCAACATCGACATCCAACCGTTTCACCCGCTCATCATGATGGATCGACCCCCGCTGGCAGGCTGTCACGCACTGCATGCACTCCGAGCAGATGGCGCATTCCAGGCAGCGCTGTGCTTCCGCGACCGCCTGTTCGGCGTTTAAGCCGAGTTCAATTTCCTGAAAGCCAGAGATGCGCTCCGCCGGCGAAAGTTCCGGCATGGATGCGCGAGGCGCACGCCGGACAGGTGAGGCCGGGATGACGGTGATATCCTTCGCGCGTGGCCAGGCAGCAGAGCGCCCTTCGCTCAGGTCGAGACCGCGCAGGTAACGGTGGATGGACTCTGCCGCCTCAATCCCCATGCCGATCGCCTCCACCACCGAGGCCGGTCCGGTGACCGCGTCCCCGCCGGCAAACACACCCTGAACGGAGGTCGCCAGGGTGACCGGATCGGCAACCAGCCGGTCACGGTTGATCGTCACACCCATGCCTTCGGTTTCAACCGACTGCCCGATGGCGGCGATAATGGTGTCCACTTCCATCGAGTATTCCGATCCGGGGACGGGAACCGGGCGGCGGCGTCCACTGGCATCCGGTTCGCCCAGTTCCATGCGGACACACTCGATCCTGGCAACATGCCCGTCCTTTTCCAACACGCGGACGGGGGCGGATAGGAATGTTAAGGTCACACCTTCGGCTTCCGCAGCTGCCACTTCCCAGGCGGCGGCCGGCATTTCTGTGCGCGATCGACGATAGACCAACTGGACCTGTGCACCAAGCCTCAGGGCGCAGCGAGCTGCGTCGATGGCGGAGTTCCCTCCACCGATGACCGCCACGCGCTTGCCTATCTTGGCTTCATGCCCCAGGTTCAAGTGGCGCAGGAAGGGGACCGCCTGGAAAACGCCCGGCAGGTCTTCGCCCGGGACTCCCAACCGGCTGCTGCCGTGGGCACCCACGGCTAGGAAGACCGACTGGTAATCGCGGCGCAGATCGTCCAGACTTGGTCCGCCGTCCCGCCCGATCGGGCTGTTCAGTTTGATCTCCACACCCAGGGCGCGGATGTAATCGATCTCATGGTCCAGCACATTTCGAGGCAGGCGGTATTCCGGAATACCGGCCACCAGCATGCCACCGGCTGACGGCAGGGCGTCGAACACGGTGACTCGATACCCACGGCGCACCAGTTCGTAAGCGGTCGTCAGCCCGGCCGGTCCGGCGCCAACCACTGCCACGCGTTCGTCCCATTTCGGCGGGATGGGTTGCGGGTTGTCCGCTTCCACACCGGCATCATACGCGAAACGTTTGAGCGCGCAGATCGAGACGGGTTCATCCCAGTCCACGCGTTTGCACTGGCTTTCGCAGGGGTGGTAGCACACCCTGCCCAGCGTTCCCACAAAGGGCACACCTGCTTCCCTCACCCGTTCGAGTGCCTCACGGAATTTCCCCTGTGCGATCAGAGCGACATACCCCTGCACCGGGATGTGCGCCGGGCAAGTGCTCTTGCACGGAGAGGCGCGCTTATCAACAACAAAGGCAGCCGGCACGGCTTGCGGGAAAACTCGGAAGATGGCTTTGTGAGTATCCAGGCCTGCATTGAAAAGGTTCGGCAGGGTTACCGGGCAGGCTTCAGCGCACAGACCGCAGGCGGTGCAGGAGGATTCGTCCACGTAGCGGGGCTGGCGCTCCAGGGTCACATGGAAATCTCCAGACTGCCCCTCGACGCCGACCACCTGCGTGCAGGTCAGCAAGGTGATGTTGGGATTGCGCGGCACATCCGCCATTTTTGGGGTGAGGATGCAGGATGAGCAGTCGAGGGTGGGGAAGGTCTTGTCCAGCTGCGACATCCGCCCGCCGATGCTTGGGGAGCGTTCGACCAGGTAAACCTTGAAGCCGGCATCGGCGATGTCGAGTGCAGCCTGGATCCCGGCAATACCGGCGCCGACCACCAGCGCGGCGTGATTGCGTCCGTTTCCTCCTGGCTCAGGCAGCGTGCTCATTTCTCCTCACCTATATCCGTCCATTCATGGGGCTGGAACGTGATCAGCGGCAAAGGCTCGTCGACATCCTGCCCGGGCGTGTACTCGAATGCGGCTTGCACTTGTTCGCCGATGGCGGAGAAAATCGCCCCGACCGGGATGTCCGACGGGCAGGCGGAGGTGCACATGCCGCAGCTGACGCATGAGGCGCTCATATGGTTGAGACGCGTCATCTGGAACAGCAGCGTGTCGCCCAGCATGCGTTGCGCACCCTTACGACGGGCGGCATTCAAGTAGAAGGCTGGCTCGTGGTCGAAGGAGGCGGTCTTGAATAGGCAGGTCTTGCAATAGCAGATGGGGCAGGCGGTCATGCAGTTGTGGCAGCGGATGCAGGCAGCGAAGAGGCTGGCAATTCCGCCATTGGAGGTCATGCGGGAGCGGATGTTACCCAGTTCTTTTTCACGAACCTGTTTACGGTTTGCGATTATCGAGTCAGCAGCCACTCTGCCTTGTTCCGGATTCCAGGCCTCGCCCGCTGGCGCTTCGGCGAGCTGCAGTTTAGCGGCAATTTCATCCTTAAGTGTGAGGGCAAGCACAACGGTTGTATCTGCACCGAACAGGTGGATGTGGATATCGACGTTTTCCGGCACGGGATGGATACACATCTGGCAGGCAGGGCGGAGCTGAAGGCCTGCGATGTCTGGTTCCCTCCCGTCATGAGCAGCGGATAGATATGTCGTCATACTGGTGGATCGTCGTTCCGTATTCCAGGCACCCTGTGCCATGCTTTCGGCCAGTTCATAAGTCCCGGAGCAATCCAGCCCGATCAGAAGGACATCCTCCAGCGAAGCCTGCTGGAGCTTTACCAGCTCGACCAGGGCGCGGATTTCGCATGTCCTCAGGACTGCACCGATCCGCGCCGGGGCATGTTTGCCGGTGATGGCGGACATGGCGCGGGCATTGTTGATCGGCATGATCGGCAGGAGCGGATTGGCTGACTCCAGCAGGGTGGGGTCGGTCACCAGTGCAGGTTGGACCATACCATCTCCGGCTTCCATTGGCACCAGTAGGGCATCGATCAGGTCACTCTCCATCAGTTTCCGAAGGAAGCCCCGCAAGGTGGAGAGCACATCATTGTTTTCAACCGGGATCACACTATTCATCGTTGTCCCTTCCTTTTCACACTGCCCACTTCTCGCGCAACGGATTCGGACCGAGCTCTTTGAGAGCAGTAACCATTTCTGTGATGGTCTCAGCGAAACGCTGACCTTCGCTGGCACTGACCCACCTCAGCCAGACCCGGCGCTCATCGAGACCGGACGCTTTAAGGATTTCGTGCATTGCCACATAGCGCCGGCGGGTCTTGTAATTGCCGGTCTGGTAATGGCAGTCGCCCGGGTGGCAGCCGCCGATCAATACACCGTCCGCACCGTCAATGAGCGGTTTGAGGACATAGACCGGGTCCACCGCCCCGCTGCACATCATCCGGACAACGCGTACATTGGGCGGGTACTGCAAGCGTGAGGTGCCCGCCAGATCAGCACCGGTGTAGGTGCACCAGTTGCACAGAAACGCGATAATGTGGGGTTCGAAATGATCGTTGCTCATAAACCTGTCTCCCATGCCGAATTGGTTCCAAAGGATCCCTTGCTCAAACCGCGGCTTTCACGTCTCCTGTTTCAAGTTCGTTTAAAGGTTTTTTGACCCGCACTTCCTGTTACTTCAGTATTTCACGGTAGTCCAATTTTTCTGTATGGATGATTTCCACACGGAGGTTTTCCAGAAAAGCCTCAATGATCTCGTGCAATAACCCGGTTTCACCATCAGTGAGTTGTAGAGTAAGCATTCTCTACTCCTTTCTTCTAACGCGGATTTACTGCGGAATCCAGCATTCCAAAAATTTGTTCCAGGGTGAAACCCTTTTGCTGACTGGCCTTGTTGGGGCAGGCTGCCACGCATGCTC
>JBGPQJ010000079.1:0-13218 GCA_041488995.1 Anaerolineae bacterium
AACTGCGGCGAATCGAAGAATATATCCGACTATTCTCATCAACGGCCATTGTGGAGCAGCATCAGTTGCTCTCGGCTTAGGATCTGGAGCAGGCTAACCCGCGCAAACAGGCGACAGGTGCTTGCACCACTTTGACGAGGAAGAAATGACAGTATGAAACGTAGAGGATTGGCCATGATCGTAATTCCCGCCATTTTCTTCTCTTGGGATTAGCGCCAATATTGCTGAATGCCTATTCGGTATACGTAGCTAATTCAATCCTCACACCACTCGATACTCATTTTGCCGAAAGACTACCGGGGAGAACTATCACTAAAAACGGACTAAACGCAGATTTCTTCTGCAACGACTCTGACAAGCCACAAAAGACCATTATTATCTTGGGAGGTGCAGAAGGTGGAAAGCACTGGAGCACCAATACGGTCTATATTCAGCAGCTCCTTGACCAAGATTACTGCGTAATGGTCTTGGCGTATTTTCATGCACCAGACCCCTCCACTAATCGTAAGGGTGAGGGTTGGAACCGTTGTTGGGGTTGGCGTGGGCGTCGATTCTACCTGCTCGCAGGCGGTGAGCAAGAAAGCCAGTAGGACGATTATCCGAAAAAAGTTCCAGGTATTAGTTCTCATTGGATACTTTTTTGTGTCGTTCGATTTAGAGTTCGATCCGGGCGTCCAACGCCTTGGCGATACGCTCCAGGAAGGACAGGCTGGGTACGGTTGTACCATTTTCCAGCCGGGCAATCGAGGGCTGGCGCCTCCTGACTGGCGAGACCTTCCCTTAAAAAGAATCATAAGTCCGGGATGGAGGCCGGCCCCGGCGCTGGATCAAGCGGGAGAATAAGTGGGGGAAGGGGCTCTTGAGAGAAATCCAGATCATTAAGCAAGTCGCCAAGCAGAGGAGAGTTTTCGCGAACTGTCGGTCGCGAGTCGGGTCTGCCATCTGTCTGGGGATCAAGGCGCTGGCCATCCAAAAAGATATCCTCGATGAATTTGAGAAATGCATCAAAACTTAGGGTTTGGTGGTCAATGGTACCCTTTTTGGCATACGGGCTGATTAAGAGAGCAGGGACGCGCAAACCATAGCCATTGACATCTACTGTGGGCGGGACGACATGATCGTAGAAGCCGCCCCAATCGTCCCAGGCAAGAAAAATGACCGTGCTATCCCACTCGGGGCTTTGCATAATGGCATTGATCAGCCCGGTGACATAGGCCTGCCCGGCGCGGATGGAAGTCGCTGGATGGTCGCTGACCCCAAGTTCGGGAATGATCCATGAGATCGCCGGGAGCGTGCCGTCATTTAGTGAGGCAAGGAATTCTGCAGTAAGGCGGATATGATTGAGCTGCTCATCCTCGTGAACGGTGGCAAAGTTGGGCAGTGGATTCATGACGCCGGGGACATCGCGATAAAACGGCTGCTGATCGCAAAACATCTGGTCATTGGCGCAATCCGGTTCAATGCCCTCTGTCAGGAAATAGCCCCAGCTGATATTTTTTTTATGCAGCAGGTAGGTCAGGTCTGTCCAGGCATACTCTTCCATGTTGCGACCTATGACGATGCTATGGCTGGGATCGTCAATGTTGTTGGTGCAGCTCGTCGGGTCGTCTGCATCGGTGCACTTGGCTGACCAGCCCGAAACAAGGAAAAGGTGCGCCGGCAGGCTCCAGGAGGCACTTGACTCGAACATCCGGTCCTGTAGGACGAAGTTCTGCGCGTAAGCCCAGTAGTTGGGAATTTCTCGGGCGTCGTGCCAGCCCATAACGTCCGGGCCTTGTTCGCCGGAGGTGCATCCGGGCCTTTTGGGATTGGCGCAGTAGTTTTTCCGCCCCTCCATCACCGATTGAATGAAGCCATCCATCTTCCCGCCGTTGATATCTGTAACCGCCGCGGTTGAGCCATGCGGACCGCCGTAATTGATATTGTTGAAATCGTGGAATGGTTTGATACATTCCCCGGTGACCGGATCATTTGCGCATACAGTCGGTACGCCGTTTTGCATTGGGATTCCATCTGCGCCGGGGTAGGTACCAAAGTAATGGTCGAAGGAGCGGTTCTCCTGCATGATGATAACGATATGCTTGATCTTTGTCCGTGCCATTGCCAATTGTGGTAGAACTGCCATGGGATTGGACACGGCAGGGGTTGTCCTGTTTCCGGAACAAGCAACCAGAAGTATGGCAATCGCCAATAGGGTTGGTGCAATTCCAAATTTCTTTTTCATATGGCATCCCGTAATATTGAGCATTTAGCCTGGTGGCAGGTGTGAAATTTTGGAGTTGAGGCACGCAATGCAAACTTGATGATGCAAATATAATCCCTCCTGCTGGAATTGCCTATTCATATCGTTGACCAAAATTACAGAATCAATCATTTACAACCGCATGGCTCCCCGGCCCTGTGATGGACGCAGGGTAGTCGTTCCTCCAGCCTTCCTCAATATGTGCGCGAATTCAGCCCCGCCGGACAGCCCCCGGCATCGCGAAGCACCCTGGCGTAGCTCGCGCAGCACCCTGATGAGGGTCTCAGGCTGTCAACCGCACCTCTTATCTGTGTGGCGGGCTGCCTCAAGTTCGTTGCCCGGCATGAAGTTCGCGGCCACGAGTCTCACGATCTCATCACACTCCTCTTCTGTTGGTTCGGGCTGTTCCCATACCTCCTGGCTGAAGGCCGCCACGTCAGCGACGATCCGCTCGTACCGGTAGTATGCCAGTGCGGCGGGATCGACCCGCGTTTCACCGTAGCCTGTGTAGAAACTCGCCTCCTCCACCGCAGCGCCGCCGATGTTTCCCCCGATAAACATCAGGTCACACTCCTTGGGAGCCAGTTTGAGACTGTCCCAGTCCACAGCATACACTTCACCCTCAGGCCCTGACAGAATGTTCCACTTGTGAAGATCGGCATGGCAAATGACGAACGGCTCCTCGTCACGGCGCCTTAGTCCACCCGCCAGTGCCGTTGCCCGGCCGATCATGTGCTCCAGTTCTTGCTTGCGCGACCGTAGCAATTCCGCCAGGCCTCTACCGGTTCCCTGGTCGTACACGCCTGACAGGGTTCGTTGCAAAGTGCTGGTCGCCTGGATCCGAAGTTGAGGTGAGTAATCTTCCCGTTTAACCAAAGTTAGTGTGATCTGGTCATCTCAATAGCCGTATAATGGAATATGAAATCAAGACATGATACGGACCGCCTATAATCTATTACGCAGGCCGTATAAACACTAGTTTGGCGGCCTGAGGAGCCAGGTCAGGATTGCATCACTGACTCTTGCGAACACTCTAATGATTGTGTTGTATTCCAAGTGCTGCGCGTTCCCCGCGCCAGAAGGAGGCATCTATGTCTAAAGACTTGACCGTTATGCTGGAAGACCGCCCCGGTACACTCGCCGATCTGAGCGAAGCCCTGGGTAAGGCGGGCGTCAACATCGAAGGCCTGTGTGGGCTGCCCAGTCAAGGCAAGGGCGTGTTTCACATCCTGGTCGAAGACGCCGCCGCTGCACGCCGCGCCCTCGAAGCCGCCAAATTCCAGGTGCAGGAAGAGCGTGACGTACTTGTCTTAAAAATGGAGGACCGCCCTGGCGAATTCGGGCGGGTCTGCCGTAGAATCGCTGCGGCCGGCGTCAACATCACCCTCACCTACCTGGCCACGAATACGCGAGTGGTGCTCGGCGCAGACAACCTGGACAAGGCGCGCGCTGCGGCGCAGGCCAAGTAAGCACGCGGCATTACTCGGCGCGGCTAATTCGAACAAGGGGAAATCGCGCCTGTCGCGCAGTGCGGCATGGGTCAAGCTGTGTCTGTGGTACAACGGCCACTCAACCCTTCGCTGCTGTGGACCCCAAAAGAACTGGGGCAGGCAGAGTGCGGGTATTGCCGTGCCTGAGCACTGCCCGTGCGGTGCGCCCACCAAAGTAAGTGTGACCCGGTCATCGCAATAGCCGTAAAACGGAATATGAACTCAGGACATGATACGGGCCGCCTATCATCTATTATGCAGGCCGTATAAACACTAGTTGGGCGGCTCAAAACACGCTTTCGATTTCAATGTACAACTACCCGGAAACACTCAACAAGTCTTGCTCAAGTGACTGAGTTGTGTCATGACAATGCTTGGATAACTGCTGCAAATAAGGAACCCATATTATGGCTGGCTTCAGTCAGACTCCAAAGTTCATTCTTCGGCTCATACATTTGCCGCCTCGAATAGTCTATGCCATAGGATTTGGGTCTCTGATTGGAAATGTCATACTGCTTCTGACGACCACTGGCCGCAAGTCAGGCAAGCCGCGTGTAACTCCACTGCAATATGAAGAAATCGATGGCAAGATTTATCTGGGTGCTGCCCTCGGCCAGAAAGCCGATTGGTTTCGGAATATTCAAGCCAACCCTAAAGTCGAAGTACGTGTTAAGTCTCAGAAACTTTCAGGATTAGCCGAAGTGATTACGGATACGAAACAGATAACCGATTTTCTAGAAGTACGGTTACGGCAGCATCCGAAAATGATAGGGGCAATGCTTCGCGCCGAAGGTATACGCATGCCACCAGAGCGTAGCGATTTAGAGCAGTATGCGACCCAACTAACCCTCGTTGCGATAAAACCAGACAAGGATTTGGCGTGTTAGTGTGAGCTACTGCGCCGCCCAACCCTTCGCTGCTGCGGACCCCAAAAGAACTGGGGTGCCTCCCGAAGGACATCGGGACGATGTGAGCACTGCCCGCGCTGTGTGCTAGTCAATGTAAGTGTGATCTGGTCATCCCAATAGCCGTATAATGGAATATGAACTTGGGACATGATACGGACCGTCTATAATCTATTATGCAGGATGTATAAACGCTAGTAAACCACCTTTTAAATAGGATTTTCCTTGATAACCCATTATGATAAATGATCCTCTTGAATTCACAATAAAAGATCCTTTGGCCGAATTTATTATAAAAAAAGTCAAATGGTCACCGTTTAGAACTGCTGTTATAGCTTTTCTTTATGCATGGATTATAGACTTAGCCGTCGCGGGAATGACAGGCCGCATATTACCAAGTCCGGATTTCCGCTCCCTGGCAGATGACTACTTACATTTTGCTGTAATAATTTTATATCCTGTAATAATGGGGTACTACATATGGATATACCAGATCCCGAAAATAATTATTAATAAGCTTGAAGCATCAGTAGTTGTTTCCTACACCGATACAGCTAAAAAACAAGTAGAAGCAATTTTAAACACACCTCTTCCAAGTTTCATTGCGCTTATACTCGGGCTCATAACAGGCGGTTTGGTATTCTATCAAGATATGATTGCACTTCCAGCTTGGCATAATGCCAATTATTTCCCTGCGTTAGTTCGAGCAATTTTACTAAATGTACCCACTGCATATGCATTTTGGCTCTTGTTATTTAGATACATGATCAACGTACGGATATTTAGTTTGATTTTGGCTAAGGTGGTTTTGCACCCCCTGCATCCAGATAAGGCCGGCGGTTTGCGTCCTTTAGGACAGTATGCCCTCAATACTACATACCCCATTGTTCTTGCTGGAACCATAATGGCCTTTGCCGAATATTGGCAATATATAAAAGGTGGATTCGCTACAAGCTATTTTTACCATAGCGCCCTAATGTTGTTATTAATACTGACACCAATTATATTTTTTGCCCCTCTTCGTTCAGCTCACGACTCTATGAAACGGGCAAAAGACGGTCTATTGACCGATATTTCCATACAATTTAACCGCGACTTATCCCTTGCGCATTCTGAACTTTCAAGTTCATCTAATTCTTTGGAAGACAACATAAAGAAAATTGAGCAATTGCAAAAACTACACAAATTAGCAACTGCATTCCCTGTATGGCCATACGATACCGAAACGATTCGTCGTTTTGTTGTAACAATGTTCTCTCCAGTGATTGTGATTGGAATTCCTTTAGTTATAAATATTATTAGCAATGTACTGACAAAATAAAAGGTAGCTAATAAAGCGTACCCGGCTGTGTTTCTTCGCCAGGCACTGCTCTCACGAAGCGGGACTGAGCCGCCGAATAATTAGCGGACCGGAGGGGCAGGGACTTTACCCGTGCTTGAGCCGTTGTCGCGCGGTGCGCTTGCCAATGTAAATGTAATTTGGTCAAAGCATTTGCCTTATATTGGAATATGAACTCAGGACATGATACGGGCCGTCTATAATTCAAAATGCAGGTCTTATAAACACTAGTTCGCCGCCCTAGTTGTTCGGTCCAATGCTCACAAGTGTGCTATTTCTGAATTCTCAGTCAACCCAACCAGTAGATACGAACGGGAGGATCGACCATGAAGTACCACACGATTATTGTCGGAGCGGGTTCAGCTGGGTGTGTGCTAGCCGCCCGCTTGAGCGAAAACCCCAACCATTCCATTCTACTTCTGGAAGCGGGACCTGATTATCCCGATCCAACCGCCATGCCGCCGGAAATTCGCAGTGGCTTCAACCCGACTTTCACCCACGATTGGGGATATGCCAGCGAACCTGGCTCGCTTGGTCGGACTATTGCTCTCCCGCGTGGGAAACTGGTGGGAGGCTGTTCCGCGACAAACGCAGCTATAGCTTTGCGTGGAACACCGAGCGATTATGATGAATGGGCAGCACGCGGCAATCCGGGCTGGTCGTTTTCCGAAGTGCTTCCCTTTTTTCGCCGCCTTGAAAACGATGCCGACTTTGATGACCGTTGGCACGGTCGAGATGGCCCTCTTTCGATCCGGCGTGATGCGCTCGAGGCTCTGCTCCCTGAACACAGTTCCTTCTTGCACGCCTGTTCCGCCCTCGGCTATCCTCGCGTTGCAGATCACAATGCGCCTAACGCTATCGGCGCTGGAGTGTTGCCAAGAAATGTGGTCGCCGGTGTACGGCAGAGCGCAGCGCTCACGTATCTTGCCACCGCGCGTGGTCGACCCAACTTCACTATCCGTAGCGGCGTCCTTGTTGATCGTGTGATGTTCGATGATCAACGTGCCGTCGGCGTATGCCTGGCTGGTTCTACCGAAATGATTCAGGCCGATCTCGTCATCCTGGCGGCGGGAGCTTTTGGCAGCCCAGCCGTGCTGATGCGTTCCGGGCTCGGCCCGGCGGATCATCTCAAGTCTTTGGACATCACCGTGCTGCGAGACCTGCCAGGTGTGGGACAGAATCTTATGGACCACCTCCTACTGGCACTCCATTTTGCAGCACCAGCGGGATCGAATGACGTTCCAGGCTGTCAAACCATGCTCACGTTACAAAGTCCGAATTTCAGCGTGGGTCACGACCTGCAGATCTTCCCGTGGACGATTTCTCCCGCTGAGTTAGGAGAAAATCCCATATTGGAGATTTACGTGGCTCTGATGAAGCCGCTTTCACGTGGGTCGTTACGCCTTAGCGCCAGTGATCCAGCTGTCCCTTCGGTGATAGACTTGGGTTTCTTCACTGATCCGGGCGATATGCCGCGTGTCATCCATGCTGTGCGGGTGGCGCGTCGGTTGGCTTTGACGCCACCGTTGTCTGGCGTGGCGCTCCAGGAGTTATTCCCAGGCTCACAGATAACGGATGCTGCCGCTGACCTGGAAGCCGCGATCCGAACCAAAGCAGGCACATATTTCCATCCGGTGGGTACCTGCCACATGGGGCCAGTCGCTGATGTGAATGCAGTGGTGGATTCGCGGGGGAGCGTGCATGGTGTTAAGGGCCTGTCCGTGGTGGACGCTTCGATCATGCCCACGATCCCCGCCGCAAACACCAACCTATCAACGCTCATGCTGGCAGAGCGATGCTCAGTGTGGTTAGCTGAAGCCGGTTGAGCCTGAACCGTTGCCCGCGTGTTGAGGTACCCAAAGTAAGTGTGACCCGGTCATCGCATTAGCCGTATAATGGAATTTGAACTCAGGACATTATACGGGCGGTCTATAATCTATTATGCAGGCCGGATAAACACTAGGTAGGCAGCACCGTTGATAACCCTTCTCCACATGAGGTCGCACTCTAGGCGAAATCGTGACAAGACTTAGCCCCCAGTTCCACATCTTTAGATGGATAATGCCGATCTTTCGCCGTGCCCAGGGCCACTTCCCGACCCAGGACCCGCATGCATTTGTGCGCTTTCGGCAATCTACTGAGCGGCTTGCGGCGATTCTCATGCATCCCCCCAGCCATGTTGAAATCCAGCACTCGACCGTAGCTGGTGTGGCGGGCGACTGGCTCATCCCGGAGGAGGCACCCGAGGATCCTGTGATCGTGTTCATCCACGGCGGTGGCACGATATTCGGCTGGGGTAGCCCGAACCGACGCATCCTTGGATACCTGGCCAAGTTCGCAGGACTCCGAGCTTTTGGGGTGGACTACCGTCTTGCACCGGAGCATCACTACCCTGCGGCACATGATGATTGCTTCGCTGTTTATGAGACGTTGATCCAGCAGGGCAAGCGGATTGTCATGGTTGGAGAGTCGTCAGGAGGGGTGCTGGCGCTGTCGACGCTGCTTCGGGCGAGGAATTCAGGCCTGACACAGCCTCTTGCTTGCGTTCTGATTTCGCCTATGGTGGACTACGGCGATAAGGACGGATGCGACTGGGAAAATCACGACCCCTTCGTGCATCCCAAGTTCATTGCTGACATGCTTAGGTACTATACGGATGGAAGTGACACGATGCAACCCGACCTTGCACCAATCTACGCCGACTTGGGAGGACTAGCTCCGCTGTATGTCCTAGCTGGGGAGCGGGAGTTGCTGCGCCAGGAGGCGGAACGCTTGGTCATTGCCGCGCAAGCACAGGGCGTTGATGTAGAGTTGCGTCTTTGGCCTGAGGCGTGGCATGGGTGGCATGTGCTTGTACCCCAACTTCCGGAAGCAACAGAAGCGCTCAGGATCTTGGGTGAGACCATTCGCCAGCGAGTGGAGAGATAGCCCTTGTATTCCCTGGATGTTTGGGCGCCAGCCTAACCCTTCGCTGCAGCGAACCCCAAATCCCCTTTCGGGGACAGGCGAACTGGGGTGCCTCCCGAAGGACATCGGGACGATGTGAGCACTGCCCGCGCAGTGCGCCATCCATCCATGAAGGTGATCCGGTTAAAGCATTAACCTTATTATGTAATATGAAATCAGGACATGATACGGGCTGCCCATAATCTCTTATTCAGGCCGTATAAACACTAGTTGGGCGGCGGGTGTTGAGGCCTACAACTAAT
Organism: Anaerolineae bacterium; assembly: GCA_041488995.1. Classification (GTDB taxonomy): domain Bacteria; phylum Chloroflexota; class Anaerolineae; order Anaerolineales; family Villigracilaceae; genus JBGPQJ01. The sequence continues at coordinate 9,186 of JBGPQJ010000079.1, forward strand.
CGAGAAGCGGAGAAAGCATATGGTAACCTGGAGGAAGCCAAAAGATGGAGCCAATTGATGTGTTCTCTTCCAAAGTGGAGAAATATGCCAAGTACCGATGGGATTACACGCCACAAGCCATTCAGACTATTTTTGACGTAACCCAAATTTCCCTCCAATCTTCTGTGGCTGACATAGGTGCTGGAACAGGCATCCTGACGAAGCATTTTATTGGGAAAGTCAAACAAGTATTTGCCGTTGAGCCTAATGAGGCGATGAGACAAATGGCTAGAAGAACGCTGGAGTCTCAACCTTCTTGCCATATCATAGATGGGCGTGCTGAAGCTACGACATTATCGGATCACTCCGTCGATTTGATCACTGTGGCTGAGGCTTTCAATTGGTTTGACCCACAACCAACCAAGGCCGAGTTCATGCGTATTCTGAAGCCTGGAGGTTGGCTAGCCAAGTTACACAATTATGGATCCGACAAAGAATTGGGTGAAGCGTTAGCGAAAACATACCCCAAAGAGAGTGACACATTGTCTATGATGATAGGCAAAGATACGTCAATGAGTTTCTACTATGGTGGTGGCGACTATCTAAAGCAAACCTTTGTCTTTACCGTGCAAAAAACGTGGAACGAATTCATAGGAGCCCTTTCTTCGGCGTCCTATGCGCCAGATGAGGATAGCCCTTTGTATGCCGATTTTGAGTGTGCAGCAAGGAGCGTCTTTGACCGTTTTGGCAGTGGTGGCTTATTGGTATTACACGCAGTGACGGAGTTGTGCTTAGGGCAGATCAAGGAGCCAGCGGTTCCCTATTGACTGAAAGTGTTCGTTAAAGTTCTCTTCAACTTTTAATAGCATTATCAGTGTCTGGTTATCGCTGCCCAACCCTTCGCTGCTGTAGACCCCAGATCCCCTTTTAGGGACAGGCGAACCGGGGTGCTTGAGCCGTTGACCGCGCGGTGCGCTTGCCAATGTAAATGTGATTTGGTCATCTCAATAGCCGTATAATGGAATATGAAATCAAGACATGATACGGGCCGCCTATAATCTATTATGCAGGCCGTATAAACACTAGTTGGGCGGCCTGCAGTTGCGAGCGAAGCGCGAAAACGAAGGGTTATGCGGTAAGTTGCAACGTTGCGAAGATGGCCTGTTTTAGAGAAAGGACGAAGCTGCATGCCTCACAAAAAGATCATCATGGTGCAAGACAAGAAGATTGCCCTTGTCGCGCATGACAACAAGAAACGCGATTTGTTGGAATGGGCCAAGTACAACCGTGATCTCCTCGCGCATCATGAAGTGTATGCCACTGGCACGACCGGCGAAACCCTGGAGCGGCAACTAGGCTTGAAGATTAATAAACTCCAGAGCGGACCGTTGGGTGGTGATCAGCAAATTGGCGCCAAGATTGCCAGTAACGAGATAGACTTCTTGATCTTCTTTTGGGACCCGCTGGAACCGCAACCGCATGACCCAGATGTGAAAGCTCTCTTGCGCATGGCAGTAGTGTGGAACATACCAATTGCCTGCAATCGGGCTTCGGCTGATTTCATGATTTCATCACCGTTGATGGAAGGTGAATACTATCGTCTGGTGCCCGATTACGATGAATATCGGACACGCAAGATCGATTGGGGAGCGCGCCCAGGTCAAAGCCAACCAGAGACAGGCGAGAGTGACATTTGATAGCAATCTGGGCGAAACGCAAATCGCTCTGCCAGTAATCGGAGAAGGTCGCCCAACCCTTCGCTGCTGAGGACCCCAAATCCCCTTTCGGGGACAGACGAACCGGGGTGCTTGAGCCGTTGACCGCGCGGTGCGCTAACCAAAGTTAGTGTGATCGGTCATCTCATTAGCCGTATAATGGAAAATGAAGCCAGGACATGATATGGGTCGCCCATAATCTATTATGCAGGCCGTATAAACACTAGTTAGTTTTTGGTGCAAAAGACTACTGCACCGCCGATGTAGGTCTATTTGCAGGCTAAAAAAATCCCGTGTTTCGCCCTATATATGGCGGTGTTTGGTAAGCAGGAGTTAGTTTCGCACCAGAAACTAGTTAGACGGTATAACAAATAGATAGGTAAAGTACGCCATGACATCATCATCGAAAGAGCACTGGAACAAGGTATACACCAACACCCCTATTACACAACTTGGTTGGTATGAGGCTCAGTCTTTCCCCTCTGTCCAACTCATCGAACGGTGTGCAGTTCCTAAACATTACGCGATTATAGATATTGGCTCAGGTACATCAACCCTTATCTCTGATCTATTAGAACTAGGCTATCAAAATCTTTATCCTATAGATGTTAGTGATGTTGCATTGGAAAAGGCTAAAGCACTACTGGACAAAGAGCGAGCAGCCCAAGTGCATTGGATCGTAGATGATATTACCAATCCATCCACTGTACTACAACTCCAAAATGCCGCCGTTTGGCACGATAGAGCCATGTTTCATTTTCTTACCGAAGAACAGCATAGGCAAACGTACCATTCTGTCTTGCAAAAAGTGGTCATGCCAGGTGGCTTTGTTATTATGGCTACCTTTGCTATGGATGGGGCAACAAAATGTAGCAGCTTGCCCGTGCAAAGATACAGCGCAGAAAGCCTGTGCAAATTTTTCGGAGATGGGTTCAGACTTGTTGAAAGTTCAGACTATACTTACCGAATGCCATCGGGTGATTTGCGCCCCTATGTTTACACTCGTTTTCAGAAAATCCAAGCCCTGTAAAACGTAGTACCCCCTAACATTGCTTGCAGCCGACGTTGCTACCGCGCCGCCCCAGCGAAGGCTCTGGTTATTCTGGCGAGTCTTGCATGGATAGGAGTCTTCGACACCCGCAACGCGGCTACTGCTTGCCGTTAGGCAGGCCTGAAGGCGCTTCAATGCGGAACCACTCGTAGGAGCCATCAGTCATGTTATCGCTCAAATCCGCCGCCGCTACCATCGTTGTCCCAGGTGCTGCGTGTGTCCTCATTCCCTATTCCATCCTCAACGGTGCGCAGATATCGCTGACTCCGCCACTGGGCATCCTACAGGTCATGGCTATCCTGATCGCCGGGCTTGGCCTCTACATGATTGTTTGGGTTTCAACGGCATTCGTGCGCCAGGGAAAGGGCACCCCGATTCCCATTGATCCCCCGACTCGATTCGTCATTACCGGACTCTACCGGTATGTCCGAAACCCTATGTACGTTGGCGCTCTCCTTATCGTCCTGGCCGAGGCAGTCTATTTTCACTACGCCTGGCTAGCGCTCTATGCCTTTGGGTTATGGGCGGCCTTGCATATCGCGCTGGTCATTTTCGAGGAGCCCCAACTCAAGAAACGCTTCGGTGCTGATTACGAGCAATACCTGAAGGTTGTGCCAAGATGGATTCCAAAGATGCGCTCCCGGTGAACGCTACCGTTTCAAGCCTGCCGAACTTTTCACTGCTGCGGACCCCAAATCCCTTTTTAGAGATAGGCAAACTGGGGTGCCTGAGCCGTTGACCGCGCGGTGCCCCATCCATCCAACAAGGTGACCCGGTCATCGCATTAGCCGTATAATGGAATACGACATAATACTGACCACCTATAATCTACAATGCAGGTCGTAGAAACACTAGTTCGGTGGCTGTCTTTGAAAATAAGGTTTCTCGAAAGTCTGCAAAGGAGATTGCAAGACATACGGCATAGCCGTATAATAGGTTTGTGGAATTTATCGAAGCCACCGCTTTTACGAAGCATGTTTATGATTATCTGTCTGATGATGAATATTTAGGCTTGCAGAGTTTTCTGCTCCAATATCCTAAATCAGGCAAGGTTGTTCCAGGCTCAGGCGGCGTCAGAAAAGTTCGCTGGGCGATGTCAGGAAAAGGTAAAAGCGGCGGTGTGCGGGTGATTTACTACTTCAAACGACAAGATGATGAAATTTGGCTTTTGACCATTTATAGTAAGAATGAAGTGGAAAATATCCCTTCACATGTTCTGCGTCAAATTGCAAAGGAAATTGAAAATGTCCAAGCGTGATATTGGTCAGGAAATTCTTGAAGGTATTCG
>JBGPQJ010000080.1:0-13017 GCA_041488995.1 Anaerolineae bacterium
ACCCTGGTACGCCTCATTATGGGTGAGATGGGCGAGGAGTTCCTCCTGGCCAGCCGGCGCATGCAACCGGCCAAACTGCTTGCCGCAGGTTACCAATTCCAATTCCCGGAACTTGAAGGGGCAGTGCGGCATGAGATGAAAAGTTCAAATATACGATTTGCTACTCAACCTGCTTAGGGATTGTCACAACAATTTTGATGAAAACGAAAAAAGGAGAATTGAACAATGACTATCATTCTTGTCGCACTCTCTACCTGGCTCCACGTCCTCGCGACGATCGTAATGATTGGGTACTACCTGTTTACCAGCCTGATCTTCCTGCCCGTCTTCGAACGTCAAATGCAGGCAAACGCCCTGCGCGATCTGCTTGAACAGGTCTCCGCCCGTCTCCGGCCCTTTTTTGGCGGCTCGCTGCTCATTTTCATAGTCACCGGCACCCACCTGATGCTTATTAACGAGAACTACCGGGGTCTTGGCAACTTCTTCGGCAACCCATGGAGCATTCTGATCGTGATCAAACATGTGCTGGTGCTGGCATTTCTGGCCCTGGCTGTTTTTTCCGAGCGAGTTTACCTTCGGCAGGTCGGTGACGAGAACCCTAAAGCTTTGAAGCAGTTCCGGGTGGCATTTAATATCACCACGGTCATGGGTGTGGTCATCCTCCTGCTGACCTCGATCGCGAAGGCAGGTTAAGCCTATAGACGAATTTCCCCGAAGCGAGTAAACGATGTCGAGAGAACGCTGCGGAATTTGGCCATATGTAGCATATGCCTCTAATTAGGAAAGATCGCTGTAGCACGACAAGGAGAAAAATGAAAACTCTAATCGCTGGTTCGTTTGGGATGGCTCAGGTGATTATCATTGTCCCGTTGCCTGGCGCCATAGTCAGCATCGCCTTCTGGGGAAGCATCCCGATAGGCGGTCTATCTAGCATGATGAGGAGGTGCCATAATGACTAAGAACGTGCAAACTAATAACCTTTCTGAGCCTCTTGGCAGCGCAACGACTGCCAAGGTCGACATCCACACAGGCGACGGCAACCTGACGATCGACCGGCTTACCGGCGGCGAGCAGGTGCTGGCCAGCGGCACGCTGCAGTATTTCGAGAGCCAGGGCTTACCTACCCGGACCCTGGTTTCGAGCAACGACCAGGCCACCCTCATGCTGAAGGGGGGCGGTAGCAGACGACCCTGGTTCCGTTTCCCCTGGGCGGCCTGCAATGGAGCGACCGAGTGGCAGATCCACCTCAATCCCACTGTCTCGTTTGACCTCACTGTCCACAGCGGCGGAGGTAACCTCAAGCTAGACCTGGCCGGTGCTGGCCTAACAAGCCTCTCAGCCGATACCGGAGGGGGCAACATCGACATACTCCTGCCTGACACCGATTCCAGTATGAAGGTCGTTGCCAGGACAGGGGCAGGCAATGTGACCATTATGCTGCCGGACGGTATTAAAGCACGGCTGTATACCAGCAGTGGGTTTGGGAAGATCATAATGCCCTCACAGTTCAAGAAGACCGGCGATAAAACATACCAGTGCGATGGCTATGAGGAGTCTGCCTGCAAAGTTGAGATAGAGGCTACCTCCGGGGCGGGCAACGTGATCGTCAACACCATCGGAATGATGAGTGAACGGCAAGGGAGCGGGATGACCAGGGCAGTGTCCGCTCGTGGTGGAGGGGTTCGCGATTGGCAGCGCTGGGTGCCCTACGCGGCAGTGGCATGGTCGCTAATCTACGCCGCGCTGGGGGTCTACTGGGCGGTGAGCGGGCGCGGGTTCCCTTACACCCCCAAAACCGTATCCGACATTATGGGGCCGCTGCTTGGACGGTTCGGACCTGGTGTGGCCTGGATCGTCGTGATGATGGCAGGGATTCCTGCGGCGGCGATGGGAGCGGCGATGCTGCGTGGGGTGCGAGGCAGGATGCTCCGGCCTCTCTTCATAACTGCCGGAGCACTGCTCGCCGGGGTCCTGCTGCTGTTCATGGCCGATCTCACTTTGCTGGAAACGCTCGGCTACGTTCCTTATGCCATCGTCGGGCTACTCACAGGCGCCAAGATCGGCCAGATCTATCTGGAGACTCTGGCTCAATACCAGTGGATCATCGCGCACCAATTGTTATGTCTCATCGGCGGGTTTCTCTGGCTGGCAGCTACCGTCTGCTATGCCCGCCTTAGTGGAAATGCCTGCCTGTATTGTGGACGCCGAAATAGCTCGGCAGGATGGAACAGCCCTGACAACGCCGCGCGCTGGAGCCGGATCGCCTTGTATGTGGCGATGGTGGCACCAGTCTTCTACGCCCTCACCCGTTACGCCTGGGCGCTGGGGTTCCCGCTGGGGATGAGCGAGGAGTATCTGCGTCAAGGTCAAGAGCGTGGGATGTGGACCGCGGGACTCTTCCTGGCGAACTTCGGCCTGGTGGGAGCGGTACTCATGCTCGGATTGGTGCAGCGCTGGGGTGAGGTATTCCCGCGCTGGATGATCGGCCTAGCTGGACGCCGGGTCCCCATCGCGCTGGCGGTAGTCCTGGCTTCGCTCGTATCAGTGTTGCTGATCGTGGGTGGCATCGCGATATGGTCCGGCTTAGCCCAGATGGTCGCTAACTTGGCGGCCGGTGGGGCAGAGGATATAGAAATCATCGGGGCAATAATCTTCCAGTTAGGCCCCACCTTGCTGTTCCCAGTTTGGGGTGTAGCGCTTGCAGTGGCGACGTTGGGCTACTATTACCGGCGGCGCGGCCCGTGCAGAATGTGTGGTCGCGGCGCATTGTCCCAACTCACTCAACAACGAGCCAAAAGTGTTGTTTGAATTGGCGCGACATGGTAAGCGCAGGGCAACGCTATGATCACTCCTGGGAGAACGGCACGGGTAAGCCCTGTTCCTGTTGATACCATCCAACAAGACGCTGTGTGTAACGCCGGTGAACACGACAGGTAGCAAACCGTTGGGCAGCCATATATCCTCAGACAAGCTATCACTAATAAGGAAGCACATGAACAGAAAAATATCAAAAATCGTAACAATTGCTTTATTGAGTCTTATTCTGATTTGTGTTGTACTGCTGGCGGTGGGGTCTCGCTTTGGACATCTCACAATAATGCTACCGCTTAAACACAAAGCTGAATTTGTAAATGGGAATGTTGCCTCGTTTCCCAGTAAGCTTCAAGTTAGCGGCAATCAAATAGTAAATGCGGAGGGAAGTGTTGTTTTGCTCAAGGGATTAATGCCACCAGACCCAGCTCGTTTACATTCCGAAAACAAATTCAGCCGGGACTTTTTCTCTGGAATGAGAGAAACTGGCGCAAACGTAATCAGGATTCCAGTCCACCCAGAAAATTGGGTAAACGATAAGGATTACCTTTGGCGATATCTTGACCCAATTATCACTTGGGCAGGTGAGTCAAATGTATATGTAATCATTGACTGGCATTACATTGGGAATATAGCGACAGGCGCAGGACCAGAAATGCCAGATATTGCCGATAAGCCCAAAGATTTGACATTGGAATTTTGGCAATTGACCGCACGATACTTTCGTGAAGTTCCCAATGTTATTTTTGAAATCTACAATGAGCCGCAAAGTATTGGTGCGGAAGAATGGCGCAGTAATGCCGTGGAAATCGTCCAGGCTATTCGAGAGCAAGGAGCAAGCCAGTTAGTGATTGTAGGCGGTATAGATTACGGTAAAGACTTATCATGGGTAATAAAGCATCCTATTGATGATGAAAATATCTCTTACGCTTCGCACATCTACCCAGTTCACTCCAGTTCTCAGTGGAATTATTTGTTTGGAACAGTCGCCGAGAAATACCCTGTCTTGATAACTGAGTGGGGTTTCATGGATGAGAATAGAAATACAGCCCAGTCCTACCTAGCCGGCGACGGAGCCACATATGGTGAGCCTTTTCTAGAGTATCTCAATGCTCGCGATATTGGGTGGGTAGCATGTTGGTATGATGATAAATGGGAGCCTGCCATGTTCACTGAAAGTTGGAAGGGTTATACCCGATATGGAGAGTTTGTCATGCAGCAGTTGAAAAAATTAACACATTTAGCCGCCCAACACAGCGTACCGGGAAATCACCGGCACTTTGCATCCGCCCCTTGGAAAAGCACCAAGGACAGGCTGGTGGGACTCGCCGCTTTTTCAGGCAGGTTTCTGGCTTCAAGCTGGTTCCGACAAAGGGGTGTGATCTCTCCTCCCACCCACCAGTGGGTACCCCGCAAAGTACGCGGGCAGGCCGCACACCGTTATAAATATATCGAAAGGAAGAATAGATCATGAAGAAAATTATCCTGGTTATCGGTGGAACCGGAATGTTGGGACAACCGGTTTCTCACTGCCTGAAAGAAGCTGGATTCCGGGTACGGATCATGACGAGGGATCTTCAAAAGGCGCGTAAGACGTTTGACGACTCTTTCGAGATTTTTGCCGGAGACCCAATGGATCCCGGCCGCCTGGAGGAAGCGCTGGAAGGCTGTCATGGCGTCCATATCAGCCTTCCTACCGAGGTCGAACAGCAGGTGGCGGAGACTGTCGCGAGGCTGGCTCCCAAGCATGGCGTTGAGCGGATTTCCTATATTTCAGGGGCAACTGTTGCTGAGGAGAACCGCTGGTTTCCCATGGTCAATCGAAAATTCCTGGCAGAAAAGGGTATCCGCGAGGCAGGAATTCCTTACACCATCTTCTGTCCTACCTGGGTCATGGAGATTTTGCCTATGTTCGTGAACCAGGGTCGGGCTTCTGTTCTTGGAAAGCAGCCTCACCCTTACCACTGGGTAGCTGCGGATGATATCGCCAAAATGGTTTCGACAGCATACGGACTTGGAGAAGCTGCTAACCAGCGGTTTATTGTTCATGGGCCAGAGGCGATACGCATGCAGGTTGTGTTGAGGCGTTACTGCGCAGTGTTCTACCCTGACATCAAGGAAGTATCAAGCATGCCTTTTTGGCTGGTCAAGCTGCTGGCGACCATCATGGGCAACCAGGAGCTCAAGGGTGCAGGTGAACTGATGTCTTATTTCGAAAAGGTCGGCGAAGGGAGCAACTTTCCTAAAGTTAATGACGTTGTGGGTGCGCCGACGATGACTTTAGATGCATGGTTGCAAAAGAGAAAAGCAAGAGAAAGCTGACCACCACAGAAAGGAATTTTTTATGGAAATCCCACGCCACTGGAGATTGTTAGCCCAACGCTACCGCATGGAAGGTTCAACCTGCCCGAACTGCGGGCGGTTCACCTTCGCTTCCCGCCCGGCTTACCCTCGCTGCGCCGCTCAACAAATGTCGGACCGCTATCTGCGGAATCTCGGTATTGCCAACATTGAATCGTACCGTAGTTGCCATTTCATTGAAAGGATTATAGGGTGAATCAAATGATCACAACTCTCGCTTCATCGATCACAAAAGCGGCCAGTAAACAGACCTATTACACGATCCGGTTCCTGGTGGACCGTGACCGGGTTGAGGACGCCTATCGGGCCTATGCATACTTCCGCTGGGTGGACGATGTCCTTGACGCGGATTCAGGTTCCAGGCCTGAACGAAGCGCTTTCCTCGAGCGGCAAAAGTCCCTGCTTGAAAGCCTTTATCGGGGCGAGTCCCCGCGGGATGTTGACATCCAGGAAAATATGCTGGTCGGGCTGGTCGAGCACGATCAGGAAAAGAACAGTGGCTTGCAGCTCTATTTACGCAACATGATGCTGGTGATGGATTTCGATGCGGGGCGCCGCGGCCGGTTGATCTCGCAAACTGAGCTCAACGAGTACACACACTGGCTGGCGATTGCGGTCATCGAGTGCATACACTATTTCATCGGACATGATGATTTCGCGCCTCGTGATGAAACGCGGTATCTTGCAGTGTCTGCCGCGCATATCGCGCACATGTTGAGGGACACATATGATGATAAGCAGGTCGGGTATTTCAACATTTCTAGCGAAGTACTAAAGGCGAATCACATTGGTCTCGAGGATGTACACAGTGATGCGTATCGTGCCTGGGTGAAGAGCCGGGTGGTACTGGCACGCGAGTATTTCGAGGCAGGCAAAGACTATTTTACACGGGTCCAGAACCTGCGTTGCCGCCTCGCATGCTTTGCGTATACCGCACGCTTCGAATGGCTTTTGGACACGATTGAAATGGAAGGCTATCACCTGCGCCCGCAATATAATGAGAGAAAAAGCATGGGTGCTGGACTAAAAATGAGCTGGCTTGCGCTTTCATCCATGATCAATGTGCACGGGATGGAAACTCCGTCCCGGCCGATTGCCTCGCAAAGGCAGGGCAAAGTATGAGATCCAAATCCGTGATTGTCATCGGTGCGGGTATCGGTGGGCTCGTCGCCGCGATCCATCTCGCTAAGCGCGGGCTGCATGTCACGGTCGTGGAAAAGAACGCACACCCTGGCGGACGCTGTGACCGCTTTAGCCGCGAAGGTCATCATTTTGACACCGGACCCACTCTTTTTGTCATGCCCCTCTTGTATGAAGCAGAGTTTCGCGCCTTGGGAACTTCTATGCACGAACGGCTCGACCTGCAGCGTGTTGACCCGACCTATCATCTGGTCTTCGATAATGGCAGCCAGCTTGCGCTCACTTCCGATATGAAATCCATGCACGAGCAATTGGAAACCATCCAGCCAGGAAGTTTCCAGGAGCTGCTGCGTTACCTGCAGGAAGGCGGCCGGCACTACCAGCTGGTTTTGGACAACCTGGTCAACCGCGATTTCCGCAAAGCCTCCGATCTCTTCAGCATCCAGAATCTAGCTTTGATCTTTCGACTCAAGCCGCTCATCAACCATTATCGAAACATGTCTGCCTACTTTGATGAGCCGCGTTTGAAAAGTGCCTTTACCTTTCAGGATATTTACACGGGGTTGAGCCCGTTTGAAGCGCCAGCCACTTTTTCGATGATGCCTTACACGGAACTAGCGCATGGTGTCTGGTATCCCAAGGGCGGCATGTATAGCATCGTTGAGACCCTGATGGATCTTGCCCGCCAGGCCGGCGTCGAATTCATCTTTAACTCGGCGGTGGAGCGGATTGATGTCAATGAGACGTACGCCCGAGGCGTTCTGCTTGCCGACGGGTCGCGCCTGGAGGCGGATGTGGTGCTTGCCAATGCGGATCTGCCCTATGTTTATCAGAGTCTGCTTCCACAGGACGGGATGGCTAAGGCACTCACGCGTAAGCGCTTCTCCTGTTCGGTGATCAGTTTTTTCTGGGGGGTGGATAAGAAGTATGAATCTCTCGGTCCCCATACTCTTTTCCTGGCGGACGATTACCGCGAAAACTTCGAGAGCATAGATCGAGACCTGAGCCTGCCTGCCAATCCCAGCCTTTACCTTCATGCCCCGGCGCGGCTCGACCCCTCGATGGCTCCCCCTGGCCAGGATACCCTGACGGCGATCGTCCCGGTCGGGCATCTGAGCGACAAGGGTGGACAGAATTGGGAAGAGCTTCGGGATAATGCACGCCAGCATGTATTTCGCCGACTGCGGACCCTCGGCATCACTGACCTAGAAGCGCACCTCAAGTTTGAAGAGACCTATACCCCACCCTCATGGGCCAAACGATATAACCTGATGAAGGGCTCCACGCACGGGCTGTCCCATCGGCTGACTCAAATGGCCTGCTTCCGGCCCTCCAACCGGCATCCCCGCTACCAGAATTTGTACTTCGTAGGAGCCAGCACGCATCCCGGGACAGGAATACCCACTGCCATGGTCTCGGGCCGGTTGGTATCCGAGCGAATTCGGAAGGAACTTCAATGAAAGTACTGATCATCTCCACCAACACACTGCCTGCTTCTCCTTCGGGACCAGTCTACATCGCCGGAGCGGCCCGCCAGGCGGGTCACGAAGTCCAGATCTATGAGCGATTATTTGCAAACGACCTGGTAGGCGAATTAACCGCGAAGCTCAGGGATTTTCAGCCAGAGGTCATCGGCGTTTCAATCCGCCTGGTGTTTGGCGATGAATTGGATCGCGAAGCCCCCCTGGGTACCCGCCATACCGATTTGCGGCCGGGGGTTAAAGAGATGATCGATATCGTCCGCCAGGTCTCGCCTGCCCGGATCTTGCTGGGAGGTCCTGGCTTCAACTACTATGCTCGTGATTGGCTGGAGTACCTGGACCTGGATTACGGCATTCGCGGTGAAGGGGAGGAAGCCTTTCCGCTATTTCTCCAGCAGCTGTCGGAGGGCGGGGATATTTACTCGGTGCCGGGTTGCGCCTTCAGAAAGGATGGCGGTTTCTATTCTGTCCCTCCCCGCCCGGTGCAGGATTTGGACCACCAGGCTTTGCCTGCTTATGATCTCCTGGATTGGCAGTCCTATGCCGGGAGAAAAATCTTCCCAGCCATCTTCACCAAGCGCGGCTGCGCCTTCTCCTGCACCTACTGTCCATACAGCAAGCTGGAAGGCAAGCGCTACCGGCTGAAAAGCCCGCAGCGGGTGCTTTCGGAGGCCCGCTGCATCTTCCAGAATATGGGCAGCCGTAAAGTGATGTTTTGCGATAACAATTTCAACACTCCCCGCCAGCATGCGGAAGCCATCTGCCGGGCGTTGATCACAGAAAAAGCGGATCTGCAATGGGGTACGGGGGACCTGCGACCGGCAGGCGTCACTGACAACTTTTGCAGGTTGATGGAAGAATCGGGCTGTTTTTATGCCAACCTGGCCATCGAGTCCGCTTCTGAAAAGATGCTCAAGAGCATGAAACGCGGCTATACCGTCCGACAGGTGCGGGAATCCCTGGACGCCATGAGTCGCTCGCGGATCCCATTTGGCGCTTCACTGATGTTGGGAGCACCCGGTGAGACCCCGGAAACGATCGCAGAGACCCTGGCTGTACTGGATGATTACGAAATCCCGAACGGAGTCTGGGTCACATTGGGCGTGTACTTATGGACCGATCTCCAGAATATCGTCGCCGAAGCGCGCCGGAACGGTCTTCTGAAAGATGAGAAAAGGCTGTTCAGCGGATGTGTCTATCTTTCTCCAGATCTGCCCAGGTCATACCTGCGCGAGTTGCCGGACGCTCTACGCGCTAAGCCAGGCTATTCGGTCCAGTTCAACAAACCCAGCGAGGCCTGGAAATTATGATTTGCCGTTAAATCCCAGTCAGATAAACAAAGGAGAAATTCAAATATGAAAATCATTGAAATTATCAAAAGAGTTGTGAAGGATCTTGTCAAAGGAGTCGCGGTGGCACTGGCTTCCTTTTTGGGTCTGGTGATCAGCGGACTGTTTGCCGGATTGTTCCACCTCCCTTCGCCAACTTTACCCGCATACATGAACATGACCACCTTGATGCCTTTATTGCTCATTTCCGTGGTATCGATCGCGATCGTCCTGGGCGAATGTTTCCAGAGACTGAGTTGGAGCTTCTGCGGGTGCTGGGGTTGGATGGGGCTTATGTATTGGGATGGGGAGAGAAGCGCCCGGTGCTGGTGGCAGTAGACCTGGGAGAAGGCCAGTCGGTGGCAGTCGGGTATGTGGACGAACATGATCCGCAGGCGGTGCAGCGCTGGCTGGAGCCATGGGTACAGAGATTGGGAGGCAGCGTGATCGTGATGGATGATCTGGCGATGTATAAAGTTGTGGCCAGGAAGCTGAATATAACCACTATACTTATTTAGTCGCTCCAACACACCTGTCGAAACGGACAGCGAAAACATTCTCCCTGGCGTTTCGCCCACTTCTCCTCTTTGATCGTTTCCATAATTCTGTACCCATCACGAATTCTCACAAGGGCATCCTTCCAGTAGGAAGATGGCAAAACAACCTCTGTGCGCATTAGTGCCGGTTTACGGATTCGATTAAGATTATTGACCCAGCGATAGTGATCGTAATATATCTTGATCTTCTTTTTGGGAAACATTTGCTTGATAAATCTATAATAAATTGCCATTTGCAATTCGTCTGGCGGATAGAAGTTATTGCCGGTTTTGTGATCAACAATGATTAGGCAATTATCCTTCTTCATAAGCAGATCGATAACTCCTACTAAAGGTGGGAGCTTTTTATCTACCACGATAACAAATGGTTCTTCGACACCAATAATTTGATAACCTTGCCAGAGATTTTCCAAATGAACTTGAACGGCGTTCTCCAAGTGCCTGCGATGAGGATCTTCATAATAACGATTAATAATCTTTGAGTAAGATGATGGATCTATTTTGCGGGCGTTCGCTATCTTCAAGTATGAGGATGCAATAAATTGATGCAGCAATTTGCCCTTTATAAAATAGTTTGGTTCCGGATCAAGCTGAACCGCTTGAATGTAGTTCAGGAAGTATCGTTGCTGGCAAAACTCAACCGCAGCAACCTGACTGAAGCTCAGGTGTGCTATCTTCTTTTTTCTCAAAGTTTGACCAAATTTATCCTTGCCTTTGGACCCTTTCATTACCTCGTGAATTGGCGCGATGCGAATGTCTGTATCAGCAGGAATGTTATTCAGAAAAGTGCCAAGACGGGTGCGCACCTTTGCATCGGTAATGGGCAGTTCGTCTTCGTGGGTCATCCGTTGCAGCACGGTCAATGGTTCACGAGCAAACGATTGATTGTTGATGGCAATTGCCTGACTCTTTGCCTGCTGGTAGGCCTTTGTGCCTGGTTTTGCCACGGGTGCAATCAGCTCGATCAGTTGGTCCACGTTGAGTTTGGCCACGTCGCGCGGGGTTTTGATACCAGGCTTGCTGAGAATCGCCTTGGCAACTTCCGGCTGGTCGCCAACGGCAGAAGCAACCAAATCGGCAACTTGAAGTTTTTGCAATGCCTTATGAAGCAGCTTACCCTTCAACGCTGCCGATGCGACGGATAAATCCCCCTTGGCTGCCAGTAATTCCTGCTCTACTGCTTGTTGTTGCTTCGGTTTGTCCAGAATGCTGTTCAGGACCCTGATTCGGGTTTCGATGTCCATCAAGGTGATGTTCTCCGGTTTGAATTGATTATACAGCGGCAGTCTGCAAATTCTGCAAACGCCGTTTCTGCAAAGTGCGTTTCTTGATCTCGACTCTTGTCGATGAGACCTCCTTCGTTCTTCCGAAATAAACATCAGCATCAGCCGGTGTCACGTTATCCAGCGACTCATGATAACGCTGGTTGTTGTAGTACGCCACGAAGTTGGCGATCTGTGTTTCGAGCTCTCCTGGAAGAAAGTAGTTCTGCAAGTTCACGATATTCTTCATACTTGCCCTGGGTCATGGGGTGGTAGGGTGCGCCTCAAGTGTGTTGTTCGAAATGCCTGCGTTCCAGGAAGTGTTGCAGCTCTTTGGAGACATAACAAGAACCGTTGTCGGAAAGCAGGCGCGGTCGGTGTTCCACCAGCACATAATCAAGACCCGTTTTTGCGAGGGCGGACAGAAGTAGGGTCGTCCACGCATTCTCTTGGGCCTTGCCCACAGTGAGAATCACTCCCCCACCTCTGGGCCGAAGATATGTGTCGCCACAACGCTTCTTCCCGGAGTCGTATTCTGTCAGCGGGCTATGTTAGTTTAATTTTATGTTGTTGGATTTTTGTGTACAGGATGTTATTGAGTAATATATTGCAGAATAATTATTTCTTTAGCACATCCAGCATTGCTTGATGAAGAGAGGCATCATCTAAACCTGCCATGGAAAAACCATGCCGTCTTCTGCAGGCTGCCCTTCAAGCCCCACTAATCTGTAACCAGGTACAGGACTGGCATCAGAGTGGTAAGCGGTTTCGAATGTGAGCAAGACCCCGGGAATGGTACGGGGAAAATGCAGTTTGGTTTCCACGGGTAGGTAAGCCTCCGGGAGTTTCACAACAAAGTCGATCTCTTTCTTGTCCTGCGTGCGCCAGTAATGAACCAGGTCGGGACCATAGTGTTTAACTAATTCGGTAAATACACTGGTTTCGAAGACCGATCCCAATAACTCTTTTTGAAGGCGCTTTAGCCAAAGCATTTGCATCAGGCCGGTATCGTAGAAGAAAATCTTTGGGGTTTTGAACAGCTCCGAACGGATATTGCGGCTGAATGGGCGTACCAGGCGAAGGATGTAGGTTTGTTCAAGGATCAAAATATACCGTTCAATCGTGTTACGAGCCAACCCACATGTGTTCGATAACTCCGCGATGTTCAACAGATTGCCGCTCTGAGATGCCAGAACTTCCAGCAGGCGGTTGAACTTATTTACGTCCTTGATCTCGGCTAAGTCACGGATATCCTTGCGGATATAGGTGTCGATGATTTGTTGTAGATATTTTTCCTTTATTCTTGTATCCTGGGTGAGCACGATCTTGGGATAACCACCGTATAAGGCGAACTCTGTATACAGCACCTGAAGTTCACCGGTTTTCTTTTCGGTGGTTTTGCCAGCTGGAGGAAACGGAATGCCTTTGAACAGTAAATATTCCCGAAATGAGAGCGGATAGATCTCAAAACTGACTGTTCTACCAACCAACGAATCCTTGAACTTGCTCTTCATCTCGAAACTGGATGAGCCCGAGACAATGACCTTCAAATAACGGTGATGATCTGCCAGCAGTTTCAAGAACGAGGATGGATTTGCCAGATACTGGATTTCATCGATCATCACGAAAAGCTTCTTGCCAGACTCGCTGAGATCCTTTAGGTCAATTCCCTGTTCGGCAAGGTAGATAATAAACTCATCCACTCCCTTGTCCAGCATGCTGACGAAGCGGCTGTCTTCCAGGTCGATGTATAGAGTTTGTTCTCCTTCGGCATGAAGATGATCTTGCAGAAACATCAGGATGCTTGTCTTCCCAACCTGACGGGCACCATGAATTACGACAATATCCCCAGTAGGAAGGAACCGGACGATCTCATCGATAATCGAACGTTTGAAAATCGCATTTTCCATCGGGTGCTCCTTTTTGTAATTAACTCCATTATATCAAATATGATTACTAGTTGACTAGTAATCATATTGAATTTTATTACTACTTGCTGGGGGAAACAATCAAACTGGCCTAAATACTTGGTCCAATAAGTAGTTTAACGTGAATTCGGGTTAGGCGATGAGAGCAG
>JBGPQJ010000081.1:0-13007 GCA_041488995.1 Anaerolineae bacterium
CAACTGCTTCACGAATCGCGCCGGGGGCATATGTGTCATCGGAATTGATCCAGGCCAGAATATCGCCAGTCGCGCGTGCGAACCCTTTGTTGATGGCATCCGTCTGCCCGCGGTCTTTCTCAGAACTCCAGAAAGCCAGCCGATCTGCATATTTCTTTATGATTTCCAGGCTGCCATCGGTAGAACCACCATCGATGATGATGTATTCGATGTGCGGGTAATCCTGCTCCAGTACTGAGCGGATAGTCGCTTCAAGGAACGGGGCTTGATTATAGGAAGGAGTGACAATGGTGACGAGGGGTTCTTTCACTTGTGCATGACCTCGTAGATATTCAATCCGCTGTATCCCAGGAGAAGCCTCACCGTTTGCATATCAACCACATCGGTAAGTCCAAACTCATCGATGACTGAATGAAGAGGCTGTCCCAGTACCGGGATGGTTAAAATATAGGCGCGAGTAAATGGTTTGTTCTTGGCAAAATATTGATCGGATACACCGTACAGCCTTGAATAGTACCACAGGGGTGCGTCTTGCGGCGTCGGTGCAATAATTATATCCTGCCCTCCAAGCCTGTCTTTCAAGAATAGTGCAGCCAGTTCTTCTCTTCCCTTGAACGCCCAGGCTTGTGGCAGAGTTGCCAGCAACTTTGCCCCCATCGCAAATACCCCTATCAGCACGCAGGTAATTACAACTGTTGAAGCAGAAATATTCCAAAACTTCCCTAGACGGATATCTTTAATCAAGCCAGCAAAACCAGCAGATGCCCAGATCATGAAAAGAACTGCGAGCGAAAACCAGATCCGCGACCATGCATTGGGGCGCTGAATTATCAGAACAAGACCAATCCAGATAGCGGAGGTAACTTGAAGCGGAATGCGCTGTGCAGAAAGCCTTCGGTGAAAGACCAGACTCAAGAGTATTCCAATCCCCAGAATTAAAACCAGAAGGGTTGGTATACCGGCAGTCCAATCAGCATACATGCCTCCGATATTCCTAAGCATTAACGAACCAACCTGATTGAAGGCATTTGGCATTCCGTTCATCAAGAATTGACTCGTCCCCCCGTAGATAAAAATTGGTGTGTAAAAAACAAGTGTGAGCACGAATGTTGCCAGACCTGCTGACAGCCAATACTTCAAAAAATCGATCCTCGATCGATAACCCTGCCCCGGTCCAGCCACCATATTTTCCATGAATAACCATACAAATAGAATGCCAAAGGGGAACAACATGATGGGAACAGTGTAAAACCCAATAGCTGAAAAGAAAACAATCAATAGCCAGCCGATTAAATTATTGTCCTTGCGAACGAAAGATCCCAACCAGAGGACGATCAGGGTGAGCAACGCAACCAGTGAATAACCACGGGCTGATGTGGAATATCGGATCTGTACAGGCCACCACGCGACCAATACCGCCGCTAAAAGGCCTGTGTATCGATCGTAGATGGCTTTTCCAAGCCCATAGGTTGCAGGAATAATCAAGATGCCTGCCAGGATGGCTGGCAGGCGTACCGCCCAGGGTTGGAAGCCAAATACAGCTGTCGAAAAATGAACCAGGATGGTGTGCAAGACCTGGTTATTGGGTGCATGATAATTGGTGATGGCATACCATAGCGAAGGGGAAAAGACCGTCGCCGTATAAGCCTCATCATGACTCATGGGGGTAAACATATACACCAACCGCATTGCAGCCCCCCACAGGGTAATTCCAGCCAGCGCAATTACAAAACGTATTTCATCTTTATCTGGTAAGAGAAAACGCCCAAGGCTAAAAATATCTCCACGCAAACGGTTCACGTCCAAACGCCATTTCCCAGCCATCAATAAAGCAAATACCAGGAGACCCAGCACGACTAAAATAAATATTGCACGGAAAATCAGCGCATTACTTTCATTGAGTGATTCAAATTCCCGGTCTGGCATCAAAACATCAAAAAGACCTTTAAATGTTCCATAGGGCAGGATGGAAAAAATCAACAGCCCAAGCGCCATGCAAGAAAAGATGATCACCAAAACAAGTCGCAGCTTGTTATTAAACATATTCTCCAAAATTCGCCCTAAGCAATGTCTACCCAGTTTACGCCTTTCTCATTCATCACAAGATGCTGCGTTCCATAGTGTAGCTTCCTACGCACACGTCTATAGGTCAAGAAGAGAGAACTTAATCCGAGAACCCCGCCCAATGCCTGCAGGAATTTATACCAGACTTTAATGACGCGTTTCGGGGAAAGTTTCCAGGCTTGCCAGAAATGTAATACAGCCGACTTGGGATCCTCGGCGTCTATGAGACGTCGCCCAGCAAAGATGTGTAACCCGGCATAGATGCCGCGCGCATCTGCGCGAAAGCACTCCTCGCACCCTGTCTCAGTCTCCAGGCTAGGGACAAGGCGAAAGGCTTCGTTTACGAACTCTCTGGCATTAGCAATGGTTTTAGCAGAGGGGTGCGTGCGCTCGACTGCCCAAAACTCTTCCACATGCAGAAGAGGGGCTTGTGCTGCCATGCGTATCCATAAGTCATGGTCAAGGATCATGTGATAATCGGGGCGCAGAAACCCTGCACGAAGGAGGACTTCACGGCGCATGAAGACTGTGGGCTGGAGAAGAACATTGAATGCCAGCAGATCTGGCAGGGTGTACTGCGGGTAAACGTGCCAGTCAAGCAGGGTCAGGTCTTCGTCCACCATGACACCATCGGCATAGACCATTCCAACTTCTGGGTGATCCTGCAATATACGCACAGCCCTGGAGACCACATCGGTGCGGTAATACAGGTCGTCAGAATTAATCCAGGCGATGATGTCACCAGCAGCACGGGTAAACCCTTTATTAATGGCATCCGCCTGTCCTGCATCCGGCTCGGAAACCCACCAGCTGATTTTTGCAGCATACTTTTTTATAATTTCCACGCTGCCATCAGTAGACCCGCCATCAACAACAAGGTATTCTATTTGAGGGTAATTCTGCCAAAGCACTGAACGGATGGTTTGCTCGATATACCCCATTTGATTGTAGGACGGCGTGATGATAGTGACAGGCGGAAGAGTCACTGGTCACCTACTTGGATAATCTTTAAATCATAATAAGAGGCTGCGCACTGATTGACCCAATCCTTGGGATCCGTTTGAAATTCTGCCAGATTGCCTGGTGCATTGAATCCCTTAACAACGACCATAGACTCGCCGGATTGTCTCGCCGCGCGGATACGTGCATCACGCGCATCCCAGGAAACTGCCCTTGCCCGATATTCAGGCAGCAGGGCGGCATTCTTCCGCGCATCATATACAGGATAAAGCAGAAGAATGACTACCAGCAATGCTACCAACCCATGGAGATATGGCGGGACAGGTTCTTCCGCCCATTGGTGAAGCTGGGTGAATATAACACCAATCAAAACGCCAATTATAATCAACACGACAGCCATCAAAAAACCAGCTTGAACCAGCGCGCGGCCATCAGGATATGAAGACTGGATATAAGCAGCAGGTGTCATGACGACAGCAATCAATACAAAACCGGCTGCCGGGATAAACAACAGCGCCAGGACTAAAAGCGACGGCCGCCAGCGGGGAGTTTCCCGATCCACGCAATAACCATACACCAGCAGGGAGGGGATGAGCACGGCTAAAACGACCTGCAGGGAATTTGCCGCCAGCGTGCGGTATATAAACAGGAAGGCATGGGTCACTACCATTTTGACAAGCGTTAGAAAGCCGGGCGGAGGAGGCATGGCTGCCTGCCGGATGGCATTTCCCGGAGCAGCAAGGACGACTGCCAGGGCTAACAGCGAACCTGCCAGCACAGCAATCACCATTGAAAGCCAATTCCGCCTCGATGGATTCCTTGCCAGAAAAAATACAGCCGCAATGCCGAAACTGAATAGACTTGTCTGCAAAGTAACATAAGTCTCCGAGAATCCGCCAGCGAAGAATGCCAGCAGAAAACAGGCAAATACCCCTTTCCAAGGGATTTGACCCGGCGTAGTCTGCACAGAGCAATAAACGATCAGGCCTATCAGAAAAACAAGAAAGACCAGAGGAAGTGTATAAGTGATCAACCCGATTCGCCAGAAAAGGGATTGATAAAGCTGAGGGGAGAATAAAATCATGAAGAAAACAGCCAGTTCGGCCAGAAGAATCAGCATCCAACGCGAAAACGAGAGAGCCAACCAGCGGTTGAACTCTGCGAGCGTCCAAGCAAGCGCCGCGACCAGCAGGACGACGACCAATGCCGTCCATACCTGGATGGCCGAACGCCCAAATAGCTCTGAAAGGCTGAGCACGAACATGCCTGCATAGCGATTTGACCAGCTCAAGTACTGTTCCAGCTGTGCCTGCCAAAAACCCCTTTGAAGGACCAACCCGCTCATGCAGTAATCGTCAGCATAATACCTGGAGAAGAAACCGAGTATGGAATAACCCAGCAAGGCCAGCCCCGTGGTCAGTACACCGATGATAGAAACGATGGGCATCAGTTTTTTCAGGACTTTTCGATAGATTGAACTGGATGAGGTGTTGGTCATAATTAATTCGTTTGATGTTTGGATCGCGGGATAACGGTTTGTTGTCCTGCAAAGTCAGACGCCGTGTGCCTGCTAAAGAACTTCAAGAATTCCTATGTGACCGCCAGGGCGAAGCAGCGTATTCCCTTCCATGATACATGATTAAGGACATAAATCAACTCATGGCTCGGGTTGAATATAGAGCTTAAGGGAACCCCTGTCGTAAATTTTCTCATAACCCTTTTCCCGGGTTAAACTGCAAATATTACAGATCACTGCACAGGGACGATAATCGGGCGTTCCATATTGCGCTGTCTCTGGCAGCGCCAAAAGATGCTCAACCTTTAACAAATCTTGCCCAGAGGGTGAAAGGATGGCCCATATCAGATATTCTGGGGTGTTGGAATCCAGCTCCAGCCCGATGGATTTGCACTCTAAATCGCGTGCTGTTATGGTCACCGAAATATAATCATTCATTATTTCAGGCGAATTGTTAAAGAGGGTTGTTATGCGCGAGGCAGTGAGAATGCTTTCGTTTTCTCCAGAAGCGACGAGAGGGCGCGAGGGATTTGAAACCAGCACGGTCAGACTACTCAAGGTTAAAAGAATCACAATGCCGATTTGAACAAAACGATTAATCCTTTCAAATACCCAACCTAAAATCGGTGTGGTAATCAAAAACCAGGGCATGAGCAAGCGACTGTTGGTATCCTGCCACTTAAAAAGCGCTGAAAAAAGAATATAGCTAATTGATACTGTGATTGCATAAAAAAGCGGCACAAAGTAAAAATAACCACTGCCCTTTGGCGAAGCCCCGTTGTTCCGTCTTTCAGTCCATCTGCGATAAATATGGCCAATAAAAACAACAATCACATAAATAACCGCCACTGTTGAAAATATAAAATGCCAATTATTACCCGCGAAATCCTCATGAACCGAGTGGCGAATACGATACTCTCCCAGGGTGGTTCGAGGGTCGCTGATATCGATACCCAGAGCCGTGTGGACTTTTTGGGTAAAAACATAGAGGATTTTATTTGCAGGTCCTGAATCAAAGGCCATCTGCGCAGACGCATTGCGAAGCGACGTTGAAAACACAGCTGCAGGCGTGAACACAGTGCTTCCCAAAGTGCCAACTGCCGGACCAAGTGGATTGCCATAAGTATAATAGTTTCTCCACCAAAGATCTCCATTTAACAAAAGCATGGCAATCAATCCAAATATTATTAATCCAGACATGGTTTTCCAGTTCTTTTTCCAGATCAGGATAACCAGCAGCCACAATAAAATGGGCGCAGCACAGGCAATGAATGTACCTTTGGTCAAAACCCCAAGACTAAACGCCAAAGCAAGCAAGACTGAGTTGATGGAAAGGCTGCCGGCTGATTCAGAGGCATATCGCACGGATTCCGAAATGACAAAATAGACAAGACATACTCCCCAAAACGCGGTAACGTAATCTGTCTGCGCACTGGTGGATTGAAGAACACCCATCGGCAGCGTGACAGCAAACATCGCTGCAAACAACTGCCCTTTTTGCCTGGCGCCCAGGCGGGATGCAATTAGCGAAACCCCGATAGCCGCACCAAACATACTCAGCCATTGCACCAGGTTGGCAAAGGCGTCATTCTTCGCCAGAATCTGGAAGTGTAAGATGGCATACTCAGCGAAGGGTGGCATCCACAATTGTCTATCGCCCGGTGTTGGGTAAAACGCTACTGAGTGGTTGACAATCCAGTGCATCACCCGGCTCATATGGTATTGCAGAGCATCGTTGGTATTTGGCGGCGCAATAATTGCCACCAAAAATGTTATTGCCATATAAAGAGCAATGACGCCCACCATGGCCCAAGCCAGCGCGTCCTCAACCTGAGAGGGCCGAAATTCTAAAGAAATCCGTTGTCGTTGCCTGATGATAATGATGAGAGAGGCAATAAACACGATCAGCCAGAAAATAAATACGGTGTGTCGTTCAACGGCATGAAATAACCCCAGCAATTCCGTCGATAGAGCGGTCAGCGATCCCCAGATCACCGCTGCTGCCAGGACAGATTCGCGCCAGTCGCGATCACGATGCGTGGTTCGCCAGGCTAAATAGATTGCAATAAGATCAATCAACAGGATTAACGCTAACATTTATTCTTTTCTAACTCTCAGGGTATCCTTGAATTTGTTTATAAAGCAGCAATGAAAAAAGCTTAGAAAAAAGTATTGTAATCCACCTTCGGAAAGAGGGTCAATTTGCCCCCTTTCGTTGCATCCACCACATGACGCCCAGCGGTTTCGTAGGCCTGTTTTGCGAGCGAATAAGCCCGCTCTGAGCCTTCGAGATCGGGCAATTGCCACTTGAAACCCGCCCCAAAATAGTTGGGAGAAAAATGGTTGAGATCATCGCCTTGTGATATCACCGCTTCGTTAGCCGGACCCTTGGTGACAAAGTTGTGATCGACCCCAATCAGGATCACTTCAGCGAATCCCATATGAAAAGCTAGTTGGAGCGCCACATAAGTGACCGTAAAGCCCTCGAAGACTCGACCGGAGACATCCTGTGAGAAACTTTCGGGTCCGGTGAAGTCCGTGTCCACGAAAACAGTCTGCGGGTCGTCCGCGAACCAGCGGCGAGAACGCCACGTCAGGTATTTGGGGATGGGGAGAGCCTTCATTTCCTGCACGCACTGCTCAAGAACAAGGTCGTTTACCGAAACCAGGCAGGATGTGGTAAATCCCAGCCCGGGGAAAAGCAGATAAATACGGTTCAAACCAAAAGTGAATTCGCTGCGCAGTCTGGTCAAATCCGTCTGGCGCAAAGAGGGACCATTTCCAATGACAAAGCAACGCTCGCCATTGTGGCTGTTGTGCAGCGTCAACAAGCGAGAGCGGCTGGCATGCCAGCGAGGGCTGATTTTCCGTGCGAACAGGTGGCGCCCGCGGTTGCGATACCACCAGTAGGCACTGGATGTCGCGTTCCAGAGCGGCGCAGGTGTAATCCTTTTAAAGGTCTGTTTCATACATTCTATTTTCTGAGGTAAAGCCTGATTTTACCCCGTTCGTCAACCAGCGGTAGCCCCCGGTATGACGGCGTATCGGCGCAGGTGTCGCAAATAACGGCGCACGGTTCAAAATTGGGGTCCGAATAACGGGCGGATGGGGTACCGGCTACGATCCACTCGATGCGAAGGTCATCACGCGGTGCACCGAGTAACAACCAGTAGGGGTACTCTGCGCCTGCGCCAGAAATAACAATAGCCACTTCGTTGCATTCGGCGTCAAGGATCTGGCCGGTGATGCTTTTCATTGGTTCATACGCACCTGAGATGCTGGTGAAGTACATTTGCTCGCGAGAGGCGGTAAGCACGCTAGGCCATTCTGTTCTGCCAGGCAAGGGTATGAGCGGGCGGGAGTTGATGCTGACAAGCCACATGAACGATGATGCGGCCAGGCCAACTCCCACAACCGAAACAAACCAAGCTGGGACAAGAATGCTAAAAAATGTGCCAACAACCGGGGCATACAGAAGAAAGAATGGCAACAGCAAGCGGCTTCCAAAAATCTGCCATTTAAATATAAAACTAAATGTCACAAATCCCAGAATAACCAGAGCCTGATATATCATCAACCTCCTGCTGGTGCGTTTGAAAAAAACGAGAGACGCTAAAAGGACAATACCTATTAATAACGCATGCAGCGGATTAAAAGTGACATCCTCATTCGTGGTCAGGTTGCCAATATTAAATTCGCCCTGAGCTGTGGTGCGGGGATCGTTGACATCCATCCCTAGTTTGAAATGTATACCGATAATAAGACGCGTTAACTGGTAATTGACTTCGGGCCACGGTGTATGCAGCTGCAGGCTCGCATTGCGCAAAATGTTTGAGGTAAGACCGCCGACATTCATCATTTCATTGCGGAAGGATACCGTGTTGGCGGGGTCGAATGGTACGCCGTATGTGCGCAGGTTGCGTGCCATGTAACCCGCATTAATACTGGCAAATATAATAAACGCAAACACTACCAGCCTTACAAAAACAGAAAATTTTACCTGCCTTAGCAAAATCACAGGTGCCGTCAGCACAAACGGCAGCATGAATGCAAACGCAGTAGGCTTGGTGGCTGCTGCCAGACCTGCCGATGCCGACATAAATAAAACCACCCATTGCGCCTTTTCTTTGCCCTGCCTTAACGCCAGAAATTCCATCGAAAGACAGACCAGCCAAAATCCCGTGACGTAATCGGTCATTGTGCTGGACGCCTGGACAATACCCATCGGCAAACTGGCAACAAATATCGCTGCGAGCAATTGGCCGGGCAGTGCTGCACCGAGCAGAGCCGCCGCTAATGATGCGCCCACCACGCTGCCAGCCATTGCGAACCACTCGCTGAAATTCGCCAGGTGGTCGCCTCCGCTCAATATGTAAAAATGCAAAATTGAATATTCGGCAAGGGGAGCATATGAATTCTGGAGTTCCATACCGCTGGGATAGTGCGCCACAGAGTGATTCTGCGCCCAATGTGCCACACGCGACATGTGGTAATTAAGCGAATCAAATGTGTTGGGAGGTGCAAACCAGGCGACAACCATTGTCAAAACAAAAATGATGATGATCACGACCATCATCACTGCATTGATGGGTTTTCTTAACCCATCCAGAACAGGGCGCCGCAGGGAAAATCCTTTTCTAAGGCGTAATACCAGCCAGCCCGCACAAAAAAGGGCTAACGTCAGCCATGCCAGGGATAAACCTATTGGTGTCAGTGCTTTAATAAGGCTGAGCGCTTCCGTGCTGATAACAAGCCATATTCCCCACGCCAAGGCTGCGCGTAAAAAGCTGCGCCGCCAACCCAACTCCGGGAAAAGGGTTGCCATCAGAGATACCAGTGTTGCAAACGCAAGCAAAGGAAAAACTACCAGCATGTCACTCTGTGCTCAATCTCGCCGTGGCTCCGCCATCCACGATCATGGCCTGTCCCGTCATAAACGATGACTGAGTCTCATCTGCCAGGAAATAAATCGCGTGCGCGATTTCTTCGGGTTTGCCGACGCGCCCGTTGACAGTCTTGCGTGCCAAGTTGTCGAGTCGAGCCTGGATGTCACCCCCGGAGACATGCCCACGCCCCAGTCCGGCACGCAACATGGGTGTGTCCACCGCGCCCGGCAAAATCGCATTCACCCGTATATTGTCCTGGGCAAATTCAATTGCCATTGCCCGGGTAAGCGCCAGCAACCCGCCTTTGCTAGCGGCGTAAACGGAAATATTGGCCGAGGTCTGCACAGCATGAACCGACGAGACGTTAACGACGGCGCCACCTCCCGCGGCTTTCATCAATGGATGGGCGAGTTTAACACCCAGAAATGCCGAACGCAGGTTGGACGCCATAACCGTATCCCACTCTTCGACGGTGGTCTCCAGCATAGGCTTGGAGATCTGCATCGCCGCGTTGTTGACAAGAGCGTTCAGGGTTTGGGAGAATGCCTGGGCTTTGCCAAAGATCACAGCAATCTCTTCGGGGTGCGAAATGTCAGACTGGATGAACAGGCCGCTGGCAGGAAAATCATCGTCGAACGGGTTGCGATCCACACCAATCACCCGCCAACCGGATTCGGCAAAGAGTTTGACGGTTGCGCGGCCTATTCCACCTGCCGCGCCAGTGATGAGTACAGTTTTTGAAGTATCAGACATGAAAAACCTCTATTGGAAAATTGAATGGAAATTACAAATCCTTTGCTCGCTATGGGCATTCAATTGGCACCTGATGAAAGTCGATAGTCTCATCGGGTGAAAAATAGCTTTTATCATCCAACAATGGTAAATTCTGCCCGAAGTAGGTGCTCAAAATCACACGAAAAGTATTTACAGGGGTAATGCTCGGATACAAACGTGCTTCTACAGCAGGTAAATAATACGCATTAAGGATCTTCGGCGTATCATTTTCGTTGTTCACAAGATCTCGCGGCCCATGATCGCCCTGGATGATGATTACAGGGGGTGTGTCAGATTCTGAAAGGATCAGATCAATCGCTTGGAGTATTTCATTATTGATGAATATCACCTGATCCAGGTAACCCTGGGTGCCATTAGCTTCCGTTGGATTACCTTTCGCATCAAAGACATAGGTGCCATGCGGTATGACAAGGTGGGCAAACACAAACTTTGACCCGGGAAGTTTGGGGACTTGCTTTAGATTTTTCAAGCCGGAGAGAATGGTTGCGCGACGCACCTCATCACCGCTGACCTTTATACCGATGAGATCTATCGGTGCGCGCAACATTGTTGTTTTCATCAGCATGCTTTCAAAACCCGATATCTTATCGGAAGCGTTTGCCACAGGATAATATTTATCGGCTCTTTTCCACTCTGTCCACTGGAAACCGGTGGCAAAGGCAACTGTTTGATATCCTTGCGATTCAAGAAAAGTACGCACTTTATTGTTTTTTATCAAGGAGTCCATTTCTGTGCGCTGTTTTGTAACAATGCCATCGAGATATTCGTAATTGAGTGACGACCCCAATGAAAGCATGGTGTAAATGTAATTGCTCTGGCTACAGTCGGCCACATAAAAACCACGCGCCTTCAATGCATCAATAAACGCGTTGTTGTCATAGCCAAGCTGCTCCAGAATATCCTGCCGGCCGTACGCATCGAGAATGATGTAGTAAATATCCGGTTTATACCCTTTTATAGGCGCTACCGCATGAACTTTACTGACCATGCCGCGATTATCATTGGTCTGCTCGATTATTCCTGTTGTTAATGTAAAAATTGGAAATACCAACAATAATGCTGCGAATAAATTGAACCAGGGTGTGACCGTACGGGGATTCCGTATTTTGGACATAGTCCAGAAAATGGCAATTCCTATTAAGACAATCCACAATGGCAAAAGGGTGCGATGTCGAAAAATATTGAATCCGGCTACCGAAATGTTTTTACCCAGGTCGTACACCCGTCCATAAAGCATGAAAAACAGCAAAACGATGTCTGTTACCAGTGCAGCCAGATGCCAATCATGCACAAACAGTCTCACCAGGCCGAAAAGAATAACCCCAACTACAACAGTGATCAACAATGGTCGCCAGATGTCCCCAGGAGAAATTTCATGGATATTATTAGCAGCCAGTGCAAGCACAATAAAACCGGATAACAATAAAGGTGAGGCAGGCAAATTCTTCAGCATGATGCTAACCCTTCAGACTCTCCAGTTCGCTTGTGGAAATTTCCAACCCCTCCAGCAGATTCTTGATGGTATTCCAGTGCACGTATTCCCACGCAGCAGGACTGGAGTTGGCGTTATGCGGGGCAAGCATTACATTATCCATTTTGAGCATGGGACTGTCATACGGTAGAGGCTCTACTTCAAAAACATCCATCGCCGCACCACCAATCGTGCCCTGCTGCAGGGCGGCAACCAGAGCAGCTTCATCGACAATGGGGCCGCGCGCAGTATTGATCAACACTGAGGTCGGGCGCATCAGGCCTAGGGTACGTACATTGATCAGGTGGAAACTGGTCGGGTTCAGATCGCAGTTCAGGCTGACGTAATCCACCGAAGCGAGCAATTCATCCAGGCTGGTCATGCGAATGCCAGTCTCAGTGATAAAGACATGGTCAATCGCGACGATATCCGTGCCCAAAACCGCCATGCCAAAGGCGCGGGCACGTCGTGTCACTGCCTTGCCAATATTGCCCACGCCTACCACTCCCAGTAATGATTCGTGCAAGGCCTTGCCGCGGATTTTCTCCCATTTCCCCATCTTCATTTCCTTATCCATCCAGGGTTGACGGCGGGAAAAGGCAAGGATATAGCCCATCACCGTATCAGCAACAGGGAGGGTGAACGCATTGAGCGTGCGTCCGATTTTGACACCGAAACGGGCCGCTGCTTCCTGATCAATCGAGTCGATACCCGTCCCCCACTTGGAGATCACTTTCAGACGGGGGACACAAGCCTCGATGGCGCGGGCAGTGAAATAATCATCACCGCAGATAACCCCATCAAACTGACCGGCATATTTCAGGATCTCCGCTTCCTCGAGGCGTTCTTGCACGTTGGCAACGATCAGGTCAATCCCGTACCGCTCGAGAACTGGTCGGAAGCGCTCCACAGAGGGAAGCATATAGGGTGCGGAAAATAGAACAGTTGGCATAGAATTGCCTCTTGAAAATTATTAATGTTCTTACCTTTCTCCCATTTTATCAGTGCATGCATTAGGAATGAGGGTGAAATTATAAATCTGTGGAATGGGAGAGAAATAACTGGAATCCTCGAGTAGAGGGAAGTCACCATCAAGATATTGATTAAATATCAGACAGAATGTGTTAACCGGTGAACAGGACTAAGCTGGTCAAAATTTACGGACAGCAGCACCAGCACGGGGTAGGCGCTAAAAACGATGGGGCACCAAGGGAAATGCGCAACACGCACGAAAACGGGATTCAGGCGCAGCATGACATGATCAATCAGCAAATATTATGCTGATTGGTTTACTACTTCCTACTTAATCTCCGCA
>JBGPQJ010000082.1:0-12968 GCA_041488995.1 Anaerolineae bacterium
CAGCAGTCAAATTTTGACCCACTTCCAAGGCTGCCGCGATGCTGGCATATTCCGCCGCGTGAATTCCGCCAGTAACCACCAGGGTGGAACCTTCGGTATTGCCATTGATCAGAAATACCTCCAGGCCAAAAGGCTTGCCGTCCACCGTGAATTCAACTACACCAGTTTTCTTCTCACCAGCCTTCGCTGCCAGATTACCAACAACAAGATCTTGGTTAGCCATAAATAAGAATCCTTTCTATTTCAGGAGCAGCGCCGCACCTGACCCGCATCAACCGTAAATTACCGACTTTTTTTCAGGTCCGCTACGGGACCCACCGAATACATGGCGGGCAGCTTTACCTTGCGGAACTCCTCCACAAAATCAGCCAGGTAATCCGCCAGTCCGTTAAGAATCGCCTCACCCATGGCTTTGGTTGCCAGGGTAGGCTGGATATCGTAAGATTTGGCCGCTGTCAGACCATATTCCATCATGCCGCCGGTGTCGGTGATATCCGTCATAACCAAATTGACATTCAATAGACCCTTCCGGAACCTGGCTACATTCAGGTTATCCAGGGTAATTGTGTCGGTCAGCGGTTTGTTTACAGCCAGTTGGGCGGATTTCATATCGACGTGTTGTTCGTCTACAGCCAGCATCACCGCGGTTTCAATGTAATCGGCATGACCGGTTGCCAGCCATTCTGGATTGACGACCTGTGTCATTTCCCACCAGCAAGAAACCGCTGCAGGGATGTTTTGTTCGCGCAGCCAGGCTCCGGCACGCGCCAGGGATGGGATGTTGCCACCGTGCCCATTTACAAACAGGATGTGCGTGGTGCCGTATTTGAGCAAGTCTTCACAGATCTCGATCAGCATTCGCGTCAATGTCTCTTCAGATACCGACAGGGTGCCCGGGAATCCGGTGTGATATTTGGCATATCCAATCGGTAATGTGGGCGTCACGATCACGTTGGCCCGCTCGCCAAGCCGCCAGGCCAGGTCATGAGCCACTATCCAATCGGTGCAGGTCGGCAGGTGCAGACTGTGCTGCTCGTTCGAGCCAAGCGGGAAAACGACAAACGTAGTCCGCTTAAATGCTTCTTTGGCTTGAGGCCAGGTTAACTGTTCCAGAAAATATCCTTTTGACATTCGAAAACTCCTTTTTTCATAATTGTTCAGCCGGGATCTGGGATCCTCGTGCGATTCTCTATCTTTCAATCGAGCGCCGGATGCCGTTCATGCCAGCTTGTGCATTGTTCATAAGCAAAAGCCACTCGCAGGATCATCGGTTCGGCAAACGGCGCCCCAATGACCTGCAAGCCGAGTGGTAACCCATCCTTTCCTACGCCACAAGGCAGTGAAAGCGCCGGCAGTCCGGTCAGGTTAAATGGCCCGGTGCGGCGTGCTTCTGTGGATCCTTCGCCGGCAGCCACGGTCGGATCCTCTTTAAGCGCTTCCCAGGCAACCGTCGGATTCACCAGCACGTCCACCTCCTGAAATGCTGCCTGCAGCTCTCCCATCAACCGGGAGCGGTACTGCTGGGCGCGCAAATAATCCACCGCCGGGAGCAGCGCCCCCATCTCGAGCTGCTGGCGCGTCTTCTCCGCGTAATCCTGCGGGCGTTCCCGCAGCCAGGCTTCGTGCACCAGGGTGCCCTCCGGCAGGATAGCAAGCAGCAGTGCAGAATCGGCTTGTTCGAGCGAAGGCAGGTGGATATTCTTTGCCAGCATGCCTGCCTTTTCTAATTCTGCCACGGCGGCCCAGGCTGCTTCAGCCACACCTGGGTGCAGGTCGGCGCCGGTCATGTGCTGCTCCAGCACCCCCAGGCGTAGCCCGAGCACATCGCCGGTCAGCACAGTCCGATACGCCGGGACAGGCGTATTCGATGAAGTTGCGTCAAGCGGGTCCTGACCGGCGATTGCTTCCAGTAGAATTGCCGTATCCTCCACCGTGCGCGCCAGGGTACCCACATGATCGAGCGACCAGGAGAGGGGAAAGATTCCCTGCCGGCTGACCCGCCCGTAGGTGGGCTTCAGGCCCACCACCCCGCAGTAAGAAGCCGGGATGCGGATTGATCCGCCGGTGTCTGTGCCGATCGATCCCCACCCCATGCCGGCGGCTACCGAGCTTGCAGAGCCGCTGCTCGACCCCCCTGCAGTCCGTTCCGGGTCCCAGGGATTATTGCACTGCCCATAGTCCGGATGAACTATTCCGTAAGCAAACTCCAGCAGGTTGCATTTCCCCAGCAAAACCGTGCCGGCTTGTTCCAGCCGCCTTGCAATGGTGGCCGACTGATCTGGCACGCGATCACGCCAGATGCGCGAGGCGGCAGTCGTGCGGATGCCAGCTGTGTCGATCAGGTCCTTCAAAGAAATCGGAACGCCATGCAGTGGACCCCGATCCTGCCCGGCCCTCAATTCGGCCTCAGCCTGGCGGGCTTGAGCGATTGCTTGCTCGTCCAGCACTGTGATGAAAGCGTTGAGCTTGCTGTCCAGGTGGTGGATACGTTCCAGAACCGCCCGGGTGGCCTCTACGGGTGAGAGCTCCCCGCTGCGATAAAGCCGGCCCAGCTCTGCAATGGATAAATAACAGATTTCGCGTGGTTCCATTATTTACCAGCATCCATCGTTGGCATCGGCCCCGGTCGAAAGAAGCAGGGCGGTTCTTCGTTGCTTACATCGAAAGAGGCCAGGTGTTCTGCCTCACCCAACAGCCAGTCAAGTTGGGGCGCCAGCAGCTTGCAGCGATCGGACGCCAGGTCAAAACCGGCTGCTCGTGCTAAGACAGCCACCATTTCTTCCGAGATTGGACCCCGCATCTTTTCTACTCCTCCTGCTTATTCTATTTTGTTGGCTACCCGGTCCTGCTCGATCAGGACATTCCCGATGGCTGTATTGGGGCTGGTGCGAATCACGGTAATGTGACCATCGCACACAGCCTTCACATCGGCGATCGGTTCACCAAAGTAATCACGGATCCGCCCGATTACCTGGTCCTGTTTTGCCCACTCGCCTAACTTTACAGATGGATACCACATGCCTTCGTATTCAGAGCGGATGGCTATATGTTCTTCACTGATCATACGCTGGACGGTGTCGACGATTTTCCCATCCATCATCCCAAGGTGGACCAGTACGTTTCGCAAGCCGGTCAGGTGCCTCTCGGCATCTTCAAGATTTAAAATGCCCTGCTGCCCGGATTCGGTCAAAATGGCGGGCACACCCCGGCGGGCGCTGGCGACAAAGGCCGAACTCGGGGTAGGCGAGGTCGGTTGGACCTTGCCGTGAACGATGAGTGCAATGTTGTAGGCCTGGGCCATCGCCTTGCTCTTTTCATCCACTGCTTCGTTACCGGTGATGGGGACGTATATAAAGGGTACCAGTGCCTCTGGAATGTCACCGCCATGCAGCTCGACAAAATAATCGGCTTTGCTGAGAAATTCCTGGCTGAAGTGGTGCGCCATGACCTGGCTGTAGGAGCCATCCGGATTACCCGGAAAAGTCCGCCCTGGGTTGTTCCCATCCTGGGGCACGACAAACCCCAGATTGTTCTGGAAGGCAGGGAGATTATAGATCATGCCAACCATCAGGGTGCCGCGCAACCTGGCGGGGTCCACCCGTTTGAACAAGCGGATGGCTGCTTCGATTCCACAGAACTCGCTGCCGTGCATCCCGCCTAAAACTGCCAGGGTGGGGCCGTCGCCAGCTCCGTGCACCGTTCCTACCGGGAAGCGGATCGGCTCGCCGGTGGGTGGATATGTGAATTCTAACCAACCGTGTTCCTTCATGCCTTTTTTAGTTGCCATGATGAGAAACTCCGATTATCAAGAAAATCCTTGAGAGATGCGAAATGTCATTTGTTATTTTCCGTGCGTCTTCCGCCATTTGTCCAGGTGGCCTTTCTCGATGAGTGCCTGGGCGATCTGCACCGCATTCTGAGCTGCTCCCTTGCGCACGTTGTCGGATACCAGGAAGAGGTTGAGACCGTTGGCGATGGTTAGATCTTCGCGGATTCGGCCCACATGGACCAGGTTTCCACCAGCAACCTTGGCCGGCTGTGGGAATTCCAGATTATCCACATCATCCACCAGCTTAACCCCAGGGGCTTTGCTCAGTGCTTCGCGCACCTGTGCCAAAGTCAGCTTCTTTTCGGTCTCGATATTGCAGCTTACCGAATGGCAGACCAAAACTGGCACCCGGACGGCTGTGTCAGTGATGCCGATGCTGTCATCGTGCAGCATCTTATGCGTTTCGTAGACCATTTTCCACTCTTCGAGAGTATAGCCGTCTTTCTCAAAAACATCGATGAACGGAATTAGGTTATAAGCCAGTTGGTACTTGAAGACCGCTGGCGTGGAGGGAGCGAAGCCCAGCGCAATATCTACGGACTGCTTCTTCAGCTCCATCATTCCGCGAGCCGCCCCTCCGGAAGCAGATTGATAGGTAGATGCCACCAGACGTTTAATCCGGGAGAGATCATGGATGGGTTTGAGCACGACAACAGTGCCGATCGTGGTACAGTTGGGGTTGGCGATGATGCCCGCATGCCAGTCAAGGTCTTCACAATTCACTTCGGGCACTACCAGGGGCACCTCAGGATCCATCCGGTAGGCGTAGCTGTTATCGATAGCAATTGCACCCTGCCGGACAGCCTTGGGGGCCAGATCCTTGCTGACCTCCTCGTTGGTGGCAAAAAAGGCGATATCGATATCTTTGAAGGTTTCTTCTTTTGCCTCAACCGTGTAATGAACCTGCCCGTTAAAGCTAACCGGTGCTCCGGTCATTTCTTTTTGCTCCAGCAGGCGCAGTTCATCCACAGGAAAGTTGTATTCTTCCAAGATCCGCACCATGTTGGAACCTACCAGGCCAAGTGCACCGACAACTGCGATATTATACTTTTGCATGTTTAAATGCTCCTGTGCCGCTCGTAGATAAACGGGTGAATTATAGGACGATTCGGACTATTCTTCGTGCGCGTATGGATGTCCATGTTCGATTAATACATTGCCAGGTTTCACATTCGGGCTGGTGCGGATAACTGTGACAATCCCATCCAACAACGCCTTGACCTCCACCAGGTCCTGACCGAAGTAATCGCGGATGACACCCACCGCCTGATCTTTCTTGACTACTTCGTTCATTTTGACGGTTGGATACCACATCCCCTGCAGTTCGCTGCGCACAGAAGAGTAGTTTTCCAGGTAAGTGCGTTTGACCGTGTTGACGATCTTACCCTCCATCATCCCCAGGTGGATCAAGATGTTGCGCAAACCGGTCAGGTGGACCTCCACTTCCTCCAGCTTCAGGATGCCCTGCTGGCCTGCTTCACACAGGATTGCCAGCTTGCCGCGCCTGGCGCACACGCCGAAAGCCCAGGTTGGCTCCACTTCTGGGGCCATTTTTTCCACCACGACCAGAGGAATGTTGTAAGCCACTGACATCGCTTTGCATTTGGCATCGAAATCGGCGTCGCCCGTTTCGGTATGGATAGTGAACGGAGTAAGCGCTTCGGGAATATCCCCGCCGTGCAGCTCAACGAAATAATCGCATTTGGAGAGGACTTCCTGGTCGAAGTAGTAAGCCATCGCCTCGCCATAGGTGCCGATTGGGTTGCCAGGGAAAGTGCTCATCGGGTTCTTGCCATCGTGAGGCACGACAAAACCCAGGTTGTTGACAAAAGCCGGCAGGTTATAAATCATTCCTACCTTCAGTGTCCCCTTCAGACGGCGTGGGTCTACTTCGTTAAACAAGCGGATAGCTGCCTCGATGCCAGCGAACTCGCTGCCGTGCATCCCGCCCAGGACCAGCAGTGTCGGACCATCTGCAGCCCCGTGAATGGTCCCAACCGGAAAGCGAATGGGTTCACCGGTGGCGCGATACTTGAACTCTAGCCAACTTTTTTCTTTCATTCCTGCAGTTGTCGTCATCGTGACTTCCTTTTCTATTTATGATAAACAGCCCTGATAAATTGTTGGGGGTTTAATCTCTTATGGGTGAACCGCGGCGTCTTGCCCGCCGCTTAACGATTTCGAACGCGGGTAGTTTTGCTCCAGCCATTATCCAGGAATTCCTCCAGATCAGCCACGGCGATATTGAAAAACTCGCGCATCACGGGTTCGGGTTTGGTGTAATCACCACCGCCTACGCCATCGCCGTAATCTTTGCGGGTTTCTGCCGCCGATAGAGCGTAATAATCTTCAATATGGGTTTGTTCCTTGAACACCGGTTCGATTGGTGCAACCTGGTTGATCCAGGGGAAGCTTTCCAGCCAGCTTCCATGATCATAGTCTGTGCTGCCCAATTCTTTAATCCTGGCATAAGTTTTGGGCATCAAATACCATTCACGGAATTTTATCGTCAGGTCAGATCGATCCACCACGTATTCGCTAATGACATTCTTAGCCAGGGTGTTGCCGCCATGACCACTGAAGAACAGGATGCGCTTAAACCCGCTGCGTACGACACAGTCCAATATTTCTTTTATGATGTGCATATAGACGCCAGAGCTCAGGCTGATGGTACCGGGGTAGTCCAACGAGAAGTGGGAAGGGCCATAGGGAAGCGCTGGTCCCAGCAGCACTTTTTTATTTTCGCAGGCAACCCTGGCGATTTCCCAGGGGCATTGAGTATCCGTTGCCAGCGAATTCGGACCATGTTCCTCTGTTGCGCCAAGGACCACCACAATCCGGTCATCGTGCTTCAAATACTTTTCTACCATTTTCCAGTTCATTTTTTCGAGTAACATAGATATCTTCTCCTTTTTAAAATTTAGTTGGGTCTGATCGCTATTCTTGTGCAGCCACTGCTGGAGCCAGGGAGAGCCCGCCCCTACCGGGCTGCCATAATCGGGCAGGCAGCCATGTGCCCGGCCTCCATTTCTTTCAAAACAGGTACTTGATTCTTGCAGCTTTCCACCGCCAGCGAACAGCGCGGGTGAAAGCGACAGCCAGATGGGATATGAATCGGGCTGGGTGGGTCGCCCTGCAGCGCCGATACCTCATTTCGGATTGTTGGATCGAGTTCCGGGGCAGCAGCCAGCAGCGCCATAGTATAGGGATGGATAGGATTGGCAAAGATCTTATCCGTTGGACCGATCTCCATAATCTTTCCCAGGTACATCACCGCAATGCGGTGGCTCACATGCCGGACCACGCGCAGATCGTGGGTAATGAAGATCATGGTCAGGTGCAGTTGTTCCTGCAGCTCCATCAGCAAGTTGATGATCTGAGCCTGGATGGACACATCCAGAGCCGAAACTGGTTCATCAGCCAATAGGAGAGAGGGTTCCATTGCCAGGGCGCGCGCGATCCCAATCCGCTGCCGCTGCCCGCCACTGAATTGAGATGGCATGCGTTGCAGCGCGTCGGCGTTCAGGCCTACCATTTCCATCAATTCCAGCATCCGCTCTTTGCGTTGTGCCGGTGGGCGTATGTTGTGGACCGAAAGGATTTCACCTAAAATTTGCCTGACAGTCATCCTTGGGTTCAGTGAAGAGTAAGGGTCCTGGAATACGACCTGTATCTTTCGCCGTTCAATGCGCATTTCCTGGTGGCGTAATTTTAGGATATCCCTGCCCTCGAACAAGATTTCACCTGAGTCAGCGTCGTAAAGCTTGGCGATACAGCGCAGCAGGGTGGTTTTACCGCAGCCAGATTCTCCAACGATACCCAGGATCTCGCCTTTTTCCA
The DNA here is from genome assembly GCA_041488995.1 of Anaerolineae bacterium. GTDB lineage: Bacteria > Chloroflexota > Anaerolineae > Anaerolineales > Villigracilaceae > JBGPQJ01. Next base: position 7,670 of record JBGPQJ010000082.1, read on the forward strand.
CGACAAAAGAAACATCGTCAACCGCTGTGATCACTTCCGCTTTATGCCTGAGAATCGCCGGGACCAAACCTAACGGCAGCTCAAAGGTTTTATTCAAATCCCTGACTTCAAGGATGGGTGCGAGATTAACATTCATAAGTCTGTAACCTTAAGTTTGTTGAGATTGCCAGCAGGTGATTCGCGCAGGCAATCTCCCGAATTAGCGCACATCTTTAATGCAGGCGGAGAAGTGATTATTTCCAACCTGCCGCAGAGGAATATCCCCAGACCGGCATTCGTCCGTTGCAAACTGACAGCGAGGATGGAAACGGCAGCCGTCCGGTAATTTTGCCATGTCGGGTGGCATACCGGGGATTGGGATCAGGCGATGCCTGGTAGCTTTAACGGTCGGGATTGAGTTCATCAGCCCCATGGTGTAGGGGTGGTGGAAATTCTTAAATAGCGTTACGGTATCGGTCATCTCAATGATCCGTCCGGCGTACATCACTGCCACCCGATCGCAGGTCTGCGCTACGATTCCCAGGTCATGGGTGACCAGCAGCAGGCTCATCCCAAATTCGTGTTGCAGATGCAGAAGCAGTTTGAGGATCTGATCCTGGATGGTAACGTCCACCGCAGTCGTGGGCTCGTCGGCCAGAAGCAGGCGTGGTTGTCTCGAGATCGCTGTGGCGATCATGACTCGTTGGCGCATGCCTCCTGAAAACTGGTGCGGATATTCAGTCAAGCGGCGTTCCGGGATCGGGATGCCTACCATCTTCATCAATTTAATGGCAGTTTGGAGGTTTTCCTGCGGTGAATTTTCTTGATCTTCTTCCAGGGTCTCGATGATCTGGTCGCGGATGCGCAGCACCGGATTGAGCGCAGTCATTGGGTCCTGAAAGATCATTGAAACTTCCTTGCCGCGGAAATTATTAAGCTCCCTCCTGGAAAGGCTAAGGATATCGCGGTTGTTGTAAATGATCCTGCCACCCACAATCTTGCCGGGGCGCTGGATCAGGCGCACGATCGAGCGGCAGGTGACGCTTTTTCCGCTCCCCGATTCTCCTACCAGGCCCAGGGTTTCACGCTCCCGGATAGAGAATGTGACCCCATCCACGGCAGTGATGGTTGACAGGTGGGTAAAGAACTTTACCTGCAGGTTTTCGACCATGAGCAATTCTGGCTGGCTGCCGTTGGCTGGTGAGTTGCTTAAGGTTGTGGGTAGATTGAAAGCCACGGATCAACCCTCCTTGCCGCCAACGCGCAGCACGTCAGCCAGACCATCCGCTAACAGTGCAAATCCGGCGCCGGTGATAATGATGGCAATCCCCGGATAGACCGAAATCCACCAGGCAGTCGACATAAACTGGCGGCCTTCAGCGATGATGGCTCCCCATTCTGGTTCGGGCGGTTGGACGCCCAGACCCAGGAAACCCAGGGAAGAGGCCAGCAGGATATCCAGGGCCACATCCAGTGCGCCGAAGATGATTGCAGTGGTGATCACATTCGGCAGGATGTGGCGGATCATGATCCTCAGGTCGCTGTATCCGAGGACCTTGGCGGCCATCACGTATTCCAGGTTTTTCGCCACCAGGACCTCGCCCCGTACCAGGCGGGCATAGATGATCCAACTCACCATTGTGACTGCCAGGATTACGTTATTCAAACCGGGACCCAGGACGGCGATCACCGAAATGATCAATACCATGAAGGGAAAGGCAATAAATGTATCGACCAGGCGCATAAAGATCGTATCTACAATCCCGCCAAAGTAACCCGAGAGCATGCCGACGAACACGCCAATGATGAGGGGAAAGAGCACAGCCAATATCCCGACTTTAAGATCCAGTGGCGTGGCGCGGATGATACGAGAAAACAAATCTCGCCCATAATTATCTGTGCCCAGGATATGCTGCCGGCTGGGTGCTTGTAAGGCAGCGTTAAAGTCCATCGCAATCGGATTATAGGGCGCGATCTGTTTATTGAAGAGGATCACTACGAATATAGCCAGTAAGATCACTCCCCCTGCAAAGAGAGAGGGGTTTTTCCGCCAGATGCGGTTCCGATGGGTGATGTAAGCAATCAACCCGCTGGGTTCATACGTTCGGGTTATTTGAGCCGTTCCCATAAGTTTGAGCGAGCTCCTTCCGCCACACTTATCCCAGCGTCACGCGAGGATCGAGGATAGAATAGGTCAGGTCCGTAAGCAGGTTAATCAAAATGACCAGCACCGCAAAACATAACGTTGCGCTTTGCACCACGGTGTAATCACGGTTAAAAATCGCCTCCAGCATCATGCTGCCCATACCGGGCAGAGAAAAAATGCTTTCAATGATCACCGTGCCGCCAACCAGATATCCAATATTCAACCCCAGGATGGTGACCGTGGGAATCAAGGAATTGCGTAAAATGTGCCGCAGCAAAACCATCCGGTCGTTCAACCCCTTGGCCCGTGCAAAATTGACGTGCTCGTCCTGGAGCACATCGATAATACCCGAGCGCAGCGAACGGATCAGCCAGGCGGATTGGCCTAAAGCCAGCACAAACGCCGGGAGCGCCAGGTGGTAAATGTGCTCAGGAAAATTTTTCCCATACCCGCCTAAAGGAAAAATTGGAATTTTCAAGCTGAAGACGATCAGCAAAATGACGCTTACCCAGAATTCGGGCATGCCCAGGACCAGCATGAAAATGATGCGGATCGTCGTATCTGCGGTCTGGTCTTTGCGCATCGCGGCGAAAGTCGCCATAGGAACTGTGATGATGATCGACAGAAGTGTGGCATACACAGCCAGGAAAAGGGTGATTGGGAGCCGTTGGCCGATTAACTTTGCCACAGGTACTTCGTAACGGATCGAATCCCCCAGGTTCAGGGTCACAATGTCGCGTAAATAAATAAAGTATTGAGTCCAAATGGGTTTGTCGAGACCCATTTCCCGGTGAAGGTTGGCTACCGCCGCGGGTGTTGCCCGCACCCCCAGGCGGATGATTGCGGGATCTCCAGGGATTGCCCGTAGAAGTAAGAACAGGATCAGGCTGATCCCCAGCGCCACCGGGATCATCTGCAACAACCTTACAACCACATAATTTATTCTCTTCATATCAAGTGAAGCCCCTTGTGGATTGGGGAGTTTGGTGAGGGCGGCGGTAGGCGGTGCACTTCACTGCCTACCGCTTGGCCCGTACCAAACTCCTCTCATGTAAATGTTAGGAACCGGGGGATGGGTTATCCATCGCTTATTTGTTGATATCCATGTCACGCCAGAGGTAAGTACCCAGCGAAGTCTGGACGAAATTGACGACATTCTTGTTCGCTATAACAATATAGGGGCTGTGGAACAGCGGGATCATGGGGACTTCCTCGTTGAAGATTTCCTGGATGCGGAAGTACATTTCCTTCCGCTTCTCGGGATCGGTCTCCTTGAGGGCGTCTGCCGCCAGCTTATCGACCTCATCGCTCTGGAAGCCAGTGTGGTAGCTTTCGGACGTGGCGTTAACTACGGCATAGTTGACCTCTTCACTCGGGTCAGGGATATCGTCTGTCCAGCCGCCGATCTGGATGATGTATGTGTTGTTGTAGTAGGAGTCGTTGAACAGGCCTGACTCCTGGGTCTGGATGGTTACATCGACGCCAATCTGCGCCCACATCCCTTGGACAATCGTGGCGATCTGCTGGTCAGTTTGTGATCCAGCCACGATCTCAATATCTGTCTTGAAGCCATTCTCGTAACCGGCTTCTTTCAACAGGGCTTTGGCTTTCTCCACGTCGTAGGGCCAACCAGGAAGGGTGTCGTTATAATAAAGGGACCCGCGCGGGCGGAAGGTGGTGGCAGGCTCGCCGATGCCGAAGTTGACTGTCTTAATCAGGGCGTTCCGGTCAATCGCATAGGCTAGAGCCGCACGTACACGCTTGTCGTCGAACGGCTTGTTCCGGTTGTTGATAGCGAGGTAGTTGGTAGAAGTAGAGGGGAATTTATAGACTACCAGGTTCGGGTCCTTACCCAGTTCATCAACCCGGTTGAATGGTGGGTAGTTAATGGCGTCGACATCACCCTTCTGGAGGGCCAGAATACGGGTGTTGTCATCGGTGATGGTCTTGATCAGGATTTCGTCGATGATGGGTTTGCCCTTTTCCCAATAATAGGGATTCCTGACCAGGAGCATGTGATCGCCTTTGACCCATTCCTTCATGATGTAGGGCCCTGAGCCGCAGGGATGCTCTCTAAATTTCTCCCAGCCGCCAGCAGCTTCCACCATTGCTTTGGGCATGACCACTGCGTTAAACAAGGCTGGAGAGTAAATGAAGGGAACGTATGGGTACTTGAGCTTGAATACGACGGTCGAGCTGGTGGCTTCCACTTTGTCGACGGCATCCAGGGTGAAAGACCAGATGCCGTTATTGGGGTCACGGGCGCGGTCCAGGGACCAGACCCAATCTTCGGGAGTGATGGGTGTACCGTCGCAGAATTTCAAGTCGGGGCGCAGAGTAAAGGTCCAGGTCAAGCCATCGGGGCTGACTTCCCACTTCTCTGCCAGATCCGCTTCCACGCTATTATCCGGCTTGAAGCGCAGCAGACCGCTATAATACTGCTGCATATACCAGATATCGGCATTGGCGTCATTCATAACGGGATCGGGGTTGATCGCATCCATGTACCGACCGAAGACGAAGGTCTTCTTGGCGGGAGCTGCCGGTACGGCAGTGTCGGCCGGGGCGGCAGGAGCGGTGGTGGCAGCTGGCTCAGCAGGAGCCGAGGTAGCAGCCGGGGCAGCAGGAGCGCAGCCGAACAGCATTGAAACGACCAAAACGAAAGCAAAGGCCAGGTTAAGAGTCTTTGCAAGGGATATTTTTGCAAACATTTTGTTCCTCCTTGGACTTGTGAATGTTCTCTAGTTCGTACTTGGAAAACCTTGAGTCGAGATGGAAATCAGTTTGTTCTCTTCTTCTAATCATCAACACATGCTGCCTCCTCCTTTTGTCGGTAATTGCCCCTCCTCCTAACGGGGTTGACGAGATGATCTGCGGATTATCGGGTTGGTTCCAGGCAGTTGGCCAGTTCTTCATAGACGACAACCAGAGCTGGCTTCTCCCCAGATTCTGGGATCACGAATGGTGCGCGGTGAGAAGTCGATTCGTGATAGCAGACAGTTCCGGGTTTCCTTCCCAGCAACTGGCTGGCCTGTTGATCCATTTCGGGCAGTGCCGCAGGAGATCCAATCAAGGATACCAGGCTATAACCAGGCTACCAGGAAACGGCCGAAATCCCGTTTTCCTACAGTTCTTTATCAACAGCGCGTACAGTATCGCCTGTAGGAGCACATA
>JBGPQJ010000083.1:0-12934 GCA_041488995.1 Anaerolineae bacterium
CGGCAACAAGCTGGTGGTGGAAGCTCGCTTGAAAGGCTCCGGGATGCACTGGGCGGACCAGCATGTCAACGCGATGCTCGCCCTGCGCAACATCGTATGTTCCGGCCGCTGGAAAGAAGATTGGCCCAGGATCGAAGTGCGCTTACGCCAACGAGCTTCCCAACAAAGACAGATGCTGCATCAGTCCCGAAGAAAGCCAGCTCCAGTTTCCGTTTTGGAGACCCCAAGAACAGCATCCCCAGATCTTCAGGTGATTTCGCTTCCGACACCGAAGAAACCGAAAGACCCCAAGGATAATCCCTGGCGCAAATTCAAATATGGGCACAGCCTCTATCAACGAGACGATTCCCCGAAAAAATGATACACACCCTCCTCTCCACTGTTTCCATGGCTTACTGTCTTTGCGAAAACAAATGGATTTCACCCCCAAGAGGCTGCATATATGAGTAAAACGATATTCGGAATTTTTTGAGCAATAACGGTTTGTTTAGGAATCACCATTTAAAAACGACGTGGACAATTGTGGAATTGGCGGGGAGTGCCTGGCCTCCAATTCATGTAATAACGCGGATAATGATAGTAAAGGCTTGGATTGTGGTGGCCTGCCACTGAGATTGTACAGCAATGATCAAACCTGAAAGCCTTTCATGATTTAATCTGCAGCCAGCAAATTAAGGAAATCACGAGGATTCACAATTCTCACACCTCGATACTCCGTCCCCGCTTCTTCAAAATGATCACGATCTCCAGTAACTAAATAATCACAGTGCGCTTCCACTGCGCAGGCAAGATATATGTTATCGGAGGGATCAAGGGTCAAGATATCCAGTTTTAATTTTCCATCCGCCCATTCTGACAGCACGCTTAAATTCTCCAGCAAGGTGGTCGCCTGTCCTCTTTCTAATCGCTTTGCGATGCGTGGATATTTCAAAACGCGCGATAACTCACTGTTTATTTGAGGTGATATCCAAAGTTGGAACTGCCCTTTGAGCCAGGCATTCAAAATATTGCCAGGCGTGCCTTTTGTGGAAATCAACCCGCTAATCAAAATATTGGCATCCAGCACCGCTCGAATCACGCTCGTTTCCTCCGTGCTTCGAGGATGGCATCACCCACCAGCGACTCGATCTCACCCGCGGAATAATCCTTGAACTTCTCACGGATGGAACGCACCACTGCAGTGACCTCAGCCCGCAGTTCATCGTTGGCGACTACCGAGGCAGGTTTGACGATGACGCCAGCTTCGGTTTCCACAAACACAACCAAATCGCCGCGCTTCAGGTTGAGCTTTTTACGAATCTGACGGGGAATGGTAACCTGCCCTTTTTCTTGAATACGTACGCCGATTTCATCCATCATGTCCTCCAGTATTCCATACAATCATATAGTCATACTTTCCTACATTATAGCACAATTGGAACTGACCTGACCTTCGAAAACCGGTTCAAAAGACTCGTTGGTGCTGATCCAGTTTTTCAAAGCGTACAACTTCCGTTCAGACCGACTTTCAGTGTTGAACAAGCCATTCGCCAACAGGTGGTTGAACATGGCAGTCGGCTGGGAGATGGGTTTGCTCGTACTGATCATTTACCTGCCCTTCCTCCATAAAGCCTTTACGACCTACCCTCTGCCGTTGATTGACTGGTTGATCATCGGCGGGCTGACCGTGACCATTGTTCCGGTTCTGGAAAGCGCGAAGTGGATGGTAAGAAAAGGGTGGTTCGGCGAGGTGCAGTAAACCACCACCTGGGACATCGATCCTTACTTGTTGAAAAGGTTAAGCACCCGAGCGTGGGGAAAACCTTTTGCGCAGGAACAAGGTGAACAATGACGATCGGAGAAATCACCATCGAAACCATTTGATCGTGGCAGGCCTTACCTTCGTGGTATTGCTCGTCGGCCTTTTTGGATTAGTCATTCTTATCCTGCCTGGGCTGGGAATTATCTGGGGTGCTGCACTGGGGTATGGCATCTTCACGGGATTTGACACGGTGGGTTGGTTCATGTTCACCATCCTGACTGTGCTGAAGATCACAGGGGAACTCGCCGAACACGTGCTGATAGGGACCCAAGCCCATAAAGAAGGTGCTCCCTGGTGGGTGGTCATCATTGCACTGGTGGCAGCCATTGCTGGGAATTTCGTCGTCCCCATCTTGGGCGGTATCCTTGCTGGGTTATTAGTGCTCTTCGGGATCGAATGGCGTCGCTCGAAGGATGCAGGAAAAGCACTAGAAAGTACGCGGGGACTGCTGGTGGGATTCACCTTGGGATTTGCAGCCCGGTTTGCAGCCGGCCTGATGATGATCGGTACCTGGTGCGTCTGGGCTTTTGCATAAATTCCAGACATGTGAAAGATTTTTTAATCGATCAATAGGATAATTTATTGAGATCTGCTGAACAACAAGGATGATCCTTTAGAGCACAACTGGCAATTATTAAGGAGGCACAATGGCAGATCAGCCCCAAGGATGCGCGCGTGTGACCGGGACGGTTGTTGGCGAAAAGCCAGGAGAGTCCCAACCTACTCAAGCCCCAGTTGAAAAAAAGGAAATGACCATGACCGCACGTCTCGGGCAAAAAGCCCCCGATTTCACCGCCCCGGCTTACTATAAGGGTAGGTTCACCCCCGTCAATCTCTCGGATTTTGCAGGGAAGTGGGTTTTTGTTTGTTTCTATCCGGGTGACTTTACCTTTGTCTGAGCGACCGAAGTTTCGGCAGTCGCCGATAAATATGCAAAGTTGCAGGAACTGGGCGTGGAGGTCATCTCTGTCAGTGTGGACAGCTACTTTGTTCACAAAATGTGGAACGATAACGAATTGGTCAAAATGGTGGAGGGCGGTGTGCCTTTCCACATGGCATCAGACCAGGCGGGAAACGTGGGACGCGCTTATGGGTCTGGGATGAGAACCAGGGCATCGAATTGCGCGGGCGCTTTATCATCGACCCGGATGGCATCATCCAGGCGATGGAAGTCCTGACCCCATCGGTTGGCCGCCGCCTTGCGTAGAGCGTTCGTCAGATCCAGACCTTCCAACTGGTGCGCGCCTCGGGCGGAAAAGAAGCCACCCCGGCCGGATGGGAACCCGGAAAACTTACCCTCAATCCCGGCTCCGATTTGGTAGGCAATGTCTGGAAGGTGTGGAAGCCAGACATGGAGTAAATTTCAGGTAAAATAATCTGGTTATCCAATAAACATAATTATCAACATCGCAAAATTGAAACTTCAGCGAACAGACTTATGTCGCCATATCAAGGCAAAGAGGGATCCGAACGCCACAATCACCATTGCAGTCTGGTTGAAATTGATTCCACCCACCTGAGATGCATCCAAGCGTAGAAAATCGAGTAGAAAACGCCCGATGGCATAATTGAGCATATACACCAGCATCAAATCGCCAGGTTTGAGACGGTCAGCAAAACGTCGGCTCAACCACAGCAGCAGAAAGACATTGCCAAAATTCCAAAGTGATTCGTATAAAAACAGCGGATGGTAGTAGGCCCGGTCGGTAAATCCAGCCAAGCGGTGCTGCGGATCGATATAAATAGCCCACGGCAGGGTACTGGGAGAACCGTACAATTCCTGATTAAAGAAATTTCCCCAGCGGCCGATCGCCTGCCCAAGTGCAATCCCTGGTGCGGCAATATCGGCCCAGACGGCAAAGTCCAGACGATGCCTGCGGGTATAAATGAACATCGCTATGGCACCGCCAATCACCGCGCCTGGAATCCCCAATCCGCCATTCCAGATGGCTATTGCAGCGAGGGGATGAGTCAGGTAATAAACGGTCGTAATCCCTTGCGCAAGCGATGTCGGCGGCGGCGAAAAGATATGCCACAGCCGCGCCCCCAGGACACCCCCGATCAGCAAATAAATCAGCATATCCCAGATAATATCCGGGTCGAGGCCGCGGCGTTTTGCTTCTCTGCGCGATAGAAAAGCGCCCGCAACTACACCAAGCATTATAATGATGCCGTAAAAATGAATGGTGTATGAAAAATTACCAATATGAATAGGGATACCTTCTGGCATGAATGCTCCTAAATCGCAATACTATTTGTTTATCGGTCTAATCTATTAAACCAGCAGAGATGGGTAGTATATCACCTGGGAATTTCTATGACCATCCACTTCATGATCTTGCCCGGGACAGGCTTAATAGGGTTCTAAGCCAATTAATGACCCGGGACGTGACGCACTTAATGTCCATTTCAGCGTTGAGAATTCACTTATGAAACAGAAAAATCGCCTGAATGGGCGATTTTTCTGTTCAAACTAACTGTACTATAAAATTTACAGTTGTTTACGGTCTATTACCACGATATCCGCGACCTGTTCCTATGCTTGTGCCAGTAACGGTGGCATTGGATGGACCATGGCCGTTCCCTTTCGTACCGGTCAAGATGCTCTGGTACAGGTCAGCGCTCAGGGACTGGGGCTGGTAGACTTCACCGGTCAGGCGGTTGAGCAGGGAGGTGAAACTGCGTAAATGGTTGTAGGAACCTCTCATCAGGTTGTTGTAGACCAGACGGATGTCGGCGGCGGTTGTCTGCGCCAGGTGGGACTGCAAATCAGTGATATCCACCTCTTCAATCATTGCGCCTACTTTCAGCGCATCCTCCAGGGACCGCTTTCCGGTGGCCACCAGATTGTTATACAATGCCTGGAGCGATGGGTCAACAAAAACGCCCGCGGCTGCCCCCGGCACTGCAATGCCGTAACGAACAAGGAGTGTCTTGACCGCGTCCATGTGTACCTGTTCACTGGCAGCGATGTTCTGGAAGACCGGTTGCCCCCACAGAGCGTAGAGAGCAGTGTAAACATCCCTTGCCATATTTTCTTCTTCGTACATATACAACAGTCCGGCGGTTTCATTGGTGGACAGATTTTGTTTTGCAGCCGCCGGGGCTGCCAGAACCGAAATCGCGCTTAAACTATTTACGGCAGCGAGTAGGGCTACCAGAGCATTGAGAATTATCTTTTTGAACATAGGAACCCTCCAACAGGATATTTTTGATCGTTATTTATTCAACTCTACACCCATGATAGCAATACTCTTTAAAGGGGGATTAAATATTCCAACAAGATTTGTCAAAGATTAAAATCGTCTCCCGCATTCTATTCAGGTATAAATTGGTGTAGGAAGTTTATGTTAGAATTTCAAGTGATTACGGATAGATGAAAAATGCTCCCTTTACCCTCTGAACCGAAACAATTCCCTAATGGCCTGACATCGGAACAAGCGGCAGAACGCCTCGTACAGTTTGGCGAAAATGCCATCTCGGAATCCAAGCAGAATCCCGTGCTGGCATTTCTAAAAAAATTCTGGGCACCAGTCCCCTGGATGTTGGAGATTACCATACTGCTCGAACTGTATCTCGGTAAATACGTCGAAGCGATCGTGATCGGCGCTCTGCTCGTTTTCAATGCCATTCTCAGTTTCATACAGGAAAACCGAGCCCAGAATGCCCTTTCTCTTTTGCGCCAAAAACTGACGGTGCAGACCCGCACCCGGCGCGATGGACGCTGGCAGTTGATCTCCGCGCGGGACCTGGTGCCGGGGGACGTGATCCACCTGCGCATGGGCGACCTGGTCCCCGCGGATACGAGTCTTTCAGACGGGCTGGTCGAGATCGACCAGTCCGCCCTGACCGGCGAATCGGTTCCGGTGGAGGTCGGGCCGGTACAGACCGCCTTTGCAGGCGCGGTTGTCAAGCGCGGTGAAGCCACCGGCGAGATTACTTCAACAGGTGCACATACCAAATTTGGGAAAACCGCCGAACTGGTCCGGGAAGCCAGAACGGCCAGTCACCTGGAAGAGATCATCTTTTCAATTGTTAAGTACCTGATCATCGCAGACGCTATCTTGGTGGCGCTGGTGGTGGTTTACGCCTTTTATGCCCAGATCGCCTGGCACCAGATCCTGCCGTTCGCGCTCATCATCCTGATTGCTTCGGTGCCGGTGGCCCTACCGGCCACGTTCACCCTCGCCACCGCCCTCGGCGCGGCGGAGCTGGCAAAGCAGGGGGTGCTGGTGGCCCGCCTGTCGGCAATTGGAGAGGCTGCCGCCATGACCATTCTCGCCAGCGATAAGACCGGCACTATCACCGAAAACCGCCTCACCCTCAACGCCGTCCATGCCTTCCCACCATACGGAGAGGAAGATGTCATTCGCCTGGGCGCGCAGGCCTCAAGGTCCGCCACCCAGGATCCGCTCGACCTCGCCATTATCGATGGCGCCTGGAATCGTAAGATCGAGTTAAAAGGTGAGCGCCTGAGTTATAAACCCTTTGAGCCGGCCACTAAACGCTCCGAGGCGGTGATCCGCCTGGAGGATGGGAGCCGGATACAGGTTTTGAAAGGCGCACCTCAGACCGTGACCTCCCTCGCCGGAGGACAGGATATCGAAGCAGCAGTCTCCGAACTAGCAGGGCAGGGAAACCGCGTTCTGGCGGTCGCTGCCGGACCGGAAACCGGTCCCCTCCAACTGGTGGGGCTGCTCGGCCTGCAGGACACACCACGACCCGATTCCCGGTCCCTGATCCACGAACTGAGCGAACTCGGTGTGCGCGTCGTGATGGTCACCGGGGATGAGCCTCTGACCGCCAAGGCCGTTGCCGGCCAGGTGGGCATCTCGGGTGACCCCTGCCCAGCGGAGGCAATTCGAAGTGCAGCCGTTACTGGATCACTGGACTGTAACATCTTTGCCGGCGTGTACCCGGAGGATAAGTTCCACCTGGTGCAGGGACTGCAAAAATCAGGGCGCATCGTTGGCATGACAGGGGATGGTGTAAATGATGCGCCAGCCCTGAAGCAGGCCGAGGTGGGGATTGCTGTTTCCAGCGCCACCGATGTGGCCAAGGCTGCGGCCAGCCTGGTGCTGACCACACCCGGGCTGAGCAACATCCTGGCTTCGGTGGAGACCAGTCGCCGCATTTATCAGCGCATGCTGACCTATACGCTCAACAAAATTATCAAGACCTTCCAGATCTCGTTGTTTTTAAGTCTGGTTTTCATTTTTACCCGGGTACTCGTCGTCACCCCGCTGCTGATCATCCTTTTATTATTTGCCAACGACTTCGTCACGATGTCCATTGCCACGGATAACGTTTCATTCTCCCGTAAACCGGATCGCTGGAGAGTGCTGCCGCTGGTGGTGGCGTCGTTCGCACTTGCCCTGCCGGTCCTGTTACTGTCCTTTGTATTTTTCTATGTTGCCAACAACATCCTGCACCTGGACACGGGGCAGTTGCAGACGCTGATGTTCATCACGCTGGTCTTCACCGGTCAGGCTAATGTATACCTCGTGCGCGAACGACAGCATTTCTGGAAATCCACTCCCAGCCGCTGGATGCTGCTGGGTACCCTGGCCGATGTGGTCATCGTGAGCATCCTGGCCACGCAGGGCATCCTGATGATCGCCATACCCTTCTCGTTCATCGCTTTCAGCCTGCTGGCCGTTGTGTTGTACCTGCCGTGCGTCGATTGGTGGAAGATTTTCATATTCAGGCTCACGCACATCAGTTAAGCACAGGGGTTGCTCTTAACTTCTGTTTCCCTTCAACAGACAAGACAATTCAAAAACTTTTTAGAGCGTAACTAAAACCTATCTGGTTCGACACATTAAATGTGACGCCCGTATCCTGTTACATTATTCTGCGTCTGGATAAGTAAAAGCATGGAGTTACGCTCAGAAGAAGTCCTTTTACGGCTCGCGCAGCGTTTTGACCAGCCTGCACTGGCTGAAATCTATGACCTTTACAACCAGGGCATCTATTATTATGCGTTGCGCTTGCTGGGAGACCCGTTACTGGCTGAGGACTGTACTTCCGAAACATTCGGCCGCTTCCTGCGTGCATTGCGGGGCGGCGGCGGGCCGACGGAAAATCTCAAGGCTTACCTTTACCGCAGTGCCCATAACTGGATCGCCGATCATTACCGCCGTGAGCCGGTACCCGCCTTCGAGCTGAGAGATGAGCTTCCTGAGCAGCACGCCGAAGATCCGCTAGAGCAGGCGGAGCTCCGCATCACCCAGCACCGTGTCCGCACTGCCCTGCGACTGCTGACGCCCGACCAGCGGCAAGTGATGGTTCTCCGCTATGTGGAGGGATGGGACTCTGCAGAGATCGCCGCCTCCATCAACAAACCGGTCGGCGCGGTCAAAGCGCTTCAGCATCGTGCCATCGCTGCCCTGAGAAAAATGCTTGTGGAAAAGGAAGAAAGTGACCATGATCCCGAACGAAGACCCGGAACCAAGATTATCAGTGTTGCTCAAGAGTCTGCGCACAATAAAACCGCGTGACCCGCAGCTGGCTGCCGAAAAGAGGGTCTCTTTTCTTGCCGAAGCGGAGAGACTCACCTCGGCCGTATCCAACCGGCCTGACCAGCGTCTAGGTATATGGTTGGCAGGCTTAAGAATATTCAAACCTGCCCCGCAAAAGGAGAAAATGGCGATGTTCAATATTTTAATGTCAATCTTTGTGGCGTTAGGGCTGGTCTTCGGTGGCGGAGGTGCTGCCCTGGCGGCGTCGCAATCCAGCATGCCCGATGAGGCGCTGTACCCTGTCAAGACCTGGAGCGAGGAAGTGAGGCTCCAGCTCTCGGGCGATAACAAGGGAATACTGCAGCTTATGAATGAGTTTACCAACCGGCGCATAGAGGAGATCCGCACCATGCTCCAGGCTGGGGAGCAGGTTCCTGAACCCGTGCTGGCTCGACTGGAAAATCAACTGCAACTGATGCAGCAACTGGCCGCCAACCAGCCTGCAGATCAAGGCGAACAGGCCCTGCTCCAACTTCGCAACCAGCTGAGCCTTCAGACGCAGACCATGCAGCAACTGCAACTGGGCGATGGGGACCAAGCCGGGGTCATGACCCGGGAGCGTGTCCTTACCATGCTCGAATTGCATTTGCATCAGGCAGAAGTCAGAATCGAAGACCCGCAATTACTGCAAGAGCAGATCCGTCTTCAGCAGCAAAATCAACTACAGCAGCAGAACGGAAATATGAATCCATCCGGCGACGTGATTGAACAATCGGGCTCCAATCCTTATGCGACCGGCACTCCCACCCCCGGCTCGAGTTATGGCCCCGGCGAATCGCAAAATCCGTGGACTGATAACACCTCCACCCCTGGCTCCGGTTATGGTCCCGGCGAATCGCAGAACCCGTGGATGGATAACACCCCCACTCCCGGCTCTGGCTATGGTCCCGGTCCAGGTCCGCGGCCTTAATCAGACATATAAATAATCCGTGCCCTGAACCAAGTCAGAACGATTCAGGGCACGGATTATTGTACGAGTAAGGCTCACGGTACCTGTTCAAGCTGGAGCTGCTATGTGACCTTCGCATCGAAATTCTTCTTGCCAACCGGGTGGCACGTCGACTTTTATCGGTGCCTATTTACACTTCCAGAAGAAACAATACAGTATCAGAAAGGTCCGTCATTTTCCACTTTTGGAAGCCGGCTTTCTGAAATAAGCCAGCCAGATCTTCCGGGTTCAACCGGTGGGCGAGTGGCGGACCAAAGGACTGGTCCCGGTAGGGCCATTCCTGGATGCCGACTCGTTTTCGGGCGACTCGCAGAGTCTCTTTCAACACCTTCAACGGTTCATTCGATTCATGGAGGACCAGGCCGAGGAAGACAAGGTCGAAAGAATTGTCCGGATACGGCAGAGCCTCGGCTGTTCCTGTGCGGAAATCCGCCTTGGGCAAGAAGCGGCGCGCGGAGGCCAGCATCTCCGGGTTGACATCCACGCCGGCGACGGTCAGGCCATGCCCCGCAAAGGCCTCGGCAAACAGGCCGGTGCCCGTCCCGACATCCAGGGCGCTGCTGGTCTGATCGTTCTCCAGGCACATGTCGACCACCCGCTGGACCTCCAGCCGTTCCACCCGCTCGGGGGAGCGCAAGCGACTGATGTCACCTTCAAATCTTTTCTCGTGCATAATTCCTTCCTCTTCCTTCGGTGATGTTGCCATTCGACCGTTCTCCTTATATTCCCTTTTTGACCGGCAGCTTCGCCATTTGCCAGGCGATCATCCCGTTTTTCAAACTACGGGCGGTATAACCTGCGGCAGTAAGTTTTCGGACTGCCGGGACGCTGCGATGCCCGGTGGCGCAGATGCAGATGATATCCCTGCCGGTTGGCACTTCACAGATGCGGCGGTCCAGTTCGCCCAGGGGAACCAGTTTAGCGCCTGCGATATGGGCAGCGCGGAACTCCTCCGGTTGACGCACATCCAGCAGGTACGGCTTATTCCCGGTTGACAGTTCTTGCTGTAACTCCAGCGCCTGAACTGCCTGGACCGGCTCACCAAAAATACTCGTCAAAAACTCATTTTATATCTCCATTGATTTTTTCTCTATGTTTAACAAGCCAGGGATTACACACCTACGCGCCTGCCTTTTCCCATCGGACACACGACCAGGCATTTGGCACATGTCTGGCATTCCCCCAGCTTCACGACCCCTCTCTCCAGAGGTTTTTGTGGGCATAGTATTAAACAGGCCATGCAATCATTGCAGCATGACAACCCCCAGCGAGTCCGCGGCGTAAATGGATAATCCGTTTTCATCCCGCTCAGGATCACACGCGGACCATATTTCGGGTGGACGAGCAGTCCGTACGGGCTGAGATTCCCCAGACCAGCCCGGGCTGCGGCCATGGGCAGGTTCAAATCCGGAGATAGCGGCGTCAACGGTTCCGCCCGATACCCGGCTCGACGCACCAGATGAGTCAGTTGGGACAAAAAGATCTTGGCACGTGCAAAGGTGAAAGGGTCAAAGGTGAGCGAGTACCATTTGTGAACAAAGATCAAGGATCCTTCGACCCAGCCAGCATTATCAGCTTTGCCCTGAATGAAAGTCTCCACATCCGCGTTCGGTGTTCTCTGGCTTTCGATTTGAAATTCTATGAATTTCAGCGGTGAGGCTTTTAACAGCATCAACGCCGGCATCAGCGTGCCGAAAAATACGATCTTGTCAACGTCGGTGGACATCGGGATTAGGGTGTTGGTAAGGTCGCAGGAACAGGTCAAGCGCCTCAGCCGGATTGGCGGAGAAGTAACGTCGGGCAGTAGGAATGGTACTGTATATCTTTTTCGATAGTAGGATACCCAGGATCAGATTATTGAGGCAAGCCATCGCCTGACCTGCCTTTCCTTTGGTCAAACGAGTGTAGTCTTCTCTCAAGGTGACGTCCCGGCGGTAATGTAAGCCATTCACGATGCCCCAGTAGGAGCGGGTCTTGTGGAGTAGTGGGAGGGGAGCAATTTCTTCCCGCGACAGGCTCGTGAAACCATATACGATCTGTTCCTGGATCTCGCCGGTCTTGAAGGAAACGAAGCGGTGTTCCAATTTGAAGACCTGCTCCAGGTAAGGCCAATCCAGAAAATCCTTGAGTTGGCTGTTCACCGTGAGGGTGCGTGTTTCCAGTCGCCCATGACCCTTGTTGGTTTGCCTGGCAGTCTCAAAATCTTTGGGCGGGAAACTCATCCCGGGGATCGGCTGCACCTCTGGCTCAAACCAAAGACGGATATTATCTTCCATTTGGGGCTGATTGCCTTTCGCAAACCAGATGTACTCGCCTCCAGATTCCACAGTTTGAATGGGTACCTGCCGCTGGGTATGCAACGCGTCTCCCATGTCCACTTTTTCCCGTAAATCGATGCTTTTCAGCACTTTCGGTGCGGCCGGGATCTCATTGCCTTTCCCTTCAATGGCTACTTCCATCAGCACGATCCCTTCGCTAGGTAGATAAGCTGCCAATAGGTAGGTCCTATTTTGATGGTCATCCAGTGTCCCACGCAGAACTTTACCGTCGATTGCCACCAGGACTTGCTTGCCAAAGAATTTCTTCCCGCTCAAGTATTCGCTGCTCACTCGCTCAAGTTCTTCCACATTCACGACTTCTGCCAGAATGGGGCGATAGGTACTGTCGTGGGGCATCTTCTTCCGCTTCAGCTTGAGCAGATCCACCAACATCCCGGTTCGATGTTTGGCCCATTCCGCTATCCCGCTCGGGTGGTTTTCTCCGCACGTCTTTGCCAACATGGTGATCACCAGGATCAAACCCAGCGAATACCTTACGCCTCGGCGTTTGCGTTTGTCACTCAGGGTTTGAAAATAAGCATATAAGCTGCCAACATCAAATACAACTCCTGCTTGTGTGTTAGACTCCATTTCGACCTCCTTCGGTTTTGTTTGTGCCGCACACAAAGCTTAACTGAAGAAGGTCATTTTTTACACATCAAATTATGACTTTAACAACACCTTAACATCGGGAT
The DNA here is from genome assembly GCA_041488995.1 of Anaerolineae bacterium. Classification (GTDB taxonomy): domain Bacteria; phylum Chloroflexota; class Anaerolineae; order Anaerolineales; family Villigracilaceae; genus JBGPQJ01. The sequence continues at coordinate 12,285 of JBGPQJ010000083.1, forward strand.
GAACGTGATGTCCGGGCGAGGTACTTTTTCCATAATCTGGATCTACTTGGGGGAAACCATTGAAGTCGTGATCTCGAACCGGGGAGGTTTTTCGAGGTGCTTCTTCACCGCGCACAGGTCTGTCGAGCGGATCAGGGAATCACGATACTTTTCCGGAAAATCAGCCGGGACCTGTATCTCCAGGCTGATGGTTTCGACCATGCCCGTGATGGGGCTGTGGTCGATCTGCTCCACGATGCGAATACCGTCGGTGGACAGGTGCCTTTGCTGGCAGAAACCCAGGATATAGATCCCGGCGCAGGTCCCGATGGAGGCGAGGAAGATCTCGAACGGGCTGGGTGCGCTAGCAACTGGCGGTTGGTCGGTAGCGACAGTGAAATTTCCAAAATGGGCGTCCACGCGGGACCCTCCGGGAAAGTCGATGGTCATTTCCATGTTTAATCTCCTTAACGCAGAGTGTCATTCTCTGCGGTTTTGATACCCTTGTTTGATGACGAAACTCTCCATAAGTTACAGAAATACTTCTGTCCATGGTAAAGGAATTTCCATTAAATCTTCCACTGCAAATAGATAATCACCATAAAGACCATGTAGACACTCTCTGTCTATAGAAGCCCGGTTAACAGAAGTTAAAAAGAAAAACACCCCTC
>JBGPQJ010000084.1:0-12854 GCA_041488995.1 Anaerolineae bacterium
ATCATTCATCACATCATTATTCCAAAAGCGGATGACTTTGTATCCCAACGATTCCAAATATCTGGTTCGTTCAACATCGTATTCTCCCTGCTCCAGGTGTTGCGACCGAAGGGAGTGCCATCTAATTCGATTACCAATTTCTTTTTGACTGAGACAAAGTCATGGATGTAATTCCCAATAGCGTGCTGGCGCCTAAAATTCACCCCGTTCAATTTATCTCCGCGTAAATACGCCCACAGTTTTCTTTCGGCGGGTGCGGGTTCTTTGCGCAACTGACAGGCACGTTCGTAGCCCTTGGGATTGGCTCTTTTCGGCGGCATGCTTTGATTCTACCCATCCCGCCATACAGGCGCCCTCCCCAAATTCTTTGGATTTGGAGAGGGCTGAGGTGGGATCGGGCGCTGAGAAATTCCTGTCAAAGCAGGCCACGTCCGCCGCAGTTAAGCGCCGGGCAGCCCACGCAAATTTCTTGGATATCGGGGGAAAGAATAGGCTTGATTCCTGTTTGATGTGGTCAAACAGGCCCGGGTAGTGATAGACGTAATATATTCCGAAAATCAGTGACTAAAACTGGATTTAATCACCCTCGTTGATAGCTTTTCAAAGAATACAAATGTAGTTTTCTCGCTTTAACGAATCTATAGGCTAAGGTAACCAGCAACAAGAAAATATAACATCATTTAGTGCGGTGTCGTCTCCACTGCCTTGAGAACCTTGGACTTTCGTTACTAGTCCGCAGATCGCCATACCGGCAGGACAACTTCGTCTTTCTGTCCATTCTCCCCAAGGAAGGTGAATGTCACCTCCCAATGACTGCCCTTCCTGGCAGAAAAATTCGGCATCGACAGCACCGGTATCATCGCCTTTGCCTTGAGGAGGTTCAATTCTCAATCGCGCACCAGTAATAAATCCATTGGCGCATTTTTGGATTCCAGACCAATCTCCCCAGAGACCTACCGTTGATGATATATCTCGGGCGTAAGCTGGCGTTCCACAAGAAAGCCGGATGCCATTTAATGCGGTATCATCACCGCTTCCTTGTGAATCTTCCACACGGAGCGAAACTGCAAATGCCCATTGTCCCTCTGGACAAAGTTCCGTAACAATCCAATCACCGAATGGTCCACCGAATGGTCCAAAATTACTCACAACCAGCCACGGTCTTTTTACAACAATATCTTGTTGAGTAGTGTCAGATGCGAATGGGGCAGTTGCGACAGTAAGCTTTACTGTATACATACCTCCCGCACTGTAAACATGGCTGGGATTTTGAAGAGTAGAAGTTGTTCCATCTCCGAATTCCCATTTCCAACTCGTTGGGTTTCCTTGGGATTGATCAGTGAATTGAGCTCGCCTATCAAGCATGTCAGATATATCCTGCCAGGTAAAAGAGGCAACCGGTGGTGAGGAAGTGACAATGACCAATTCAGGATAGGTTTTGGATTTGGAGCCTAGCTCATTGGCAACAGTCAGCGTGACATTATAAGTCCCTGGTTTTGTGTAGGTATAAATGGGATTTTGAGCACGAGAATTTCCACCATCGCCAAAATCCCACAACCAGCTTGTCGGATTGCCAGTGGAAAGATCTGTAAATAGGACTTTCAATGGAATTGCGCCAGTGCGCGGCTCAACTTTAAAATCCGGATCTGGTTTGGGTAATGGCTCACTCACAATAATATAGTTTTCCTTTACTGCCGTATCCGAACCTTGCGCATTCGTGGCGGTTAGTTTAACTGTATACGTACCCGGTCTCTCATATTTATAGGTCGGGTTTTGAACAGTAGAAGTTTCTCCATCACCGAATTCCCATTTCCAACTCGTTGGATCTCCAGTGGAAAGGTCTGTAAATGTAACTACCAAGGGAGCTGTTCCGGTACGCGTATCGACATTGAAATCTGCGGTTGGTCCGGGCTTTTGGGGCAAGAGAAGGGCAATTGCACACCGGTCTTCTACATTGGGCCAACGAAATTCGATTCTTGCGCGATTGGGGACAGTGCTGAAATCTATTTCCTGTAAATTAAGTTGAATTTCATAAGGGGTTTTGCGATAAGGGAACAATGGAATTGATTCAATGCCTGTTCCCTTCTCATCGACAACAACCGCCGTTGGGAGGTTGGCATCCACGTAATTGTATCCGGTCAACCCGATCACTTCTTTACTTGGAACAAGCCTGTCACCCACCCACCTCAACTCAATCTGATCAGGAATGATCTGGCAGACCCAAGGGATGGGGATTTCCGGTGTGTCCTCTTTACCGGCGATAATATCTTTCAAACGGCCAAGGATGCTGCGTCCAATAAATTCGTTGGCTGTCTCACCAGCTCTGGCACCTAAAAAATCCACGTTGCAGCGAAATTCTGTCCCACCTGTGGCAACCAATTGCTGAGAATTAATCCGCGCTTCCTCTATCACCCCTTTAACTTCGTCTGCCATTTCTTTTGCAACTGTTCCCGCTGAATTCTCGAGGGCATTAATAATCTCGGTTCCGGTAGATTCCCACTTATCAGGGGCATTATCGATGACACCGATCAGATCATTTACACTTTTAAGCGTCTCTTCGTCGAGCCCAATTTTCACACCATCTTCCACAACACGAAGCAGCCTGTCTATCCTTTGCAATGTCTCATCATCAAATCCGCCTTTTATTCCCTGGCTGATCGTCTGGTTAAGTTCCTCGATCACTTTTCTGGTTTCCGGTCCCACCTCAATACCACTGGCGATTGTTTCATTGAGTTTGTCGATCCGGCTTAGCGTATCCGGGCCAAGTTCTGATGTCGTTTCGATCTCAAACTTGGTTGGAATGCCTAAAGGATTCCAACCGCATGATGATAAAAGTACACTCAATACCATTATCAGAATTAGTATTCGAACATAATTGCTGACGATCTTATTGCTTACCCTATTGGACAGACGATTGTGCGAGGCGATTCTTGTGGTCCAAAATGGCTCGAGTATTCGATTTTCCCCTCTTTTAAGAAGTTTTTTCTTTATCATAAGTCTCTCCTCTTGGTAGCATAGAAAAAGCGAGGCCATGATAAACCTCCAGGCTTCGCTTTTATGCATACTCAGGACTTCGTCCATTTCCGAGTTGAGTGGCTTTGTAAAAGTCTTGGATTGATGTTTAGTTATTAATGAACTGTCTGGTCGTATTGTAGCACGACAATTTTGTGAATTCAAGCACAAGCATTTTACTTAATATAATCTCTACCCTCATCTGCAATAACTGTCCACGAGAATGGTGTTTGGGAGGGTACCCGCAGGGGACAGGGCAGGTGGGATCAGGACGCTGGGAAATTCCCGTCAAAACAGGCGCGGGCACAACCGCCACAAGCGGACAAGTAACGCAATAGACCAGATTTGTAATGCCCTCGCATGCTCAGGTTAAGTCTCTACCGATCAAGATAAATTGCAGCGCGATGGGTCTCTGGCAGGAACGCATAAACTTTGTTTCGTTCATTATCAAAGGCAATCGTATGTGCGCCTTTTTCAGTTTGCACAATTTCGATTCGACGCATGACCGAGGTATCGAACACATCAATAACGCCAGGGTCACCAATCGCTACGTAAAGATGTGCGAGAGCCGCGTTGTAAAAAATAACATCGGGCACTCCGCTCAGTGGCAACTGGCTCAGGATGTTCCCGCTTTCTGCGTCCAGCGTGACCAATTTTGCACCATCGCAGGCGCAAAAGAGCCGTTGTTTTTTGGAGTCTAGATCCAATCCGTGTGGTCCCTCGGCAGGGATATTGAAAATTTTAGCGATGTTATTTGGATTGTCCGCATCCACTACAACGATTTGTGGCGGGTTGGCAATGTTAACATAGAACACTTCTGCCTGGGAATTGTAAATTGTCCAGCGTGTGCGTCCAGGCACTGGAATATAGGCGATCATTTTTCGCCGTGCTACATCAACAATCGAAAGAGTGAAGGAATCGGGAATGTCGGGATTGCCGACATTTGCCGCCAGTAGAAATCCGCGTTTTGGGTCAAACGAGAGTCCGTTCGGGCGGATTCCCACGCTAACTTTGACAGCGTCCGCTTCGTTTTCCGACGAAAAGATCGACACTGTGTCTTCGCCTCGATTGGATGTGAAGATAAGATTGCGTTCGTCCGAAACCAGCGCACCCGCTACGCCTGTCAAGTTGGGAATGGAATAAAGATAGCGGTCTGAGGCGCAATCAATGACATCGATCGAATCGTTGACGGTATGCGCGACGTAGAGCCGCGCGCTAGGTGTATGGATGGCAGCATGGTCAAAGCCACCTGGCTTGACGTGAACAGGCAGGTCAAGATAGCCTTGCAGTGTAAGACTCATGGGTTTTTCCTTCGGGAAGTTAATTACCTCAGTCTCCCCGCGATCTATCTACTTGGTATTTATTGTCCCTTGTAACATCCATTCTCCACCAAGCATACAGTGCATCATAGACCTCGATTTGATATTCAAAGGTTTCCACATCTTCAGGACCGCTTCTCCTGCACCAATAAATACACCACAACCCCGGCGTGGACAAATGAATCAGCCAGGATTTCCAGGCCATGGGAGATCCGTACAATCGGCGGATACCAGATAGCCTGTAGCATAACCATTCCGCCAACGAGCAGGAAAAGCATAAATCCAAGCGTCACAAACAGGCCAGTACGGGAATTCTTCCACGTGATCAACACAGGCAGGATAGCCATCAGGAAGAGTAAACTACGCAAGGCCAGCACCGGTAAAATCTGCCCCCAGCCGGGTGCAATCAGGCCCATTTGCTGTTGGGCATAAAATTCATAGGTAAAAGGCTTTACTAATAGGCCAAAAAGGATGTAAGCGACCGGAAAAGCGAGGAAGGAAAGCAGAAAACGCCAGGCCCATTCGGTGACCGTTCGCCCGGCAAAAAAAGACTTCGTCCGCGCTAAAAAGCTTTCGCCCTGTTCTTCCGGGCGGAAGAAGGCAGCAATTACCGCCACACAAAAAATGCTGGCGAATAGGTACATGACAATGACGGCTGGCCCGGTCATCGTGGTGAATATTGCAGCTTCGAGATAATTGTTTACACCATAAACGATCCAGGTCAGAAAGGCTAAAACCAGCCAGCGGTTGAGAAATCCACCTGACAGTCGCACGGAAACAAATCCCAATGCGCCTGCAAGGATTATGCAGGTCAACAAGGTATAGACCGCCAGTTGATTTGTGTCAACACCGGGCGGCATGGGTGGCAAGGGCAACCCGAGCATGGGGGAAACTATACTCCCCACAATAATCCCAACATAGAAAGCTAGACCGCCCAGAACAGCCATTCCAATGGATTTGATGGTTTTCATTTTGTCCCTATCCCTTTCTAGTCGAAAACCCCTCCGTCACAAAGTGGTAGGTGCTCTACCTGCCATACTCGCGCGCACGCTGTGGTGCGTATTGCAAATCTCACCGAGCGTGAGGTCCGCCTCGACGCATTCGATAAAGAGGGTCATGGGATTTGCCATGCTAAAAGTATACAAGTAAACAACAAAAAGGACTGCTTTTCAGCCGTCTTTGAATTTACCAGCCCCTCCGATGCTTTTTTATTTATGCCCTCCCGAAGAGAAGAGAACCCCCCGCTCTCCCGCCCGCCAGTGAACCATGTCGTTGTAAATCCACTCCAAGCGGATTACAAGCAGGACCTGAAAAAGATCGCCTCTCTTGACCGTCAGTTCCTATTTCACTCGATCGCGAAGACACACTGGCGTCATATCAGGAGGTCACTAATCGCGGTATCATCCCGGAGGGCATCACAAACCATCCGGTCAGCGATTGATAGACAAGACGGCAAAATCCGGCAGATTGTGAAATATGACATTATCGACGAACTTTTATGACTTATATCGCTAACCTGATAAAGGGGAATCTGCTAAAATCATAATGGCTTTTTATTGGTGCGGGAATGAAGCCGGTCAATTGCGTTTGTGTCCAACTGAGGACATGGACGCCCACGTTGGTCAAAAAACCACAAATATGACAAATTAACACAGGATCGTCAGCGGATCCGGAATTCACAGATGACATCTACCGGCAGAAATGACGCCAGCAAAAAAGACCGACGATTTCAAGGAGGTGGCAGTGAGCCTCGCAATCATTAACAAACAAGACGTCCCGACCTTCGTGCGGAATCTCCTGAGGTTCTACCGTGTCGGGGGACCGGTCGAAACGAATGGTCATTACGCCTTCAACACCATCCGGGATCCCGCTGAGTTGCGGCTGGATTACCCCACCACGATCCTGCCGCCCAAGAAATTCCTGCTGCCCCCCAAGGAAACGCTTTTCGAATTCGACAGCGCGCATGAATTCAAGATCAAGCCGCCGCGTCTCGAGCCGCGCACCATCATCTTCGGCGTGCACACGTGTGATCTGCACGCCATTCAACTGCTCGATCACGTTTTCGAAGCCGGTCATCCCGATCCAAACTACAACAGTCGGCGTCGGCAGACACTGATCGTCAGCGTAGAATGTCTATCTCCCTGCGATGAATATTCCTTCTGCAAGAGCATGGGGACGCTCAGCGCGGACGAAGGCTATGATCTGCATCTGACCGATATCGGCGATGCCTATGCCATCGACATCGGTACCGATGCGGGTCAGAATCTCCTGGAACATGCATCGGTCAGGAGCGAGACTCCAACTGACATGCAAAGACTCAACGCGGTGCTCAGTGAGAAGTGGCCGCGATTCCCGTATCGCCTGGATTTCGATGTCAGCGATCTTCCATCATTGCTCAGCATGAGCATGCAAAGCCCCCTCTGGAACGAACTGGGAGAGCGTTGTCTGGCATGCGCATCCTGCACGAACGTCTGCCCGACCTGTTTTTGCTTTGATGTCAGGGATGAAGTCGAGCTCAATTTGACGCACGGCCAGAGGTCAAGGGTGTGGGATTCGTGCCAGCTGGATGAATTCGCCACAGTCACGGGCGGCCATAATTTCCGCAAGAGCCGCGCCCTGCGTCAGCGACACCGCTTCATGCGGAAGGGGAAATACATTCTCGACGCGCACCATCATCTTGGATGCGTCGGCTGCGGGCGCTGTGCCCGGGCCTGCCTGGTCAATATCACACCGGTTGGCGTTTTCAATGAGCTTTACCGGCAGAAAGAGGTTGGAGGGCAGCCATGATCGCAACCACGGAAAAATCATTGGCGCAATACGCCGACACAGAAAACCATCTCTTCATGCCTGTGGCAGCCCGGATCACCAAAGTGCTGCCGTTAACCGCACTGGAAAAGGTTTTTACAGTTCAACTGCCGGAGGGTCTATCCCTGGATCACCATCCGGGCCAGTTCGTTGAAGTATCCCTGCTCGGGACAGGAGAGGCCCCCATCAGCATCAGCAGTTCCCCAAGCCGCAGCAATGGCAACTTCGAGTTATGTGTCCGGAAGGTTGGCGATGTCACCCAGGCCATTCACCGGCTTCAGCCCGGTGACATGCTGGGAGTGCGTGGACCGTTCGGACGTGGCTTTCCATATGAGAAGTTCCGCGGAAAGGATATCCTCTTTGCGCCCGGCGGGCTTGGGCTGGCGCCGCTTCGTTCCTTGATCAACCAGGTGCTGGATGAACGCGCCCTTTACGGCAGGGTGCTCATCCTTTATGGTGCCCGCAATCCCTCTGAATTGCTCTTCAAGGATGAGCTTGAGGCCTGGAGCAAAAGGGATGATGTCGAGTTGATGCTGACCGTCGATCGAGGAGACGAAAGCTGGAAAGGTCATGTAGGCGTCATCACCACTCTCTTCCGGGATGTTTCAATCTACCCCCGTAACACGATTGCCATCACCTGCGGACCTCCCGTCATGTACCGGTTCGTCCTGATGGAACTGATTGGGAAAGGCATCTCGGAGGGGAATATCTACCTCTCGCTTGAGCGGCGGATGAAATGTGGCATCGGAAAGTGCGGTCACTGCCAGATCAATAATGTATATGCCTGCCAATCCGGCCCGGTATTTTCCTACCCGGAGATCAAAGGATTGGAGGAAGCGCTATGAGCCCGAACAACAAACCGAAAGTGGCATTCTTTGACTTCACGTGCTGCGAAGGCTGCCAGCTAACCGTTGTTGATTCGCTGCAAAAATATCCGGACCTCCTGGATGCGGTCGAAATCGTTCAATTTCGGGAGGCAATGACGGAAAAAGGTGAGGACTATGCAGTGGCATTCATCGAAGGCTCCTGTAGCCGCCTGAGCGACGAGCCGCGTTTAAAACAGATCCGCGAACGTGCGGCGGTGGTCGTCGCCCTCGGGACCTGTGCCCACCTGGGCGGTGTCAACGCTCTCAAATATCTCCATCCGCTCGTGGATGTACAACGGTACGTCTACGGTGATCATGCCGAATGGTTCGAGACCTATGATGTCCGCCCAATCGATGCAGTCATCCCGGTGGATTTTGCAATCCCAGGCTGCCCCATCGACCGGGATGAATTCATCGCCTGTGTCAACGCCCTGCTCCTGGGCAAAAAACCTCCCATTCCAGACTACCCGGTTTGTGTAGACTGCAAGTTGAGGGAGAATGTCTGCCTTTTCACCCAGGGCAAAGTCTGCCTCGGCCCCGTAACCCGCGCTGGATGCAAGGCCATTTGCCCGACCTATGGCCAATCCTGTGAGGCCTGCCGAGGTTTTATCTCGAACCCGAACGACAGCTCGATGCGCAATGTTTTGACCGAGCATGGCCTGGATGTCGATGACGTGACTTCAATCTACACCATGTTTACAACCTACCAGGTGCGCCAGAAAATGATGGCAGAAGAAGCTAAAAGCAAATAGCCAGACAGAGAGGCAAGAACCATGACCAATAGGATTGATGTTCATCATGTGACGCGGGTTGAAGGGCATGGCAATATTGTCGTCGATATTGACGATGGGAAGATCAAAGAATGCCGATTCGAGGTCATCGAGACCCCTCGCTTCTTTGAAGCCATGCTGCGCGGCAGATCCTACCTGGAAGCTTCACACATCACGAGCCGAATCTGCGGCATCTGTTCGACAGGCCATTCCACCGCATCACTGCGGGCCACGGAAAAGGCTTTGGGCGTTGAATTAAGCGAGCAAACCCGGCTCCTGCGGAAATTAACATTCCACGGCGAGATTTTGGACAGCCACATCCTGCACGTCTACATGCTGGTGGCTCCCGATTTCCTCGGTGTCGGGAGCGTGATCCCACTGGCAACCTCACACCGCGAGGTTGTCCTGCGTGCGCTGAGGATGAAAAAACTCGCCGGAGACATCTGTGTCGTGGTAGCGGGCCGCCATACGCATCCCATCGCCATGACGGTTGGCGGTTTCACCCATTTTCCGTCGGCGGCGGAATTGAGGGATCTGCGGGAGCAACTCGTCGCCAGTCGGGTCGACGTAGAGGCAACAGTGGATCTGTGCGCGAAACTTCCGTGGCCCAGGTTCGAGCGGGATACCGAATACGTCTCACTTACCAAGCCGGATGAATACGCCTTTATCGACGGCGAAATCATCACCAGTGACGGGTATCGCTTGCCGGTTGAAAACTACAAGGAGGTCACGAACGAGTATCTCGTGCCGCACTCCAGCGCCAAGCTCACGCGACACAAGCGTGATTCCCTGATGGTCGGCGCGCTGGCGCGTTTTAACAATAATTACGACCAGCTCCATCCGAAGGCAAAAAATGCCGCCCAGAAGTTGGGGATTAAACCAAAGGTCACCAACCCCTATCTCAATACGGCCGCCCAGGTGGTGGAGATCGTCCATTGCGTCGAGGATGCGATCAACATCATCGATCAACTACTCGCCAGTGGGATAAAACCTGAGAAACCTGAACCCGTCAACCTTGAGATGTGCGGTTCGGATGGGTGCAACGGTGTCGGCGCCGTCGAGGTCCCGCGCGGGATTCTGATCCACGATTATTGGATCGGACAGGACGGCAGGCTGACCAGCGCAAACTGCATCATCCCCACCAACCAGAATGTAGCCAACCTTGAAGCGGATATGCGGGCTTTGGTTCCCCTCATCATGGATAAACCCATAGATGCCATGCGCCTTGACCTGGAGATGCTGGTGCGAGCCTATGACCCGTGCATATCCTGTTCGGTTCACGTGTTGAAGGTCGAGAAGAAACCGAGCCCATGACCATGTCAGGTGAACGAACGCTGATTCTCGGGATCGGCAACCCCCTGATGGGAGATGATGGCGCCGGGATCCAGGCCGTCAGGATGCTGACTGAATCAAAATTTCCTGACAATGTAACGGTCCTGGAAGCCGGAACCCCTGGATGGGGATTGGCAGCCTGGATCAAGGACTGGCCTTCCGTCATCATTGTGGACGCGATCCGCATGGGACAAAAGCCTGGCGAATGGCAGCGTTTTGATGCCAGTGAAGTTCGTCTTTTCGCAGGTCAAGGTGCGATCTCGCTGCACGAATCGGATCTGGCAGGTGGCCTGGCACTGGCTCAGGCTTTGGACCTACTGCCCGAACGGATTACCTTTTACGGGATTGAACCCGAATACACCAACCAGAGCATGATGCTGAGTCCAGCCGTCAGCGAAGCCCTTCCCGGGCTTGTAAGAAGCATCCTGAATGATTTCGCCATGCAAGCTGAGGAAAGAGATTAACATGAACCAAAAACGCATTCTTCTCGTTGATGACGATCCGGACGTACGCCTGACTATGAGGCTGCCTCTCGAAGCGGCAGGCTATCAGGTCTTCGAGGCGGTCAACATTGCGGAAGGGCAGGCTGCGGTGAAGAAGGTGAAGCCGGACCTGATCGTGCTGGATGTGATGATGGATACCACGACGGCCGGGTTCCAGTTCGCATTGGATCTTCATAGTACCGACCCGGGTTCAGAGTTCAAGGAGTTCAGGGAAACCCCCATTGTCATGCTGACGGCCATCCATACAACAACTCCCATGCGATTTACGCCGGATTCAGAATACCTGCCGGTACAGGTTTTCCTGGAAAAACCAGTCGAGCCGGATGTGCTCCTGGGAACGATTCACAAGCAACTTGGTGTATAAAGATCGTGGATTCATCACTGTCGGGCGACACTAATCCACGATCGGGCGTTTCACCCACACCGGGTAGGAATGCCGCAGGACGCCGCGCGCTCATCGACGAAGAGTTGGTGGATAGTGTTGCATGGCTGATTCGATTACGCTGGATCGCGAGCATCGGGGTCATATTTGCGATCTGGTTCGTTTCGTTGGGCTTTGGCCTGGAAGTTCCCATGCTGCCGCTCATGGTCATCGGCGTCGGCATTTTTCTTTACAACATCGTTTTCCACCTGATCGAACGCCGATTTAAGAGAACGACCGCGCCGATCGAGTCTTATCGCAAGCTGGCTTTCGTTCAGGTGGGCTTTGATTGGCTGGCGATGATCCTCCTGATCCATTTCTCGGGCGGCATCGAAAGTCCGGCCATCTTCTTTTTCATATTTCACATCATCATCGCCTCCATCTTTTTCTCGCAGGTCACGGCCTTTGCTTTTACCATATTGGCAATTGTGTTGCTTTCGCTAACGGCTGTGCTGGAGCTTTTTTCGATCCTGCCCCATTATGCCATCGGGGGATTCCTGAATGTTCCCTTATATCAAAATAATCTGTACGTAACCGCCATCCTGGTGTTCTTCGGCAGCACCGGCCTGATCGCCGCCTTCCTGGCTACAAGCATACAGAAGCGACTTCGCCAGCATGAGGAGGACATATTCAACCTGACTGAAAGCCTGCAAAGCGCTACCATTCGGCTCCAGGCGTTAAATAACAGCGCCCGGGTCCTCAGTTCGTCGCTTGAGCTCCAGCAGGTACTGGACCGTCTGGTAAAAAACACCTCCGAAGTGATGGGTATCCGCGCCTGCTCGATCCGCCTGTTGGCGAAAAGTGGTGAGCGACTCGAACCCGTAGCTGTATTCGGCCTAAGCCAGGCCTATCTCGAAAAAGGGCCGATTGATCTGGAGAACAATCCCCTGGCGCGCGAAGTACTGGCAGGCAGGATCGTCAATATCCCGGATGTCACCAGTACATCCCTGCTGCAATATCGTGATTGGGCCGTCCAGGAAGGCATATACGCCATGTTATCTGCGCCCTTGATCGGCAAGAACGGCCCTCTGGGTATTCTACGCGCATATTCCGATGAGCGAAACCGGTTCACAGCGGACGATGAGATATTCCTGACCGCAATCGCAGCCCAAGGCACCATTGCCATTGAGAATGCGTTGGCATACCAGGCCATCGAAGACCTGGATGCCACAAAAAGCAGTTTCATCCGCACCATCACGCATGAACTCCGCTCTCCGGTCAGTGTAATACGCAGCCTGCTGCGTACGATCACCGCCGGATATTCGGGCCGGGTAAACGAACAGCAGAAGGACATCATTGACCGGGCCATCCGGCGCGTCGACTTTCTTCAAAAACTGATCGATGACCTGCTGGATCTGGCAGCAGGCAAGGCAGACTTGAAGTCCCACGAAGCCACCGAGCCCGTGCCCCTCGAGGATATTTTGCAGCGGTTGGTGGACCGGTTCACCCCCCCCGCAAAAGAAAAGGATCAGACACTCGACTGGCAGAACCAGGCTGACCAGCCCAGCATGGTCATGGCATCGCCTGAGGCACTGGACCGAATCTTTAATAATCTCCTTTCCAACGCGGTGAAATACACGCCGCATGCGGGAAAGGTGACCGTCACGCTCTCACGGAGCGGTGTGGATGCCAGGATCGTCGTCGAGGACACGGGGATCGGCATCCCTGAAGAGGCAATGGAGCATCTCTTTGAAGAATTCTACCGCGCTCCCAACGCTAAGGAATTCGAACGCGAGGGGACCGGCCTGGGCCTGACGATCGTAAAGGACCTGGTCACCCGTTTTGGCGGCCGGATCACAGTTCACAGCACCCCTGGCTCCGGCACA
>JBGPQJ010000085.1:0-12854 GCA_041488995.1 Anaerolineae bacterium
CAGTCGTATGCCGTTACGCTGGCGGGTGTCGAAGCGCTGGAAGCCAGCGGCGACGCAGTGGCAGCGGTGCAGGCGGCCAATTTGCGCCAGTACCTACTGCCCGGCATCCAGAAGCTGACCGATCCCCTCGGCACCGATCCGAAATACCAATTGGACGATGGAACCTACAATCTAGAAAAGCGTTTTGCGGACGTCCAGGCTGAAACGCCCGACTTGCTGGCGCTCGACCCACAGGCTTCCTTCAAACTGGCGAATCAGTACAACTCCGAGCAGCGCTGGCTGATGCTGGGGACGGTCCTGATGGCGCTCAGCCTGTTCTGGCTGGCGCTGTCCGAGGTGGGAGGCTCCCGCCTGCGCCTTGGGACGTTGGGCATCGGCGTGGTCATCTACCTGATTGGGCTGGCGTGGTTCTTCTTTGTTGAAGTGCTCTTCTTATTCCTGCGGGGAGGTGCACTATGAGCGAAACCATGATCGAACGGGTTGAGCGACCCTCCCAACCCACGCCGCCTCCCGAAGCTCCACCCCCTGCCGCTCCACCCCCCGCCAAATCATCGCAGAATCCAGAACGCTGGAAGGCGATGATCATCATCCTGACTATGATCAACACCATTATGGTGGCGATCATCGCCGGACTGCAGACGGATGCCAACATCCGCGCCAACACCGCCAACAGCGATTCGCAGTATTACGCGGTGCAGGCCTCCGGCGAACTGCAGCGCCAGGGCATGCAGGGCAATTACGACATGAACACCTATGCGCGCGTGCTGGATAACACCCAGCGCTCGCTGGTGATGCAGTTCACCGCGCTCCAGCAGCAGCAGAACGGCGACGAGCCGGGCGCAGCCATCTCCACCGTGCAGGGTCTGGTTGCGCAGGCGCAGGCTGACACAGCCACAAAGTTCTCGATCTTTTATCAGGACCCGCGCTACGCGCCGCAGAGTCCTGATGCACCACCTGATCTCCAGGCGTATCTCAAGGATTCCAATGCCAGGGCTATTGAGCTGGTCGCCAGCCAGAACGCGGCCTCCGACGCCTACAAGATATGGAGCGGGAAATCCGATTCATACGTGGCGGTGCTGACCATCATGGCCATCGCCTTCTTCCTGTTCGGCATCGCCCAGTCGGTCAACCCGCGCCTGCGCCTGCTGTTTGCCGGCTTTGGCATTGTTGTGATCGTGCTTGGGGTGGGGTGGGCGCTGGTCATCCTTGCCAGTTAGACACACGCCGCCTCTGCAAAAGCCGGGGCGGCTTTTTTGCGCCTGTGCTACAATATTCTTGAAAGGAGATACCATGGCTACCGTCTCCGATTTGCGTCCTTCGCCTCTCGCCGGCACGTGGTACGAAGCCGACCCGCGGCGTCTTACCCGTTCGGTGGATGATTATCTCGACCGCGCCGAACTGCCGGATCTGGAGGGGGAAGTGATTGGTGTGATTGCCCCCCATGCCGGGCACCGCTATTCGGGTCCGGTTGCTGGCTACGCCTTTGCCGCCGTGCGCGGACTCACCCCCGGGCTGGTCGCTGTCATCTCGCCCATGCACCAGCCGTATGCCAGGCCGTTGATCACCACCGCTCATGCCGCTTACACCACACCCCTGGGCCACGTCCCGGTCGACCGGCAGGCGGTGGACGACCTGTCCGGGAGATTGCAGGCGCGGCTCGGGTTTGGTCTGTCGCCCGTCGCCTACGACCAGGAGCACTCGCTCGAGATCGAGCTGCCCTTTCTTCAGCGCGCGCTGGCGGCTGAGTTCAAACTCCTGCCGGTCATGGTGAGACAGGTCAACCCGCAGATCTCGCGCGAGTTGGGCGCGGCCCTGGCGGAGACGCTCGCCGGGCGGCAGGCATTGCTGGTGGCCTCCACTGACCTGTCCCATTTTTATTCGCAGCCCAAAGCCGATTCCCTGGATGGCGAGATGCTCAAGCAGATTGAATCCTTCTCGCCGGACGCGCTCTTCGAAACAGAAGCACAGGGCAAGGGATATGCCTGTGGTCTGGGTGCGCTGACAGCCGTCCTGTGGGCGGCGCGCGCGCTGGGCGCAGACCAGGTTAAGGTGCTGCACCATGCCACCTCCGGCGATGTGACAGGCGATTTCTCGTCCGTCGTCGGTTACGGCGCAGCGGTGCTTCTAAAGACGAAATAAGGCTTCGCATTTAAACATCTTATGTCCACCTACGCCCAGATCGCTGTCAATATCCCGTCCATCACGGGCGTTTTTGATTATCATCTCCCGCCCGAACTAATTGGACGGGTGGGCCTGGGTGCGCTGGTCACCGTTCCGTTTGGCAAGCAGACCGTGCAGGGGGTGGTGGTCGGTTTCACCAGCGAGCCATCCGTCCCGGAGACAAAGCCGGTCCTGGACGTCCTCGATTCCCAACCGGTCCTGACCTCTGCCCAGATCGAATTTGCCCGCCAGTTGTCAGAAGCGACGCTCAACCCATTGGCGGCGATGGTCGGGCTGATGCTGCCCGCCGGCTTGAGCCAGCAGGCGGACGTGCTCTACAGCCTCGACCCTTCACCGTTCACAGTTGTCGAGAAACCTTTCTCCGAAACACAGAGGCGCCTGCTCGACCTGCTCGATAAACGCGGAGCGTTGCGCGGGCGGCAGATCGACCGGCATTTCGTGCAAGTGGAATGGCGAAAATCAGCGCAGGCTTTGGTAAAGACCGGCGTCTTGAAAGCGCGGTCCGTGTTGCCTCCGCCGAGGGTGCGTCCCAAGCACATCCGCACGGCGCAACTGGCGGTGACACCCGGGAAAGCGGAAGAAGCGCTGCCCACCTTGGGCAATCGGGGCGAGAGCCTTCTTCGGCGGCAGGCGGCGCTCCGTTTTCTGATGCGCGAACCGCAGGCAGTCAACGTGTCATGGGTGTATGCCGAGAGCAGCTGCACGCTGGCGGACCTGCAGGAACTCGCCGAGCGTGAGTTGATCCTCCTGCAGGAGACGGAGATCTTTCGTGACCCGCTGCAGCACATTGACCCCGTCGGCCTTGAAAACCCTTCCCCGCTGGAATTGACCCCCGACCAGCAGAAGGTCTGGGAGGAAGTCCGGGGTGCGTTCAAAGAACAGGCGGAAGGGCAGTCCTTGCTCCCGTTTCTTCTGCACGGCGTGACCGGCTCCGGCAAAACGGAGATCTACCTGCGGGCAACCGCCGAGACCATCCGGCGCGGGAAGCAGGCGCTGATCCTCGTCCCGGAGATTGCGCTCACCCCGCAGACGGTGCGCCGGTTTCTGGCGCGTTTCCCGGGGCAAGTGGGACTCGTCCACAGCAAACTCTCCGATGGCGAGCGGTACGATACCTGGCGGCGGGCGCGCAACGGGCAGCTGGCGGTCATTATCGGAGCCAGGTCCGCGCTCTTCTCCCCGCTGGCGAATCTCGGCCTGATCGTGGTGGATGAATGCCACGACCATTCCTATTACCAGTCTGATCCGCCTTTCTATCATGCTGTAACTGCGGCGCAGATGGTCGCGCGGATCAGCGGGGCGATATGCCTGTTGGGGAGTGCGACCCCGCCCGTTGCGCTGCGCTATCAGGCTGAGGGGCGTGTGCTGCGTCTGCTGGAACTTCCCAGGCGCCTCACCCCGCTTGCGGATGGGGGCGTGGCAGAGGGCACGCCGCTGCCTCCTGTCCGCATCGTGGATATGAGGGAGGAGCTCAAGGCGGGTCACCGCGGGATCTTCAGCAGCGCGCTCGTTGAGGCGCTGGCTGGCACGCTGGAATGCGGTGAACAAGCTATCTTATATCTAAATCGAAGGGGCACGGCGACCTATGTCTTCTGCCGGGCGTGCGGGACAGCGGTCAAGTGCCCGCGCTGCGAGACGCTGTTGATCTACCATACCCAACTCCCGGGTATTGATTTGCTCTGCCACCGCTGCGGGTATACCCGCAAGATGCCGAAGAAATGCGCGGTGTGCGGCAGCGACCAGATCCGCCAGTACGGACTGGGCAGCGAGCGGGTGGAGCAGGAAGTCAAATCGCTCTTCCCGCGGGTGGGAGTCCTGCGCTGGGACTGGGAAACGACCCGCGAGAAGGACGCCCACGAACTCATCCTGACGCATTTCGCCGCGCACCGGGCTGATGTGCTGGTGGGTACGCAGATGCTGGCCAAAGGTCTCGACCTGCCGCTGGTCACGCTGGTCGGCATCGTGCTGGCGGACGCGGGCTTGAACCTGCCCGATCCATTCGCTGCCGAGCGCGGCTTCCAGTTATTGACCCAGGTGGCAGGCCGCGCGGGACGCTCCTCACGCGGCGGGCAGGTGATCCTGCAGACCTTCATGCCGGAGAGCGATGTGATCCAGGCTGCTGCCGGTCACGATTATGCCGCGTTCTACGCGCGCGAGATCGCGGGGCGGAAAAGACTGGGCTACCCGCCGTTCGGGCGGTTGGTGAGGCTGGAATATCAACATAAGAATCTGGAAAAAGCCGAGAAGTCCGCGCAGGCGATGGCGGAGATGCTGAGAAAGCAGATCGAGAAAGAAAAACGATCCGAGACGGATCTCATCGGTGCAGTGCCGTGCTTTTTTGCCAAACAGGGCGGGCTGTATCGCTGGCAGATCATCCTGCGCGGACCGGAACCCGCCTCGCTGCTGCGCGGACGCCTGCCTGAGGGCTGGCGGGTTGAAGTCGATCCGGTAAGTTTGCTATAATCTGCTTGTCATCTTGTTGGAGAAATCATGCAACTGCTGCCCTTCCCCTCCCCAAAAACCACAGTCTACCTGCTCAACCAGGATGAAGTGGATGCCAACCGGCGCGGGGAAATCACTCCCGCCCAGAACGAACGGCTGAATGCCATGGCGCTCGGCCGGCAGGGCTGTGGGACGATCGTCGCGCCGCTGGTGGTGCTCTCTATTATTTTCTTTGTATTATTTTCAAGCCTGGTCAACAGCGAAGGGATAAGCTGGTTTTTCCTGCTCCCGCTGGTGATTCTGGTGGTTGTTATTCTAGGGATGTCAAGGGGTCTGTACAACTGGTGGCGAAATTCAATGAAACTCAGGGCGGATCGCGCAAACGGCGTAGTCCGCTCCGGCGTGGGAGAATTGGGATATTCCCCGAAGAAAGGTTTTTCTGCCCGGGTGGTTGATGAGGAATTGACTCTATCCTCTTCAAACGAAGCCAGCGGGCTACTGCCCGGCGTGCGCTATAACTTCTATTACCTCCCCGAAAGCCGGTTTGTGCTTTCCGCCGAGCAGGTTGGGCAGGTCAGTACGGCTCAGGTGCGCCTCGCGCTTGTTGACATCCTGGCTCAGGCAAATGGATTTTCACCCGAAGACCTGCAGGCCAACCAGAATGGCGAGGTGACCCAGGCACAGCGCATTGCGGGTTTGAAAAAACTGGTGCCCGGGTTGTTCATCATGGTTATTACACTCGTTGTGGGGATCCTTATCCTGTACCCGCTCTTTTCAAGCAGCCAGTTGAACAACAGCCTTCTCCCGATCATTTTTGTTGGCGGTTTCCTGGCCATCTTTACTGCCATCGGCTTCACCATGGTGCTTAATGCTTTTTTGGATCTAAATGTCAGCGCGCCAGAAATTATCGAGGGCGAGGGGCATAAGGAAACCCGCCGAAAATCAAGCGGGAGATCATCCCGCACGGTTTATTATTACATCATCGGAGGCCAGGAATTCGAGGTCCCGCAACAGGCATTCCCTGCGTTGCTGGAAAAGTACAGTTACCGGGCGTACTTCATGCCCCGAACAAAGCGGCTCCTCACCATCGAACCGACCGCCATCCCTGAGTTGTAGAGGTCATGATGCAGCCAGACAACCCTCGCCGTCTGATCCTATCGTGGGAAGATGTTGACCGTCTCGTGGAACGGCTTCTGCCCCAGTTCCGGCGGGAGTTCACTGCCATGGTGATGATCACGCGAGGGGGCATCGTCCCCGGCGGCATGCTGGCGGAAGCGATGGGCATCACCCACATCCTGACGGCTGCCGTGGATTTCCCGGCTGAAATGGATAATCAGGGGCAGAAATTGATGATGTGGCCGCAGTTCATCCAGTTCCCTACGGACAACAAATTGACCGGGCGTGCGGTGCTTATCATGGATGATGTCTGGGGTTCGGGGCGCACCATCACGGCGGTGAAGAACCGCGTCTCGTCAGCGGGCGGGTTCCCCGAGACTTGTGTGCTGCATTTCAATCCCTATCGCAGCTTGTTCGGTTCCACCCGGCCGGATTACTATGCCGATGTGACCGACGCGCATATCGTTTATCCTTGGGAACTCGACCGCGGGTCGGATAAGATCATCCTGGGCCCGGGAGAGCCTTTGTAAGGAAACGGGATGCCTCCATGCAATTGATCAGCATCGGCCAGCAGGACAAACTCCGCACACTCAAGGTGAATCAATATTTTCACGGCTTGAGCACGGCCTCGCTCAAGGAACTCGCCGTCCACATGACCCTGCGTCGTTTCGAGCGCGGGGAAGTCCTGTTATGGGAGGGCGACCCCTGCGCCGGTTTGCATATTGTCGAAAAGGGCAGCATCAAACTCTTTCGCATTTCCCCGCAGGGAAGGCAATACATCGTGCGCGTGATGCAGGAGGGCGATACCTGCAATGAAGTCCCCGCATTCGACGGGGGGACCAATCCGGTCAATGTTGAGGCGTTGGAAGAGACGACCGTTTGGGTCGTGGAGGCCGACGCCGTCCGCGCGCTGATGCGTAAAGACCCGTTTTTCATGGAACTGGTCGTTGAGAATCTAACGAAAATGATGCGGCACCTCGTCCATCTGGTGAGCGAATTGGCGTTCTATCAGGTTACTCACCGCCTGGCGCGTTTGATCAGCGAATTGCCGGAAGATGAACTCAGCGGTGAGACCAGCGCGCGGGTCACCCAGGAACAGCTGGCGGCGCGGCTGGGAACTGTACGGGAAGTGGTGGCGCGTTCATTGAAGGAGTTGGAACGCAGTGGTGCGATCCGCGTTGAGAACCGGCGTATCCACATCCGCGATGCGGATGTACTCCAGCAATGGACCCAGCCGTGACACAGACAGGATTTACTTGCAGGGGTGGAACGGTTGAGGGTGCGGTGTTTATTTATTAAGTACTTCAAAGTTATCGATGTAATACCCGATTTCGTCATCGACAGCCATTCTGATGTAATCTATGCTGATGGACGTGGGGAAACCGTACTCGGTGTCATAAGTCACCCTGATTTCGTCCGCGCCAGCCGCCTGCGCTGATTGGATGATATCGAACAAAGCCTCGACCGTGGCGCTGCGGTTAAAAGTCTCAATATAGGGGGTCACATCCTGACCGTTGCTGGCAGAGATGGACACGGCTTTACCATCCTGGACTTCAATGGTCAGGGGCATCTGGTCGTACCAGGGGCACATACAGCCAATGGACAGGTTGAAGCGATAATGGCTGACACCCTGCGCCTGCCATCGTTCGCGGTTGCGTTCAAGCTCGCGGGTGGTGGGAAAGAAAATGGAACAGGCGATAAGCAGGAGGGCGATCACAGCCAGCAGGATATTTTTCATACTGTAATTCGTAAATTTCTAGGGGAAGGGTGTCGGCGGCGGGTCGATGGTGTAATAGTAGCCAGTCAGCAGGAGCGCGGGGTCTCCGGTGGCCTCGACCGCTTTCATTTGTGCCTGGCGCGCCAGGTTGGTCGAATCCGCCAGGATTTTCAGGATGTACTCCGGGTTGTGAAAGCCCATGCTGTTCTCCGCCGAGACGAAGTCCCACATGAACTGGGCTTTGCGGTGCATCTGGCGGGCTTCATCCAGTTTTGCCGCATCAGCGTTGGGGTTGGCAGTCGCCAACTTGATGGCGTTGAGCGAATCGATCAGGGCGTCCTCGGAGGCGAGCTTGGTATTGTAGACCTGGTTTTGGATCTCGTTTACCCGCGCAACGACGTAATCCGTGTCCGTATGGCATTGTCCGCATGCCTGCTCGGGGTTCAGCAGCGGGCTGTGGACGTCATGCGATGAATACTTGGCCGCTCCTTCGCGGACGTACGGCATGTGGCAGTCAGCGCAGGCGACCCCCGCGTTGTAGTGGGTACTGCCAGCGGTGAACATTTCATATTCAGGATGCTGGGCTTTCAGCATCGGGATGCCGGTCTCGGGATATTCCCAATCCTTGAACCCCAGATCGTTGTAGTAATTGATGATTTGGTCAATACGGGTGCCATCCTCCCAGGGGAAGATCAGGAATTTATTTTCTCCGGTGAAGTAGTATTCCACATGGCAGTTGGCACACACCACCGTGCGCATTTCCTGGCGGGTGAAGGTTCTCCAATCCTTGCCCTGCGCCTTGAGGGCGTTCTCCAGCGCGGGGTTGGTGACGATCAAACGCATTGTCCCGGCTTCGTGGCAGTTTGCGCAGCCAATTGGATTCTGGATCTCCGGTTTCATCTCGCTGAACATCTTGGCATCGTAGGCTTCCATGCCCATCTGGGCCCACAGGGCAGGGTTATTGGTTGATTTGCATGAGTAGCAGGTGGCGTGGGTCGTGTCGTTGACGCGTTTGATGGCGTTGACGTCCTTGACCGCATTCATGTGCCCACGGTCGTCGTTGTATTCCTTGCTGAAGGGGTAGCCCGTGAACAACACCACCTGGCGCGGGTCACGCTCGAGGTGCGAGAACTTGCTCGAACCGCCGAAAGTGGTGTCGGTGTTGTTGGTCTCGGTCTTCTGGAGCGATGCCCACTGGTTGGGGAAGTTCTGCCCCCAGATGGAGGAATCCGGTTCCATCGGTTTGACTTCCACCACGGGTGGAATAACGGCTCGCTCCTGCGGCGGCTGGTTCTTCATGAAAATCAACACGCCGGTCAGCACGGCTGCCAGCAAAAGGATAATCCCGACTAAAATCCAGGTGGCATAGCGTTTCATAGGTGAATTTCTCCTTCACTATTTGTTGTACACATCGGTGTCCTGATAAGGAGAGAGCGAAATACCCCTTTCGCCATGCATCACACTGCGGTGACAATTCCAGCAATCGCGGTCGAAGGGCATGGCGCCTGCCAGGATATCATTCACTGTTTCCTCGTGACAGCGGATGCAGTTGTTCTGGACAATCCTGTCCGTCAGCGGCTCGGCACGGATCGCATCCGGGTAGCCGCCGGTCGTGAATGAGTAGACATCCTTCATGCCCGAATAACCTTTATAAAGGTAATACACGGCAATGTTCTCATGCGGCAGGTGGCAGTCATTGCATTCGGCAAAACGCTCGTGCGCGGCATGGTACCAGTTCTCATAGGCTGCATCCATGACGTGGCAGTTGTTGCAGGTGGAAGGTTCGTGCCCCATATAAGCGGCCGCGTCCGTCACCCAGGCAAAGATACCCAGTGCGACGACCAGGGCAGATATCCCGATGATGATGGGTAATTTTGACATGCACGATTCCTTCTGCAAGGACCAGTTGATAAAACCCACATCAATAGAATATAACTTTTTCGACTAAAAATGTTTGTGACTTTAGTTGCAAACGGAATTGGAGCATTAAAAATTGTATATTAACTGTTGCTGGACTACTTCGTCACAACGCGGATCAGGATCATCTTTGCGCCATGGGAAACAACCAGACTGCCGAATCCAGACCACCGGCAGCCAGGGATTTGCCATCCGGACTGAAAGACAGGGCGGAAACGGCGCGAGGCAGGTGGAATGACGCGACCGGCTGCAGGGTCGACATATCCCAGAGTGTGAGTGTCCCGTCGCTGGCACCTGCCGCTAGAAAATGAGAATCGGGACTGAAAACCACCCGCCAGATAAATATTTTCGGGTTTGAATCGGGGGGTTGCAACAGGGTGGAGCGCGGGCTTGCTGGTTGAGTGAGGTCCCACAGCGTGGTCGTGTCATGATGTTCAGCGGCAGCCAGCCAGCGATCATCCGGGCTAAAGGCGAGGTCGAAAATGGGCTGGTCGCCAGGCAGTGTGGCAATCAGCTTGAGATCAGCAGTGTTCCGCAGGCGGATGTTCGTCAGGTCCACCAGGGCAAGCATCTTTCCATCGACGTTGAATGCCACATCCGGCGCGCTGAAGGACTCTCCAATCAGCCGGCTGCTTTCGGTTACGTCGCAACTGCCTGTCGCTACAGAGGAAATATCCCACAGCCGAGAAGTGATATCGGTGCCAGTGGTGGCGAGTAATGAACCGTTCGGGTGGATGGCCAGGCTGTTGGCGCCTTTTTCGTGCGCGGTGAACTGGCAGCGTTGAGTACCGGTGGAAGTATCCCAAAATTGCAGGCTGCCATCCCGGACTGCCAGAACGACCAGGGGGAGAAATGGGTGAAAAGCCAGGCGGTTTGCCCACGCCCCGATCGGAAGGTCGAACTGCTCAACCAGTGTCGCAGGGTTGTAAAGATGGATATGCTCCCCGGCGGATACCGCCAGCAGCTGCCCATCTGGTGAGTAGGCCAGGTCATGGACGATTTCCCTGGGGTTGTATTTCAGTGCGGGTCCTTCTTGAGAGACTGTTGGGATTGGAGGAGTGTCAGGCAGATGAGCTGTACCCGTCGGAGGGATTGGGCTGGCTGAGGGTGAGGGTGTCACGGGGGATCCTGTCATCTCAACAGCGGCAGGTGGGCTGCACGCGACAAGGCACATCGAGAAGGCGAGAAATGAAATCCCGGTAATCTTATTGCACCTGGGCATTGTGCATAACCTGTCTCACATCATTCACACCATTGAACCGCGCGGTTTCTTTTCAAATTCGTTATATATGGGGGTAAGGGTTCAACGATTACATCGATCTGGAGTTGATGTTTCAGATGGTAAATGATGATGTTTGCGTGCAAGACGAAGTTGGAGATGGCAAGAAATCAAGGGATGAACCTTGTCAGCATGGCTGGCAGGTCGTGGATAAATACCAGCCCCAATACAACCAGTGTGGCCGGGAAAAGTCGCGGCCAGCGGCGTGTCAGTAAGGTCAGGGGTTGTGCAGCGAGGATGGCCAGGATGGGGAAGATATGTAGTGCATAGGAAGCCTTGATGGTATCCCCTTTATTGAGGTTGGGATAACGGATGAGGAACCACCCATATCCGGCAAGGGAAATAACCACGAACAATATCAGTAGAAAATTAGTCTCGTCAGCTTGTGCGATGCCAGGCGTGAGCAGCCTCCGCCAGGTTGTGACCAGGACCGTGATAAATCCGCCGAGAAGCAGGAAGGTGGGAAACAAGGAAACAAGATTGACACGCCCCAGGTAGGCATTGAAGGTTTGTCTGTTGGTGATGAGATCGGGGATGCTGCCATTTTTGAGGGCAGATTCAAGCGTCTGGCCGTAGACCCACTCACCGGTGACATGGTTCTGGCCGTAGATCGTGAAATGTGCCCAGTAATCTCCCCACATTTCCGAATAGAAAATGGGAAGGAACTGATTGGGATAGGATGGTCTCACTGGATCACTGAATAGCCTGCCTGAACCAGTGCCAAGATAAAAAGATCGCGGCTGGTTGGTCAGCGAAAACCCCTCGGCAGGCTGGCGGTTGAAGGCAGTGACCGTGCCGTAGCTGGTGATCAAGTGGATGTAGAACCACCCGCCGACGATGAACGCCACACCGGTTGCTGTCACCAACTGTCTGGCGTGTGAGGCGAGTCGATTTGGGTCGCGCAAGACCCGGAAGAGTGCCAGGAGGCCAATCGCCAGGAAAAGGAAAAATCCCCACTGGCGAGACATGATCGCGAGTCCCAGTATGATACCGAGGATCAATGCATCAGTCATGCGGGGAGTGTTTGAAAAAGCGCGCAGGCTGAAATAAAGAGCGAATACAGTCAGAAAGGCCAGATACGCCTCTCCGCTTACCATCGCAAATGATTTGTAATAAACGGGTAGGATGCCTGTCAGCACCAGGGCAAAAATCTTGAGATGTCGGTCTGAGGGAATGATGAGTTGGCAGAGCAATAATATGGTGAAAGTCAAGCCAATAGAAAGGAAGAAATTAATCAGCTGACCGGCTTTGGCTGACGCTTCGATTGTGAAGTCATCAGTGGCAAGCAACATGGCCGGGATAAAATAGGGCAGGGGGGGAGAAAAGAACTCGCGGCTTTCATCGCGTGTGGGCAGGTGCCCATCTGCCAGTGCCTGGATATTAATCAGGTGATCCACCGAGTCGTAACCAACCCTCGGGTCATGCAGCAACGCATTGACCAGCACCAAAAGGTTGACCAGGATAAAGATCGCCACCAGCACCCGGTCGATGCGTCCATTATGTTGAAAGATGTCCGTGAAGCCGGGCATGCTTACATCACCTGCAGCACTGAGCCGCGTGGTGTCTTTTCGACCTCGATCCTGTTGGGGAAGGCTTCCTTTAATTCTTCAAGATGGGTGATGACAAGGATCTTGGCGAAATCGCTGCGCACCATGTTGATGGCTTCGATCAGGCGCTGGCGTCCCTGGGTATCCTGCGAGCCAAATCCTTCGTCGATGACCAGGGTTTGCAGGCGCGCGCCGGTGCGCCGGGCGAGGATTTCGGAGAGAGCTAACCGCACAGCAAAATTGACGCGGAAAGCCTCACCACCCGAAAACATCTCGTAATCGCGCAGGCCTGCCCCGTCGCTGATCTGTATGTCAAGCGTCTCTTTCAGGTCGTCGCGTTTGCTGTCCTTGTACTCCCGTTGGGTGACGAAACGCACCGACATCGCGCCATTCGACAACCGGTCGAGGATCTCGTTGGCTTTTCCTTCAATCTCAGGCAGCGCCTGTTCGATCAACAGGGCAGGTACGCCATCCTTGCCAAAGGCGCGTTCCAGCGCTTTGAAATTTCCAATTTGAGAGGCCAGCCCTTCACGCTCACTTTCAAGTCGTTTCTTGCGGGCGCGTAATTCGTCGAGCACATTCACCTTCTGCCGCGCTGCGCCCACATCCTGGTTCAGGCGGTTCTCCTGTTCCTGCAGGGTAAATAATGCGCGTTCGG
>JBGPQJ010000086.1:0-12797 GCA_041488995.1 Anaerolineae bacterium
CAGGAGCGCTACCCGCAATATGTGGATGAGATCATGGGGATGGCGGAGGGCGCGAGCGTGTCTTTCGAAGACCTGGTAATCCTCAACGCGATGGAAGCCGTCACGATGGATGCCCTGCACCTGACGAGTTGCACGACCTTCGCAGTGAACGGGGACCGGACGGCGGACGGTCACGTGCTGATCGGCCATAACGAGGACTGGGTGCCGGAGGACGAGGACGATGTATACGTCATCCACGCCATTCCGGATGACGAACCGCCCTTCCTGGCAATGAATTACGGCGGACTGCTGGCGAATATTGGCGTCAACGCCTATGGGATCGCGCAGTTCTGCGATTCGGTGTATCCCAACGATTCCCGCATCGGAATTCCGCGCGTGGTGGTGTCGCGGGCTGTGCTGGCTGCGAAAACACCTGCGGAGGCCATCAGTTCCATGCTTGCCCCGCACCGCGCAGCAGGGTATAACCATTTGCTGGTTCATGAAAGTGGAGAGATCTATAACGTTGAGGTTTCAGCGCGGCGCTTCGCGATTATCTACGGCAAGGAAGGCTGCCTGGTGCATACCAACCATTACCTTTCTGAAAACATGCAGGAAGTTGAAGACTCACCTGAAGAGTTGATTTCATCGCGCGTACGCTACTTCCGCGCGAAGCGACTGCTTAAGCAGGTACCCAGGCATTCGATCAAGACTCTCCAAGCCATTTTGAAGGACCATGTCAATTTCTCGAATTCAATCTGCAACCACGCCATAGAGATGGACGACCCGCTCGACCGCGAGAAGACGATCAATTCGATGGTACTCGACCTGACAGCGCGCGAACTGCATATTGCCTGGGGGAATCCGTGCGAAAATCCTTATCACACCTATCATCTTGATGTGTAGCCGGCGCCTAATAAAATAAAAAAAAGAGTGCAGGATTGTCCTGTGCTCTTTTGCTTTTATGTCTGGAAGGGATTCAATCGGCTGCAACCGGTATGGCTCCTGTTTCCTCTCCCCGCAGGAAAAGTGTCACCAATGCGGCCACCAGCGTCAGCAAGGCACTTAAAGCGAAGACGGACGAGATCCCGCGTGCATCCGCCAGCGGACCGCAAAGAAGCGTACCGAGCGCGCCTGCCGAAAACATGAAACCCAGGGTCAATCCCGAGGCGGTTGCCATCCCGGTGGGGAGCGCACGCTGGGCGAGTACGACCACGATGCTGTGCACCGCGCCGGTCAACGCCCCGGAGAGCGGGACGAGCATATACAACCACGGCGACCATCCGAGTTGGGAGATGGCAAACAGTGGGAAAGTTGCCAGCAGGAGCACGGTCATTGCCACACGCTGCTTGCCCACCCGATCGGCAAGATTTCCGCCAATTACATTGCCAACCGCGGAACCGCCGCTGAACAGGCCGACGAACAATCCGTATACGGCAGCCGGTTCACCCATATCGCTGAGATACTTGGGAATAAATGTGGACATGTTGGATTGTGCCCAGGCTTGCAGACCGCCGACGATGGCGAGCGCTACGATAAACCTGGTGCTGCCTGCGAGGTGGAATTTCTGTGTGCTCTGGGTAGTTTTGGAATGCGGTGCGAAGTCACGCAACTGCCAGGCTGCGTTCAAACCGATGGGCAGGGCGGCGATAGGCAGGATGATCAGGCCGATTGGACCATAGACATCCAGCAAAGGACCGCCGATGATAGGTCCGAAGAAATAACCCCCCTGCCCAAACAGGAAGAACCATGAGGTGGCGGTAGTTTCGTGGTGCTGGAGTTTCGTCCGTCCACGCAGGGTGGCATGCATCGTCCCCGTGGGGTGGAAGGCAGCGGATCCCAGGCTGGCAAGGATCAGGCACGGGATGGCGAATTGGACTGGCAGGAAGAGCGCCAGGGTAAACAGCAAGGCCATCCAAAGAATACCACCCGCTGCCAGCAATCGTGAGCGGCCATATCGGTCGCTGATCCAGCCAAAAATCGGTTGGGAGAGCGATGCCACAATGACATAGATTGTGGTAATCGCAGCGTAGGTGGTGTTGGTCAGCCCAAGCCCTGCGCTCCAGTAGGTGAGCAGCACCGAGCGCTGACCATTCATCACGTCCACGATCATATGGCCGAGGGCGACGGATGAGAACAGGGCGTCCAGGAGCAGGGTCATAAATCTGTCTTAGCGATACAATCCATGTTCTTCGATGTAGTCGTATACCGGAGGTAAAAGGTAATGCCTGAAGGCGTGCCCTTCGGATATCCGTCGGCGGATGTCGCGCGAGGCAATTTCGAGACGGGGGGCATCCACATATTTTACTTTTTGACCAATCCCCGGGATAATTTGTTCCAGCTCGGTCAGATTAATAGTGTCATCCGGGCGGCGCATCACGCCCAGCCATTGGCATGTCGATACAAGTTCTACGGGGCGATGCCAGGTCGGTAAATCCCGTAAAGAATCCCCGCCGATAAGCAGGATCAGGTCTGCAGTGGGATATTGAGTCCCGATCACCCTGACTGTCTCGAGCATGTAGTGCGGACCGGGACGGTCGATCTCGGCGCGGGAGAGCTCGAAATGAGGGTAGTCGCCGAGCATTAGCTGGGTCATGGCCAGGCGGTGTTCGAGCGGGGTGATGGGCTGGTCCAATTTGTGCGGCGGGAGGGGTGTGAGCACCCACAACAACCGTGTCAGTGCGAGCTGGTCAAATGCCTCGGCAGCCAGGATCAAGTGACCGAGGTGGGGCGGGTCGAAAGTACCGCCAAAGATGCCAATTGCTTCCCTCATGAATAAAGTATAACCGCTGGTACTTCTTTATAAAAGGTTTATATATCTTTCATCCATTTTTCATAATCAAGGAGTATGATTTGAATGATTAAATAGAAAGCGCCATTTGGGCGTAAAGGAGTATTAATGAAGAAAATCTGGAAATGGGTTATTGGGGTTGTCGTTGTCCTGCTGGTTCTGGCGGCACTCGTCGCAGTTCCCTTCGTGATGCATAATTATTTCGGCAACCAAACTGCCTTCGGTATCCGAGAACGTGGTCTTGAAGGCGGATACGGCCCGGGTTGGATGATGGGGCGCAACGACGACAACGGATTTGGCTACCGCAGTCATGGACCGGGGGCATTCCCTGGCGGCGGGATGATGGGTCGAGGTTATGGCTTCCAGCACCCGATGATGTACGGATTTGGTTTCTTCCCCTTTGGGATTTTTATGTGGATCATCCCGCTGGCGGTGCTTGGTCTGGCAATCTACGGATTTATCGCTCTGTTGAAGCGGCGCCCGGCCTCCACGGCACCCGCTGAGGTTACCCCGGCTGTTCCGACTCCGTCCTGTTCAAATTGCGGAAAACCCGCTCAGGGCGATTGGAAGACTTGTCCTTATTGCGGCCATTCACTGTAAAGAAACCTGAACTTGATCTCACAAAGACTTCCTCCCCCTTGGAGCAGAGTTTTTGTGTTATTAGAGGCATGACGATTGAAGAGAGATGGGAGATTACAGAGTACTGCGTAAATATTGCACCCAAATCGTTGGGTTTCTCTGCTTTTTTGCTGCTTTAGTTCGGAAATTTATGCAAAGAGCAGTAAAAGTGCGAACCCTTCCGGATGAATGACAGAAGGGTCCGCTTTGGGAGGGGAGGATGGTAGATAATTGCTCCCTATGATGTGGTCATAATAACGGAATGCCGGATGCTCGTCAATGGTAATCCGGCAGTTGTTAAGAGTTTGCAAAGTTTTATTTTTTTCGGCGGTGGGAGGGTTTATCACGCCTTCATTTCCTGCCTGACCGTATGATACAGGCTTTCAGCTTTGATTTCGCCGAGCGCGTAACAGGGCGCTTTGAGGTGGTTGGCCAGCTGCTGGGCAAGCCCCTGGTCAAACGCCGCATGTTCCATGTTAATGACGATTGATTTGACCTCGTCGGTGGCGATCAGTTCAGCGAAATGCTGGGCTTCATCCTGAGGCGGCAAGGGACCAATGGAGACATTCCCGGCACCGTCCGTCAGGACGATAAGCAGCGGCTCCACGTCAGGATGCAGGTACTTTTCCTGGCGCAGGATATCAGACGCCATGAGCAGACCCGCTGAAAGGGGTGTTTTCCCTCCCACGGGGATTTCAGCTAGCGCCCTCTGAGCGAGGTGGATCGAATTGGTTGGCGGGAGGACAAGGGTTGCCCGGTCTTTCTGAAAAACGATCAAACCCACCCGGTCACGCCGCTGATAAGCATCCGTCAACAGGGAGAGAATCGCCCCCTTGGTGGCGTTCATCCGTTCGGCGACCGCCATGGACCAGGAGGCATCGACCAGAAAGAGAACGAGGTTCGCTGTCTTCTTGACGCGTACTTTGCGTTGCAGGTCGCCTCGTTCGATGGCAAACGCCATTTTCTTACGCTTTTCGACACGGCGCTTCTGATAAGGGGCGGCGGCGCGGAGGGTGGCGTCGAAGGCGATATCGCTGGTCTTGCCATTGGCAGGGCGCGCCTTGATGTACCGCCCGCGTTTGCGCTCGGTGTGGGTGCGTGACCGGCGGCCGGCGTTCTTGCGGGAGAGTTTATCGAGTGGGGTATCGAGCCTGCGGGGGATGAAAGTTTCGCCCGTCCGGACTTTTTGGCCGCCATCCCACCAGTTGGCATTGTGGGAGGCGAACACGTCCTGCCGGGCGGGTTCGGGAGTCCCCTGAGGTTGCTCAGGGCTTTCTTCGACCTGTTCGTCTACGATCGACTTTTTTTTTCACCGGATTCTTCAGGCGAGGGCTGCTCCTCCGGAGTACCCTCGGTGGACTGCCCGACCAGTTGCTCGATCCGTTCCTGAAGCTGGTCAGCGGTTACTTCTGCCTGGTGGAATGGACCGCGCTTGATGCGGTGTGGCAAGGTCAGTTCTGCAGCCAGTGCGATGTCGTGGTCAGTAATGGTCGTGCGTCCCTCGAAGGCCGCCTGAGCGCGGGCTGCTTTCAGGATAACCAGATCGGCGCGGTGACCATCCACATTCAGCGACGAGGTCAAGGCTGCGATGGAAAGCAGATCGCGCCGGGTGTACTCCACTTTCCCGACCAGTTTGCGCC
Source organism: Anaerolineae bacterium (assembly GCA_041488995.1). GTDB lineage: Bacteria > Chloroflexota > Anaerolineae > Anaerolineales > Villigracilaceae > JBGPQJ01. The sequence goes on from JBGPQJ010000086.1 coordinate 5,026, forward strand.
CCTGTTCGATCTGGTGGGAGAGTTCCAGCTCTTTTTTCAGCCACTCCTCGCGGAACGCTTCCTGATCGTTTTCGTAGGCGATGTTGCGCTCCATGATGAGCACGCGATCGCGCGCGTCCCTGATCCCGGTGATATCCACCGATAATGCAAAGCGGTCGAGCAGTTGCGGGCGCAGGTCGCCTTCTTCCGGGTTCATCGTACCCACCAGAATGAAACGCGCCGGGTGTGAAAACGAGATTCCTTCGCGTTCGACGATGTTCATGCCCATCGCGGCGGAATCGAGTAACAGGTCGACAACATGGTCGTCGAGCAGGTTGACCTCGTCAATATACAACAGACCGCGGTTGGCGGAAGCCAGCACGCCCGGCTCGAAGTGGCGCTCACCCTTTTGAATCGCCTGCTCGATATCCAGCGTACCGACCACGCGATCCTCGGTCGCTGAAACAGGCAGGTTGACGAAAGGCGTCGGGCGCAGGTCGAAGGGTAAATCTCCTTTGCCAGCGGCGGCGCGTTCCCGGCACTCGGTGCACCAGGTATTGGGCTGGTCGGGATCACAACCGAACCGGCAATCGCTCACCACTCGTACTTTTGGCAGAAGGGCTGCCAGCGCACGGGCTGCAGTTGATTTGGCTGTACCACGCTCTCCGCGAATCAGCACGCCGCCGATGCGGGTATCCACGGCGTTCAAGATCAGGGCGCGGCGCATTCGCTCCTGACCGACAATGGCGGTAAATGGGTAAATGGATGGCATAGAGAACTTATTATAATCCGAAACTCGTTAACGCAAAAATCAATCCTAAAAAAACATCGTAGAGTAAGAATTTAATGGTTATTTTATGCAGGGTTGCCAAGTTGTGGATTAACCTTTATAATCCTTCTATTATTTCAAATTGGAGCTAAGCATAATCATGACGGAGCAAAACGACACCCTGGTTGGGCAGGGTAACACCCTGCACAACGAAAGCAATAATGAATCGATGGAATCTTTGATGAAAGATGAGGATTCCGGGCTGGAATTTCCCAGCCAGGGTGAGATCCGTAAGGGCGTCATCGCCAGTATTTCATCCACCCAGATTTTAGTCAGTGTTGGTGCCAAGTCTGAGGGCATCATCACCGGGCGCGAACTGGAGCAGATTCCCGCCGCCGACCGCGAAGCCTTACAGGTCGGGCAGGAAATTCCCGTTTACGTTGTCAACCCGGAAGACCAGAATGGGAACGTAGTCCTTTCTTTTGTTCGTGCCCAGGAGTTCATCGGGTGGGACCTGGTTGAGAAAATGGTCGAGACCGGAGAAGACTTCGAAGGCAAGATCGAAGGCTACAACAAGGGCGGTTTGATTGTCCCGGTTCAAGGGTTGCGTGGATTTGTACCCGCCTCGCAAATCAGCATGAACCGCCGCAATGTTACCCAGGGCGATACGCCCGATGCCCGGTGGTCAAAGATGATCGGTCAGGCGATCACCATCCGTGTGATCGAGGTGGACCGCCAGCGCCGCCGGCTGATCCTTTCCGAACGAGCTGCCAACCCTGAATCGCGCCAGTCCATCAAGGAACGCATCATCGAAGAATTACAAGAAGGCGAAATCCGCACCGGGCGTGTTACCAGCCTGGCTGATTTTGGCGCTTTCGTCAACATCAATGGCGCCGACGGGCTTGTCCATCTTTCTGAAATTTCCTGGCAGCGCATCCAGCATCCCAGTGAAGCACTCGAAATCGGGCAGGAAGTCAAAGTCAAGATCATCAGCATTGACCGCGAGAAGAAGCGCATCGGTCTTTCCATCCGCGCCCTGCAGGACGATCCCTGGCAGGATAAAGCGTCCAAATACAAAGTCGGCATGCTGGTGGAAGGCGTCATCACCCGCCTGACCAAGTTCGGTGCATTTGCCCGGCTGGAGGGTGATGTGGAGGGATTGATCCACATCTCGGAGATCAGCGAGAATCGCATCGAACATCCCAAGGAAGTCCTGCACGAGGGAGATGTGGTCAACCTGCGCGTCATCCGCATTGAACCCGAGCAGCGCCGGATCGGTTTGAGCCTGCGCAAGGTTGACTCAGCGCAGTTTGCCGACCTCGATATGAAATCCCTCACGGCTGATTTTAACCATAACGAAGAATAATTTTACCGGATAATCATAAGAGCGCACCGGAAGGTGCGCTCTCTTCGTGACGATACTCAACACAATGCACATACTGGTTGACGCTCACCAGGATCTAGCCTGGAACATGCTTACCTTCGGACGGGATTACACCCGTTCCGCCGCTGAAACACGCCAGCGGGAAGCCGGCAGCCTTGCGGTACAGGTCAACGGGGATTCTTTGCTCGGGTATCCAGATTACCTGCAAGGCAGAGTTGCGTTGGTATTTGCGACACTCTTTGCTGCGCCAATCCGTGCAAAATCTGGGGATTGGGACAGCCAGGCTTATGTGGATTCCAATCAGGCACATCATCTCTACCGCAGGCAACTGGACACTTACTATCGTCTGGTCGAGCGCGCACCGGATAAATTTCGTCTGGTCCAAACGACCCCTGATCTGGATTCCGTATTATCAGCCTGGAATCACCCTGACGAGCGAAAAGCCGACCCTCCGGTGGGTCTGGTGCCATTGATGGAGGGCGGAGATGGAATCCGAAAACTGGATGAACTTTCTGAGTGGTGGGAGAGCGGTGTCCGTATCATCGGACCTGCCTGGATGTCCACCAAATTCTGCGGCGGCACACGCGAGCCGGGACCTTTGACAAGAGAAGGGCATGCCCTGCTCGACGCCATGGCGGAGGTGGGTTTCGCGCTTGACCTGAGCCACATGGATTGGGAAGCTGCGCGCGAAGCGCTTGATATTTACGAGGGTCCGATCATCGCCAGCCATTCCAACGCTCTTCAGCAGGTTAAAGAGGGTGACAGCAACCGTTTCCTGACCGATGACATCATTGAGCGTATCGTAGAACATGACGGCGTCATCGGAGTAGTCCCATTCAACCGTTTCCTAATCCAAACCTGGACCAATTCCGATCCGCGGGAGACCTGCCCTTTGGAAATGGTCGCCGCGCAGATTGATTACATCTGCCAGAAGGCGGGAGATGCGCTGCATGCAGGTTTTGGCACCGACTTCGACGGGGGGTTTGGTTTGCAGCACGTTCCATCCGAAATTGACACGATCGCCGACCTGCATAAACTGGTTCCCATGTTGGCAGCTCGCGGATATAATGAGAATAACCTCAACGCAGTTTTTGGTGGGAACTGGATCAATTTCCTGAAGAAAAGCTTGCCAGCCAAATGAGCGAACTGACCTCAATGAATAATTCTCCTCAAAATGCCGCTTCTCCCCAGGAGATACGTGCGAGCACGCGTGTACGATTTGCCCTAATATTGACCGTACTGGGTTTTGTCGTTTTCATTATTGGTACAAAACCTGAATGGTTCAAGCTCGACCGCAGCCCAGTGGTTGGGTTTGTCCAGATCGCTGTCTTCCTGGTCGGGCTGGCGATTATCTCCATTGGCGGTTATCTAGGATTGAGCGCGCTCTGGCGGGGAAACGAAAGGACGATCCTGGCTGACATCGGCCAGCGTTTGATTGCCACCGGATATGTGATCGCGGTCTTCGCCGGCATGGCGGATGTTTTCGGCATGGGCAGCCAGGCGCTCCCGGATGTGCCTTTTTTTGGCCCCGTGCAGGCACTGGGTGTGGCGATCGGGGAATTTGTTATCGCAATTGGGTTCTTATTGCTGATACCTTATCACAAGCACTCGTCCTGACATGTAAGCTCTGAACCAGCCAGGTTTTATGGTTGGATTTTTTTAAAAGCAACATTTACAAACCCCTCAGGTATAATCCTAACCAGATGATGAGTAGAAAAAGTAAATGGAAAAAATGACACTAAAGAAGCGTATCGCGCTGGTATCCATCCCGGTGATACTGCAATTATTCTACCTCCCGACCAGTCATTTCATGACGGGAGGCGTTGTCCCCAGGATCGCCTTGGATGTCATCCCGATTTGGTCAATCTGGGTGGTTCCCTATATGATGGTCTGGCCGATCTGGATTGCGGCTTATACGTGGGTGGCGTTCAAAATGCAGGGGCGTCTCTTCAGGGTGGCAGTGGTATCGGCAACTTTAACCATCGGCGTCGGGATGACCATTTTCATGCTCTACCCGACTTATGTCATACGACCGGTCCTCATTGGAAGTGATTTCTTCACGAACGCGTTACGCTATGTTTATGCCCACGATGGGAACTATGATGCAGCCCCGAGCGGGCACGTCTACATGACCACCCTGTTGATGTTGATCTATGCACGCTGGTACCCTCACCAGAAATGGTTGTGGGTCAGCATCCTGGTCATGGTGTGTTTGTCCACCCTGTTCACCGGTCAGCATTACATCCTGGATGTCGTGACAGGGTTGATGCTCGGTTTCATCGGTTACTATGCTGGTTTCTGGCTGGTGGACAAGTGGGATCAGAATCCGGCCAGAGCGGGTCCAGCCGAGGATGCGGAGATTAAACCAGCCTCGACTGATTGATCGGAACGCCAGCGAAATTGCTGGCGTTTTTGTATCCATAAATGATTGTATTCCAGCGGTTGCTCATTTTCATATTGGTGATTCCAGCCGGAAGTGCAGGATGTAAGTGGCATTCGCCAGCGGCGGGATGTACCGAATCAGGTCCGCTCCGCCCAGACGGGGTTCGGGTTTGTCGAAGTACCCCCAGCGTTCGAGCAGAAGCAGTCCCCAGGCTTCCAGTATGGTAGGATTTTTCGCATCCCAGCGGACACTTGTGCCGGATTGTTTCAACACGGAACTGGTTAAGTTGTGGAACCATGCCATGCGGGGGGAGAGCGCATCAAATACAAGTTCTCCGGAGGGGAAAAGCGCGGCCATCGCCATCAAGAGCGGTTTGACATCGGCGGTGCTGAAATACGGGAATACGCCCTCCGCCAGAAAGATGACCGGCTTATCAATTCGCGCAACTTCATCCAGCCAGGCGAGGTCCAGCATGGATTGTGCGATGGTCCTACAGCGGTCGGAGTCCGGGAGTAATGATCGGCGCAGTTGGATGACCTCGGGCAGGTCCAGCCCCAGCCATGTCAACTGACCATCATCGAGGCGGTCGAAGCGCGTGTCGAGCCCGCAGCCGATATCCACCACCATCCCGCCTGGGTTGCGGGAGAGAAAGTCACGTGCAAAAGTATCGAACTGGCGGACGCGCATTACTGTAGCGAACAAATCGTGCCCGCTCATGCCCATCAGGAAATCGCGGCTGCCACCCAGGGAATGGTACAGTTCCACGGCGCGGGGGTCGTGGATGATGGCATCCGGGCGCGGTGATTCGATTGCGCGGCATGCCAGTGGCACGAGCAGGGTGCGGGCGACGCCTTGCAGATCCGGAGTGGTTATACCTGCCTCACTTTCGCCATTTTGGCAGGAATCTGCCGGTGCGTTGCATGTAGGCTTTGTATTCCTCGCCAAAGGCTTCGAGCATCATTTGTTCCTCTTTGGGAATCCGCCACAACAACCCGGCGAATGCAAGTACGCAGATCGCAACGAAAATCCAGTTGGCGGTCAACAACGCAAGCGATATAGACCAACCAAAAAGCCCTGAGTAAAGCGGATGGCGTATGCGAGCATAGGGTCCGGTTGTGATAAGTTGATGATTTTTGGTGAGTTGCAGTTGCGGAGACCACTGGGTATCCAATACAACCTGTGTCCATGTCCAGAACCCCACGGTGATGACGCCCAGTACAAATCCTGCCCAGCGAATCCAGCCCGGCAAGGGGAAGGAAAACGCTTCAATCCAGGTTGCACCGATGAAATACATCACCAGGAAGGTCATCAGTAGAAAGAATTCCATTATACGGATGATAAGCACGCCTCGCCCACCCTCACGCGCAACCGCCTGGTTATCGGGCATAATCCGCCCACCTGAGCGGCGCACCCTGACCATGAAATAGACTCGCATGGCGATCAACATCAAGAACAGGATGAAAAATGCGATTCGATAAATTGTTTCAGGTGTCATCGATTGGCTCTCCATTCAGGTAATCCATGCTCCTTCACCACTTCAGCCGCGGAAAAAACGCCGGTACGCTTTTGCAGTATTCCTGCCATTGCTCACCGAACTCTGCCGCCAACGCGGCTTCCTCGCGGCGGGCGCGGACGGTCGTCAGCGGGGCAAAGAAGGCAAACAGCAGGGTGGTCCAGGTGGTGTAAATCAGCAGGCTGCCGAGGGCGGCGAGTATCAGCCCCGCGTACATGGGATGGCGCACGATGGCAAACGGACCGCTCGTGACTAGCAGGTGATCTGTGAACAGTTGCGCACCGAACCCGGTCGAGACGAAGTAGTTTTTACCAAGCGCCAAGCGCCCCCAGAGCGTAAACAAAATGCCGGGGAAATACAACAGTGATCCAATCGCCAGCATCCATGCGCGGGTGGACGGGGAAACCGTCAGCGGCAGGGGAATCCAGCCGAAGTAGCAGACTCCAAAGAACAACAATACTGAAGCGAGATAAAACCATGGGGAGCGGAGCCAGGCCCCGTTGAGTCCGGTGGTGCGTCCCGCTTGGCGCTGGGTGCCACGCCATATGCCGTATAGAATCACACCCAGCGATGTGTATGCCAGCAGTCCACCCGTCCAGCGGATGATTGTTTCGGAAAGTTCGAGGATCATGGTTTCAGATGTCTCCCACTTTTCCTTCACCAAATTCCTGGGATAAGCCGCGCAGTTCTCGATGAATATTGATGGAATTGTTCGCCGAAGTGCGCCGCCAGTAGTTTTTCCTCCACACGGATGCGATATACCAAACCCGGAACGAGCAGCAGGGGGATGGCGCACAATCCCGCCAGGCTTGAGTAACCGAGGCTGATGCCGAGCGCCATCAATAGATACCCTGCGTAAGCTGGATGGCGGATAAAGCGATAAGGGCCGCTCTGAATGAGCGTTTGCTCGGATTTCACCGAAACGTGCCCCGAATAATTTGCCTGCAATGCTCGCCGCGCCCAGACAAATAGTGCCGTCCCCAAAATGATCAGTCCCGCGCCAATGGCTTTCATCCAGCCGGTGCGGGGCAATACGGCCTCAAAATAAAAATACTCCACGGGCGGCAGATAAAACGTAGCCAACATGCCAGCCGTGATCAGCCAGTACGAACGGTCGCTGCGCTCCTCCTGCGTCGTTGCCCCGCCCAAAGGTGATTCCCAGAAACGCTCCCTGCGGATACCGTAGACGATCACTACACCCGCGGCATAGGCAACACCCACCAAGAGCAGAAACCATCCCAACGGGTTGGTGCGAAGCGTCACTACCCCCAGCAATGCCAGCAAAATTGCCAGCGCGGGAGCAATCACCAGCAGGAAAAACATTGCGGGGCGGCTCACGTTTTTATTTCCCCTTTCCGGGCACGGCGGATGACTGGCTCGAGGAACATCTTGACCGCCAGCCAATCCACGAAGCCGGGGGCAAGCAGTTTGAGCCAGACCGCGAGCGCGCCAGGGCTCATCAATACCTCGCGACGGCGTTTGTCCGCAGCACGCAGTGTAATCTCGGCGCAGCGGTCGGCGGTCATCATTTTGTTGGTGTAAATGGCTCGCCCGCGCGCACCGCGCGGCACACCGTTCTTGTCCATTTGCGCTTCATGGAACTCGGTCACCACCCACCAGGGACAAATCACCGTGATGCTCACACCGTGCTGGGCAAGGTCCATGCGCAGGGCATCGTAAAAACCGTGCATGGCGAATTTACTTGAAATGTAAGGAGTATTGAAAGGAATTGCAGCCTTGCCGC
>JBGPQJ010000087.1:0-12787 GCA_041488995.1 Anaerolineae bacterium
ATACTTACATTCGAACTAAGTATGCATCCCTTCCCCGCAATCCTTGAGGGACCATGGAACTCTCCTTCCCACACTACCTGCTCTCGAAACAGTCCGTCGACGACCGCGCCCTCAACCGGCATGTCTATGATACGCTCACTGCCCGTCTACCCTGGCAGCCAGTCCGCATCATTGAGTTGGGTGCCGGGATCGGGACGATGCTGGTGCGCCTGCTGCGCTGGGGGCTCCTGACCCAGGCCGATTACGTCGCGGTGGACAAGATGCCGGAGAACATCGACTACGCTCTCGGTTGGATTCCGCAATGGGGCAGGGAGAACGGTCTCCAGGTGGAAAGGATCAACCAGAACCAGTTGCGGGTGTGCGATAAAACCCGCAATGTCCATGTCGCCTTTGAACGTGCAGACGTGTTCGATTTCATCGGGAAGGACCCGCCAAAAGCCGATGTGCTCATCGCCCATGCCTTTCTGGATTTGCTGCCCATGCCTGAGGCATTGGCCAGACTCTTCTCGCTGCTCAAACCTGAAGCACTGGCCTGGCTGACCATCAACTTTGACGGGGTGACCACGCTCGAACCCGCCCTCGACCCCGCGCTGGACATCAAAATCGAACGGCTTTACCACCAGAGCATGGACATGCGCCCGACCGGTGGCGACAGCCGCAGCGGCCGGCATCTCTTCGAGCACATCCGCCAAACGGGCACGAGTATCCTCGCAGCAGGACCATCCGATTGGGTGGTTCATGCGCAAAACGGCCGTTACCCTGCGGACGAAGCTTATTTCCTGCATTTCATCCTGCACTTTTTTGAGCAAGCATTGAGCGGAAATCCCGAACTGGAGGCCAGTGCATTTGCAGCCTGGCTGGCAAACCGGCGCGCACAAATTGAACGCGGGGAGCTGGTGTATATCGCCCACCAGATGGATTTTCTGGTGCAACGGTGGAACTCAAAAGGCGTATAATCTTTATATGAGGCACATCGTTTATCCATGATCCACACCTATGAAATTAACGGCCTGCCCCTTGAGACAGGCGACATCATCTGCACCATGAACGGCAAGCCGGACATCCTGCCCGGTGAGTTCTGGCGACTGGTGGGGCGGCTGGTGCCTGGCGATGTGGATCACACTGCCATTTATATCGGGCCGGGCGGCCGTTGCGTGGAAGCCGGCACGCGCGGGGTCATCACCTTTGAGGTGAGTCATGGTCGCTGGGATACGGAGCAGATGGTCTCCCAACGCGGGCTGATCTTCGATGAAGTCTATGGTGTCGCTTACCCGCTGGCCGGTCTGGAAATGAGCGAAGAAGAAGAAACACTTATCAGGGAACAGGTTGCCGAGTACTGTCTGGCGCAGGTGGGCAAACCTTATAATCTCAACTTCATGGACCCGGACAGGGAAGATGCGTTTTACTGCAGCCAGCTGATCTATAAAGCATATCTGCCGGCAGGCATCAACCTGAATACCGGGCTGGCCATGGAAATGCTGCCCGGGACGAATCAAATCATCTACCCGCAGGAAATCTGGAGCGGATGCGCGCACCGTCTGGCGCCCGGCAGAAAACCGCAAGCAGATGGCCCTGCCCAATCGGAAAACAACGGGGAATTGGCTTTAGCCCGTTAGTGCATCCCTGCCAGGAACGAGCGAGGATGCGCTGTTTATTCGAGTATAATATTTTTGCACAACCCATCCAACCATATTCATCAGCGGTCTTTCGCTTTCGTCTCTATTGCAAACTCTGCGGCATTCCCCTGGTCCCGTTTGACTTCTGAAGATAAGGAAATCTCGTGAACTTCAACCAGTTCAACCTGGATCCTCGCCTGATGGCGGGGATCACACGCGCCGGCTATGATACGCCGACTCCCATCCAGCAGGCCGCCATCCCCGCGCTGCTCGCCGGGAATGACCTGATCGGCACCGCCCAGACCGGCACCGGAAAGACCGCCGCATTTGTCCTGCCAATCCTGCATAAGCTCCTGAAGGGACCCCGAAACCAGTCACGCGCGCTGATCGTCACACCCACCCGCGAACTCGCCGAGCAAATCCATGACGTTATCCGCACGCTGGGAACCGGCACCCGTCTGCGGAGCGCAACCATTTACGGGGGCGTCGGTGCGGCTCCCCAGATCAAAGCCCTGCGCGAAGGTGTGGAAATCCTGGTCGCCTGCCCCGGCCGCCTGCTGGACTTGATGTCCCAAAACCACGCCCGACTCGACCGCATCGAAATCCTCGTACTGGACGAGGGCGACCGCATGTTCGACATGGGCTTCCTGCCGGACGTGAAACGCATCATCAAAGCGGTGCCCGTTCAACGCCAGACCATGCTTTTTTCAGCCACTTTTCCTGCGGAGATCGAACAGCTCGCCTCTCAATCCCTCAAGCACCCCAAACGGATCGCCATTGGCATCAGCCGCCCGGCGCATACCGTGACCCATGCACTCTACCCCGTGCCTCAGCATCTGAAGGGCGCGTTCCTGATCGCCCTGCTCAAGCACACCGACACCAACTCTGTGCTGATTTTCACCCGTACCAAGCACCGCGCCCACCGCGTCGCGCAGCAAATCGCGCGTGCCGGGTTGGATGTCACCAGCCTGCACGGCGACCGCACGCAGGGACAACGGCAGTCGGCTCTGAAGGGTTTCAAGGATGGGACGCATCAGATCATGGTCGCCACCGACATCGCCGCGCGCGGATTGGACGTGGAGAGCATCTCGCATGTCATCAATTTCGACATGCCCGACACCGCGGATGCCTACATCCACCGCATCGGGCGCACCGGCCGCGCCGAACGCACCGGGGACGCGTTCACCCTGGTCACACCGGAGGACAACGACATGGTGCGGGCGCTTGAAAAAATCATGGGGAAACCGCTGCCCAAATTAACCCTGCCAGATTTCGATTACAAGGCGCCGCCTCCGCCCAAAGCTGCTCCCGCCATCCATGCTGTCCACCACCCCCCGACGCCCCACCGCCACATCCACCACGGGCTGGCGCCGCGACCCAGGCAAAAGCCGCGCTGATAGTCATCAGCCATCCCCGCCTCATTTCAATCATGAAGGCGGGGTTTCATTTATAATTTTTACTCTTGATTGGTAATTGGATTCTTTTTTCTCTGAGCAAGTTCACACTCACGTTCCTGCTTATGCAAAATCTGACACGCCCTTCTACAGTCAACCGAGTTCCTATCCTGGCTTTATTCACTGCCAATGCGATCTCGATGGTTGGTAACATGTTTGCGGTTATTGCGATCCCCTGGTTTGTCCTTCAAACGACAGGCAGCGCGGTGCAGACCGGAATCACCGGTTTTTTTAACGTTTTGCCAATTGTCCTGGCAGGCTTTCTCGGTGGTACATTGATTGATCGGATCGGTTACAAAGGTACGAGCATCATCGCCGATCTGGCGAGCGGTGTTACGGTTGTACTCATCCCCATTCTCCATATGACGATTGGGTTGCCGTTTTGGGCGCTGATGGTGCTGGTGTTTTTGGGAGCGTTGCTCGATGCGCCCGGCAGCACGGCCCGCTCTGCACTTGTTCCGGAACTTGCGGAATTGGCCGGAATGCCGATTGAACGGGCTGCATCAGTGAATCAGGTGATCGAGCGCAGCTCGCGCCTGGTGGGTGCTCCGCTCGCAGGCTTATTGATTGCGGTAATGGGCACGGCCAATGTACTCTGGCTTGATGCTGCTTCCTTTTTCATTTCCGCCGTAATTGTAGGCGTGCTGATAGTTGCCCCTCGCACCAGGCTGCCTGAAACCGTACCGGGAAAGTATTTTGACGAGCTTCTCGTTGGCTTGCAATTTCTTATCCGCGACCGTCTGATTTTGGCGATTGTGGTCACGGTGATGATTACAAATTTCCTTGATTCAGCCTTCAGCGGCGTTGTGCGACCAGTCTATGTGAATCGGGTTTTTGGCAGTGCGTTCGATTTAGGCCTGATTATCGCCGCAAATGGCGGCGGTGCAGTTCTTGGGGCGCTCATTTTCGGCTGGATCGGACATCGCTTACCTCGCCACGCCATCTTTGTTTCAATGTTTATGCTGACGAGTTTACGGTTCTTCGTTTTCGCAGTCTACCCGCCACTCTGGGTCATTATCCTGACCACGTTTATATTCAGCATTGGTGCCGGGCCGCTCAACCCAATTATTGATTCGGTTGAGTATGAACGCATCCCGCCGCACATGCGTGGGCGTGTCTTTGGCACCATCACGGCCGGGGCCTGGGCGGCCATGCCGCTCAGTATGCTCGTCGCTGGCGTGTTGACCGAACAGTTGGGTGTGCAACCCATGCTGATTGGGATTGGGTTGGTTTATCTTGCCACCACAGTAAGCATGGGAGTGATTCCAGCCATGCGACAGATGGACCGCCGGGCTTGAACGCATCGGTCCGACAAAAGCCGCGCTGATAGACCTCAGCCATCCCCGTCTCTCTTCAATCAAGAAGGCGGGGTTTGTTTTTAAGAGTTGTGCGTCCTGTCGAGATGGTTTATAGTATCAGTGGCTGCCTTGCTCCTTCAACATAAGGAGGCGATGATGATGTGGATGGAACAGCTCAAAAGTGACTCACTGCACTGGCTGCTGGAGCCTGATTCGCCCGAGGTGCGTTATCTGGCAATGCGCGACCTGCTGGATCTCCCGCAGGACGATCCCGAACTGGTTGCTGCCCGCAGGATGGCACACACGAAAGGACCGATCGCGACCATTCTGGGCAAGATGAATAAAGCCGGCTACTGGTCCGAATCGGGTGCGGGTTACAACCCGAAATACTGGTCGACGGTGTGGTCGATCATCATGCTTGCCCAGCTGGGCGCATCCCCGGCAGAAGACGAACGCATCCCGCTGGCCTGCGCTTACCTGCTGGATAATGCCCTCGCCTCCGGAGGTCAATTCACTTCGAACGGAGTTCCGTCCGGGACTGCAGACTGCCTACAGGGGAACCTGTGCTGGGCGTTGGTGGAACTTGGGGTTGACGACCCCCGCCTCGACAAAGCTTTTGAATGGATGGCACGCAGCGTAACCGGAGAAGGTGTGGCACCCGGCACTGATAAAAAAGCTCCCGTGCGGTATTATGCGGGGAAATGTGGTCCGATCTTCGCCTGCGGCTCGAACAACAAACTGCCCTGCGCCTGGGGCGCCGTCAAAGTCATGCTGGCGTTCAGCAGATGGCCAAAAAAGCGAGTGAGTCCGGTCATCAAACGGGCTATCCAGCACGGCGTCGAATTCCTGTTCAGCACGGACCCCGCTCTGGCGGACTATCCATCGGGTTGGACCGATAAACCCAGTCAGAACTGGTGGAAATTCGGTTTCCCTGTGTTCTATATCACCGACCTGCTGCAGAATGTGGAAGCACTGGTGGAATTGGGGTATGGCAGCGACCGCCGTCTCGCAAAGGCGCTGACCATGATTCTGGAAAAGCAGGACGAGCACGGGCGCTGGCCGCTGGAATATGATTACACCGGGAAGACATGGGTGGACTTTGGTCCCAAGAAACAACCGAACAAGTGGGTGACCCTGCGGGCATTGCGCGTGCTGAAAGGGATGTCCGGTTAACCGGACACGTTCCAAGTCATCATCAGGGTGGAAATCCGACACATGAATCGCCCCGTTGGCATCCTGCTCATCGTAATTTCCGCCGCCTCTTTTGGAACGCTTGCCATCTTTGGCCGCTATGCGTACGCAGCAGGCATCGATACGCTCACCCTGCTTTTCCTGCGGTTCACCTTTGCAGCGTTGCTGATGGGGCTGTTCATGATCCTGCGCCGCGAACCACTCCCGCGCGGTCGCATCCTGCTGTTGCTGATCGGGATGGGTGCGCTCGGTTATGTCGGCCAATCGTTCACTTTTCTCTCCGCCATCAAGTATGCCTCAGCGGGTCTGGTCGCCCTGCTCCTGTATCTCTATCCGGCATTTGTCGTCATCCTGTCAGCTTTCGTGCTGAACGAAAGGGTGACTCGACTCAAAATGGCAGCGCTTGTTTTGGCACTGGTCGGGACTGCGTTCACGGTGGGTCCAGCCGGCGGTCAACTCAAGGGAGCCCTGCTGGCGGTCTCCGCAGCGCTCATTTACTCCGTCTACATCATCGTTGGCACCGGTGTCATGAAGCATGTCTCAGCGGTCCAGTCGTCCACGGTCATCTTTGCCTCGGCAGGGATAATCTACGGGATCCTGGTCATTTTGAATGGCCCGCAACCCCCATCCAGCGAAGCGGGGTGGCTGATCATCGCCGGGATGGTGGTCATCGCGACCGTGATCCCGGTGGTCACATTTCTCGCCGGGCTGGAACGCATCGGTCCGACAAACGCTGCCATGCTTTCAACCCTGGAGCCGGTCGTGACGGTACTCCTGGCTGCACTGCTTTTTGATGAGAAACTCCAGCCTGTCACGCTGCTGGGTGGTGGATTGATCATCGCGGCAGTCGTGCTGCTGGCGCGTGATGAGCTGCGACAGAGCCGACCGGTTTGACCCATGTTGCCGAACTCCCCGGACGATGGTCCGCTCGCCTGTTGCTATTTTTTATCCTCCACACCCGGGTGCAGGGGATTTCGTTTATAATCTTTTAACCTATGAATTTCCTCATCACCGGCGCCGCCGGCTTCCTCGGCTCTTCTCTTGCCAACCAGCTTGCCCGCGAGGGGCATCAGGTGCGCGGGCTGGACGATCTTTCAACCGGCGACCCGCAAGCCCTTGCGCCCGATATCCACTTCACCCGCGGGGATGTGAACGATCGCCCCAAGCTCTGGACCCTGCTCCAGGAGGTGGACTGCGTTTATCACCTGGCTGCGCGTGTCTCCGTGCCCGAATCGGTGCTTTACCCGCGCGAGTACAACGCCGTTAATGTCGGCGGGACGGTCAGCCTGATGGAAGCCATGCGCGACGTGGGCGTGCGCCGTGTGGTGCTGGTCTCCTCCGGAGCGATCTACGGCGACCAGGCCAAGCAGCCCCTGCGCGAAACGATGACGCCCAACCCGCGCTCCCCGTACGCCGTATCAAAACTGGCCGCTGAATACTACGTCAACACGATCGGCCACCTGTGGAACATCGAGACGGTCAGCCTGCGCGTGTTCAACGCCTATGGGCCCGGTCAACACCTGCCGCCCGCCCACCCGCCTGTCGTGCCTTATTTCTTAAAGCAGGCGCTGCGGGATGGCTCGCTGGTCGTCCACTCGGATGGCAACCAGACCCGCGACTACGTCTATGTGGATGATGTCGTCTCCGGGATGGTGGCGGCCTCCACTGCGCCGAATCTCGACGGGATGGTCATCAACATCGGGAGCGGACGGGAGACTTCGGTGCTCGACCTGGTCCAGACAGTATTGGACGTCACCGGGACCAAACCTGAAGTGATCTACAACGCCAAGACATCCCCCGGCGTTTCCCGCATGTGCGCGGATTTATCCCTCGCGAAGCAGAAGCTAAATTACAAACCGTCCATCAAGCTGGCTGACGGGCTGCGTCTCACCCTGCAGCGCGATCCGCGCTTAAAAATTGCGTGAATTGTACTCCCCGGCAGAATGTCAAAACCCCTTCCCGTCAGCTTCTACAGCCGCCCCACACGGACCGTCGCCCGCGAACTACTCGGTGCGCACCTCGTGCGGATCCTGGACGGCCAGCGGTTGGTGGGAGAAATCGTCGAAACGGAAGCCTATATCGGTGAGTCGGACCTGGGCTGCCACGCCAAAGCCGGGAAAACAGCCCGCACGGCGGTCATGTACGGTCGGGCGGGAATCGCCTACGTCTACTTCACCTATGGCATGCACTGGATGTTGAATGCCGTCACCGAAACCAAAGGCTTCCCTGCTGCCGTGTTGATCCGCGCCATCAGCCCTCTCGAAGGCGTGGACATCATCCACCAGCGCCGGCATGGGCGCGACTCGAATGGACCTGCCAAACTGACGCAGGCACTTGGGATTGACGGCGCACAGAACGGCGTCGACCTGACCAAGCGTACCAGCCCGCTGTGGATAGAAACGGGCATGCCGATTCGAGATGAAAACGTGACGATTGGGCCTAGAGTGGGGTTATACTCTGTGCCGGAACCCTGGAAATCCAAGCCGTGGCGGTTCCTGGCAGTTCGCAAGTAGACCGTTTTTTATAATTCGCCAAGGAGAAATTTATGGGACTATTATCCGGTAAGAACGCGCTTGTCTTTGGACTGGCCAACAACAAATCCATTGCCTGGGGCATCGCGCAGGCATTCCACCGGGAAGGCGCGACGCTTGGTTTCAGCTATGCCGGTCAGATGCTCGAAAGGCGCGTCCGGCCTCTCGCGGAACAGCTTGGCGTGAAATTTGTCGAGGAGTGCGACGTCGCCAGCGATGAACAGATTGACGCAGTGGCCAAAAAAGCCGCCGATCACTTCGAGAAGGTCGACATCCTGGTGCATTCCATCGGATTCGCAAACAAGGACGAATTGAGCGGCATGTTCTACAACACCAGCCGCGCCGGTTTCCACCTGGCAATGGATATCAGCGTGTACTCCTTCGTTGGGCTGGCGCGCGCCTTCCAGCCGATCCTGCGCCCCGGCGGGGCACTGCTCACCCTCACCTACTACGGATCGACCAAGGTCACAACGAACTACAATATGATGGGCGTTGCCAAAGCCGCACTCGAAGCCGCCACCCGCTATATGGCAGCTGATTTCGGTCCGCAGGGCATTCGGGTCAACGCCATTTCAGCGGGACCCATCCGCACGCTGGCGGCCATGGGCGTGAGTGGATTCCGCGACCTGTACAAGAATTTCGCCGATGTTGCCCCTATGCGCGAAAATGTCACTCCCGAAGACTGCGGGAATGCTGCGGTTTTCCTGTGCTCGAATTTGGGCTCGCATGTCACCGGAGAAGTGCTCTTTGTGGACAGCGGCTTCAACATCATGGGGGTGGTCAATCCGCGCAAGATCGAGAGCAAGCCGGAATAACCATCCGGATAAAATGATACAATTAGGGCGCGGAAAAATCCGCGCCCATTTTTTATCTACCGGTTGAATCATGTTTAAACGAAAACCCACCTCTTCCACCCCGCAGCCCGCCTCCGTACAGGCCGTCGAGCGGATTACCTCCGTCCTGGGACCCGGTGTGATATGGACCGGCAGCATCAACGGGACGGGCGGTGTACGCATCGAAGGCGCGTTTGAAGGACAGGTCGCATTGCGCGGCATTCTGGTCGTCGGCGAAAGTGGGCGTGTCACCTGCGAAAATTTGCGCGCCAACACCGTCATCGTCGCCGGCGCGGTCCGCGGAAACATCACCACTCAGAAGCTTGAAATCCGTGCCACCGGCAGAGTGTGGGGCGATGTGGTCACCACTTCCTTTGTGACGGAGGAAGGCGCGTTCCTGCGGGGTCAGATCCGCATGGAGGATGAGGTGGATATTGGAATCGGGGCAGCCCCCGAACCCGCGCCCGCGCCCGACCCCTTGCAACCCCTGGCCTGAGTGCCAGTAATGGACTTCCTCTCCCCGGTTCAATCATGCGCTTCTCCCAACTTTTTGGACAGACTCTTCGTGAAGCCCCCGCCGACTCAGCTTCGGCGGGACTTGCGTTCCTGGCGCGTGCCGCTTACCTGCGCACTCCTTCCAGGCTGCTCCCCCTCGGTCAACGGGCTTATAACCGATTGTCCGGGTTGTTCCACAGCGAACTGGATCTTATCGGCGGACAGGAAATCAGCCCCGATGCCGTTCCCTTCGCGCTGGCGGAAAGTGAAATACAGTCGTACCGTCAGCTGCCGCGCCTGCTTTTCAGCCGGATGTTTCCCGGAATGAGCCTGGCAGTCCTGGCCCCTTCTGAAGGATCCCGCGATAAACAGACGGCAATTATTCTCGAGAGTGTCAACCGCATCACATCACAACTCAAGCTGCCCATCCTGGTTTCTGCAAGCGCTTCAGTCTTTTATCCTCACATTCAAGGAAGCACATCCCTTTTAAAATGCCCGACCTGCGGATACATCGAGCCGTTGGAACTGGCCCAACACACCGCCGTCTCTCCCTCACCGGAGCCCCTCCTTGCAGCTGAAAAAGTCCTCACGCCTGAATGTCCCACCATCGAAGCTCTTGCAGGCTATTTAAACCTCCCGGAATCCAGGACCGCCAAAGCCCTGATGTATATGGCGAGGATTGGCGATAAGGAGGAATTCCTGTTCGTCGTGGTGCGCGGTGACAAAGTCCTCAGTCTGCCGAAGTTGAAGCAGGTGACGGGTGCAATTGACCTGTACCCCGCCAGTGTTGAGCAGATCGAGGCGGTGGGCGCTGAGCCGGGTTATGCATCGCCGGTCGGCCTGAAAAATGTCAGGATTATTGTGGATGAACTCATTCCGGTCTCGCCCAACCTCGTGGCGGGAGCCAATGAGCATGGCTATCATCTGCTGAATACGAACTACGGGCGTGATTACAACGCATCCATCGTTGCCGACCTCACCACTTCCCAAGCAGGCGATCCCTGCCCGAAGTGCCAGACTCCGCTTGAAAGCTTGAACGCTGAACTGCTGGTCAGCACTGAAAGGTACATCCCCTCGGTTAACTTTGGATCTTTCACCGACGAACATGGACAATCCGCCCCCGTCTGGCACGCCCGGATCCGGATTGACATCGCCCGCCTGCTGACTTCCGCTGCGGATACCCATCACGATGACAAAGGGCTGACCCTCCCCGCCGCTATAGCACCCTTCGATGTGTATCTGGTGGCACTGCCGGGAAAAACGCTCGATACCCTTTCCGCCGCTGACACATTGTATGAAAACCTTCAAACCACTGGAGCCTCTGTTCTTTATGATGACCGCAACGAACGCGCGGGTGTCAAATTCAACGACGCCGACCTGATCGGCTGTCCGGTGCGCATCACGCTGGGCGAGCGAAATCTGCAGAACGGAATGATAGAATACAAGCTGCGTTCAAGCCAGGAAAGTCAACTGATCCCGCTCCACGAAGTCATCTCACATCTACAGAGTACTGCGTAAAAATTTTCAACCCTAATCGTCGTTTTTCCCTACCTATTAGCCGTTTTATTTCAGAAATTTATGCAAAGAGCAGTAAAATCCAATGGATAAAATGCAAATTCCCATGTCCTCCCCCGACCTGACTGACCTCGAACGTCAGGCAGTGCTTGCCGTGCTTAATACACCCATCCTGAGCATGGGCGCTCAAATCAAGAAGTTCGAGCAGACATTCATTGAACTGACCGGTGCGAAGCATGCCATCGGGGTTAATTCAGGCACGGCAGGGCTGCATCTTTGTGTGCGCGCGGCAGGGATCGGCGCAGAGGACCTGGTCATCACCACCCCGTTTTCATTTGTGGCTTCCTCCAACGCATTGCTGTTTGAAAATGCCGTCCCGGTCTTTGTGGATATTGACCCGCGCACTGGCAATATCAACCCGGCGCTGGTCGCTCAGGCGGTCAAGGATATTGTCGCGGGTGGGAAAACTGCCGATAAATGGATGCCCCGCCAGGGTGTGGACCACAAAGCACCAGCACCGTTGAAAGCCCTTTTGCCAGTGGATGTCTTTGGCCAGCCTGCGGATATGGATACGATCAACGCAATCGCGCAGGAATATCATCTGCAGGTTATTGAAGATTCCTGTGAAGCACTGGGCGCGACTTATAAAAGTAGACCCGCCGGAACGCTCGGCGATTTTGGCATTTTCGCCTTCTACCCGAACAAGCAGATCACGACTGGTGAAGGCGGAGTAGTCATCACCTCGGAGGACAAAGCTGCAGATTTCATGCGCGCCCTGCGCAACCAGGGACGAGCACCGGGAGACACCTGGCTCTCGCATACCCATCTTGGATACAACTACCGGCTGGACGAGATGTCGGCGGCGCTGGGCACAGTGCAGATGTCGCGGCTGGATGAACTCCTGACGAAACGGGAACAAGTTGCGGCGTGGTACGGAGACCGCCTGAGCGAAATCCCGGGAGTCGAAGTACCCATTGTCGAATCGTCCACTACACGCATGTCGCGGTTTGTGTATGTCATCCGCTTGGATAAGAAGATCGATCGCGACAAACTGGCAAAACGGCTGGAAAGCCGCGGCGTTCCGGTTCGTCCGTACTTCCTGCCCATCCATCTCCAGCCATACATGGTCGAGCGCTTTGGCTGGCGCGAAGGCGATTTCCCTGTGACGGAAGACCTCGGCCGGCGCGGATTGGCCGTGCCGTTTTCGGGGGTGATGACTGAAGAACAGGTCGAGTATGTCAGCCGGGTGATTCGGAAAGAAATCTGATGCATGAGTTCCCCCCGCCCCGCCAACGCGGTCTGCTGTTGCATGGCGTTCTGATCCTGGTTCTGCTCGGCCTGTTGGGTTTCGCATTGTGGGAGTTGTTCCAGGCGGAAGTGGGACCTTCCTTTACCATCTATGTCCTACTGGTATTGGGGGCTTTCATCACTCTACCATTCCTTGGTTATCGCGCTTTTGCGTTGTGGAAAGCCAATTACACTCTCGATCGCGACAACCTTCGTCTGGAGTGGGGGCTGCGGGGTGAAGATATCCCGATTTCAGATGTGGAATGGGTGCGCTCGTCACATGATCTGGCGACCCCATTGTCCCTACCGATGTTGCGCATGCCAGGAGCGGTGCTGGGGAGCCGCCGGCACCCTGATCTGGGCGAAGTGGAATTTCTCGCCTCCGACTCGGGGAACTTGCTGCTGGTCGCAACAGCCAAACAGGTCTATGCCATTTCACCTGCGGATGCCGCGGGCTTTGTCTCCAGTTTTCAGCACGCAATTGAGCAGGGGAGCCTTGCCCCTGGGATCGGCCACTCACAATACCCCTCTTTTGTCCTTTCGCTGGCATGGGAGAACATGCTCGCC
>JBGPQJ010000088.1:0-12616 GCA_041488995.1 Anaerolineae bacterium
CACCCGCTCGACCCGCATCCCGGCGGCCTCCGCCTTGTAAGTAAGGTACTGGCGCATCCGGCCATGCGTCCAATTGAGATCTTCTGGTTGGTCGTGTGCCCGATATTCACTTTATCGGCCGCAGCCCGCACATCCCCCACGGCCAGTGTGCCTGCCCGCCGTTCCACCGCCCAATTCACGATCGAGCGGCTGACCTTGTGTTCGATGTCCCGCCTGCAGCACCGCTGCCTGGCCAGAAAACGGTTCTTGCGGCGCTGCAGCCGCTGCTGCGAGAAATACCCCTTGTGCTTCCCACTCGCCAATTCACAAAGTGACCGGGAGGCTCTGTCACGTGGCCTGAGTTTGTTACATTTGCCAAGTAGGCTAGCAGTTTCTAGTGTCCGCAGTCCCGACAGCGGACGCGCGCGAAACCCTGCTTCAGGTCGCCGCAGCCGAGGTGCTTGAAGACCGTCTCGCGGATGAATTCCGGATTGCACGATACGGGGACGAGGAGCGACTCGCTATCTCTTCAACATGTCGGTGCAAAAAGGGCTAAACTGTTACCAAGACTCTGTTTATTGAGCCGGGGAGTCCATGGGAGAATGGCTATATAGAATCGTTTAACGGGAAATTCAATCCTGAAATCCCGTCCGGTAAAGGTCGTAATACATTTCCTGCCTTGCCAGCAACTCGGCGTGCGTGCCCTGCTCCACGATTTTCCCATCATGGATGACCACGATCCGATCCGCGTTCGTGATGGTGGACAGGCGGTGTGCGATGACAAAGGACGTGCGTCCTTTCAGCAGCCGCGCCAGGGCTTTTTGAATGATCTGCTCGGTCTGTGTATCCACCGACGAAGTGGCCTCATCGAGGATGAGAATGCGCGGGTCGGCCAGCAGGGCGCGGGCAAACGAAAGCAACTGCCGCTGTCCGACCGAAAGCATCACGCCCCCCTCTTCGACCGAAGTCTCGTAGCCTTTGCGCAAATTGACGATGAAGTCGTGTGCCCCAACCGCTTTCGCTGCGGCTTCGACTTCGGCATCCGTCGCCGCCAGCCGCCCGAAACGGATATTCTCCGCCACCGTCCCGTTGAACAGGAACGGGTCCTGTAATACCACACCCATCTGCCGCCGTAGGGAAGCCTGCGTCACCGAACACAGGTCATGACCATCTACCAGGATACAGCCTTCGGTCGGGTCGTGGAAGCGGGAGAGCAGTTTGACCATGGTCGTCTTGCCCGCCCCGGTCTCGCCGACCAGGGCCACGGTCTCGCCCGGGCGGATGTGCAGGTCAATGTCGGTCAGGATGGGCGCCGGGTCATCCGAGTAATGGAACGAGACATGCTCGAAGGTCACCTCCCCCTGGATAACCGGTAACTCCCTGGCCTGCGGAGCGTCCTGGACCTCGACCGGTGTATCCAAAAGCCCCATAATGCGTTCCCAGCCGATCATCGTGGACTGGAGTGCGTCGTAACGACGGCTCAGATCGCGGATAGGCTCGAAGAATCGGTCAATGTACAGGATGAAAGCCACCAGCACACCCGCGGTGATGGTTTCGCCGAGGACTGCCGCCCCGCCAAGCCAGACTACCAGGCCAGTGGCAATTGCCCCGAGTACGTCCACGCTGGGGCTGAACACGGACGAGATGCGGGCCGTGGCAATCGCCCGCCCGAGGTGGTAGAGGTTGACGTAATCCCGGAAGTGTTCGTAGTTCTGCTTCTGCCGGGAGAAGGCTTGGACGACCCGCACGCCGTTCACGTTCTCGGCCAGTACCGAGTTCACCCAGGAGATTGCGGCGCGCACTTTACGGTAAGCAGCACGTGAAGCGCGCCGGAAGAGGATGGTAATGAGCACCATAATAGGTAGGACGCTGAAGGTGAGCAGCGCCAGGCGCACATTCATATCCAGCATCACCAAAATGATCAGGGCCAGGGTGAAAACGTCACGGGCGATGGCCAGCACAGCCCAGGTTAGAAAATCCCGCAGTGTCTCCACGTCGTTGATGGCTCGCGTGATGACACGTCCAACAGAGTAGCGGCTGTAGAAGCCGAGCGAAAGTTCCTGGAGATGAGTGAAAAGCTTCTTGCGCAAATCATAGATGATTGACTGCCCGACCCAGGCCATGATATTGACCCGGTAGTAGGTGCCGAACCATTGGATCACAGAGACGGCCAAATAGGCCAGAATAGTGTAGCGCACGATAGTGGCGTTGCCTGCGTTGAGACCGCTATCAATGGCGATTTTAACGAAATACGGTCCCGCCACTGATGCGGCGGAGGCGATGAGCATAAGCAAAGCAGACAGGATCAGCCGCCACATGTAGGGACGGGTGAATTCAATCAGCCGTTTCGCAGTCTGCGGGTTAACACCCTTGTCGTACAGTTCTTCGGACTGGGTAACGTAGGTGGGTGGGGTAATGGTAGTGGTAGCCATAATTGTTCAACTCAAATTACGATAACGACCGATCCGAAGAGCGGCGGCCTTTGACGGCCTCGAGTTCCCGCTCTCGGACGAAGAGTTCCTCGTCCACTTCGGTCTCTTCAATGAACCGGTTTTGCTGGCTCAATTGCAGATCGTAGATTTCTTTATACAACCCGCCTTCCGCCAGCAATTCGTCATGCCGGCCGCGCTGGACAATGCGGCCATCGGCCATGACCAGGATCAGGTCCGCCCGGCGTACGGTGGCCAGGCGGTGCGCGATCACGAACGTTGTACGGCCTTCCATCAGCCGGTCGAGCGCCTCCTGGATGAGTTTTTCGGTCTGGGTATCCACGCTGGAGGTCGAGTCGTCCAGGATGAGGATGCGCGGGTTCATCAGCAGGGCGCGCGCAATTGCAATCCGCTGGCGCTGGCCGCCGGAGAGTGTCATGCCGCGCTCGCCGACCAGCGTCTCGTAACCTTCGGCAAACTTGACAATGAAATCGTGCGCCTGGGCCGCTTTCGCCGCTGCGAAAACCTCCTCGTCGGTGGCCTCGGAGCGGCCGTAACGGATGTTCTCGCGGATGGTATCAGAGAAGAGCAGCGAGGTTTGGAGAACGATGCCGATCTGCCGCCGCAGGGACACAAGGTTTGTCTGGCGCACATCCATGTCGTCCACCAAAACGGCGCCCTCGCTCACGTCGTAGAAACGCGGGATCAGGTTGACCAGAGAGGTTTTGCCGGAGCCGGTCTGACCGATGAGGGCGATAAGCTGGTTCGGCTTGACGGATAGGTCAATGCCGGAAAGAGCGTCAATCTTTTCGTCCTGGTAGCGCAGGGAAACGCCGCGGAATTCCACGCGGCCGCTCAGGGTCCCGAGCGCTGCGGCTCCCGCCGGGGATTGGATCTCCGGCTCGTGGTCCAAAATTTCCAGCACCCGTTGTGCCCCGGCTTCGGACTCTCCCAGCGCGTTGACCAGCCAGGCCAACTGCTGCACCGGTCCCGAAAGCATTAGCAGGTAGGCGTTGAAGGCCACCAGTTCGCCCACCGTCATCTTCCCCTGCAATACCAGCGGGCCGCCGACCATCAGGATCAGGATGGTGCCCATGGTGATGAGCAGGTTGGTGGTGGGCATGACCTTCGACCATTCGCCAATGACTTTGACGCGTGCCTTGAAATAGGAGCGGTTGATCTGGTCGAAACGTTCAATCTCGTGCGGCTCACGGGCGAAGGCGCGCACCACCTGGGACCCTGACACGTTCTCCTGCAACTGGGCTGAGAGGTCGCCGAGGGTGTTGTCCACGTCGTAAAAGAGACGGGTGATGCGCTGGCCGAAGTCGGTCGTCATCATGACCATCGGGACGAGCGGCAGGAGGACGATGACCGCCAGCCAGGGGTTGCGGGCGACCAGAACGGTCACTACGCCGACCGAGAGCACGCCCAACTGGACGATCTGGACCAGGCTATCCCCCGCGAAGGACTGGACGGCGCGCACGTCTTCAATGCAGCGGTTGATCAACTGGCCGGTAGTGCTGTGGTCGTGATAAGTGAAGGGCAGGTACTGGATGCGGTCGTACATGGCATTGCGCAGGTCGTAGCCCACGTGCGCCCCGATCCACTCGGTCAGGTAACGCTGGCCCAGGTTCAGGACGGCCGTGCCCGCGCCGATGCCAACCAGGATCAGCGCCGAGCGCACCAGGAATGCGGTTGCCCCGGCTTTCAAGCCCTGGTCAATCACGCCCTGGATGATTTGCGGCACCACCAGCGAGAGACCGGTCATGCTCAACAGGATGAGCATGTTGAGCAGGAGTTGCCAGAGATATGGTTTGAGATAGGCGCGTAGTTTGAAGAGATGTTTCATGAGATGAGATGCGAGATTAAGGGTTCGAAAATGCTTTACGGAGGGTTTCCATGCCTTGCAGGAGGGTTTCCAGTTCTTCCGGGCTGAGATGCTCGAAGCGGGCGGACAACCAGGCCTCGGCTTCGACGAAAATGGCATCCATCACGCGCTGACCCTCGTCTGTGAGCGCCAGTGGGACGTTGCGGCGGTCGCGCGGGTCCTGGCTGCGGGTGACCAACCCCCTGCGCACCAGCGCGTCCACCGCCTTGCTGACCGCCGAGCGGCTGGTCTGACTGGCCTCTGCCAGCGCGCTGACTGAGGCGCTGCCCTTGCGGATGCGGCGCAGAACCTGGAACTGCTCCTCGGTCATCTGAAATTTCTCGACCGCGATGCGTCGGATCTGGCTGCGCGTCTGCCGCCAGGCAGACGGGACGCTTTCCCAGAATTTGTCGATCAGGATGGGGCTGGAGGTTGGGTTTGGCATGGCGGCCTCGTTATAGTTGCAAGGGAGAATAGTTGAGTAACGAAACTATTATACCCCGCAATTTTCTAGATAACGGTACGCCGTTCATCCTTATGTAGCTTGCGGAATGTGACACTCTGCTGCCCCTAAGGGGTGCAGCTTCCTGGTCATGAAAACCCAGGCCACTTGCCCGGTGTCCACGGGACTACGCTTGCCCGTTGCATCGAACGGGTGACGATACTTGACCCTTGCGGGAGGACGGATCTGACCCACCTTCCCAAACCGCGATCGAGAATGAAAATAGCCTTTGCGAAGTTGAACGAAACTGAAGAATTTATAGCACTTTTGGCTGTAATAGACCGAAGAAGGGCTGCGAACATAATCTTCGTCTACCCGAAGAGTGGCAAAAATGAATTGGTGTTTTTGGCTTTATGAGAAATTTTTATATCGAATCGGCGTTATTAACAAGTTTTCTTATTTCACCGAGCCAGCCGTTAATCCTTCAACGAAGTTTCGTCCCACTAAACTGAAGAGAATTAATACTGGTAAAGTTGCAATTGTCGCTCCGGCCAATAACAACCCCCAATCGACTTGATATTGCCCAACAATTCCGGCCAGGCCTACCGGTATCGTACGGTTTGCCTCTCCCAGGATGAATACAGAGGCGAACATATACTCTGTCCATGATGATATAAAGGAATAAATCGCAATGCTTGAGATTCCTGGTGCCGTCAACGGCAGCATGATGAGAATCATGGTCTGCAGGCGATTGGCGCCATCCATATAAGCCGCATCTTCAAGTTCAACCGGCACACTCTTAAAAAATGCCTGAAGCATCCAAACTCCAAAAGGAGCAGCAAAAGTTACATTTACTATTACAAGCGCCCAGGGAGTATCGATTAATTTGGGTTGGATTGAACTTAACATTAAATACAACGGAATCAAAAGAAGTATGCTCGGAAAAGCATACGCCGATAAGATCAGTTTTGCGATTATGTTTCGACCTGGAAAACGCAAGCGGTAAATCGCATAGGCTGCCATCGTTGCCAAAATGACCGTAATAATCATGGTCAGAGTGGCTACGAGAGTGCTATTGAATAGATAACGCGGATAATTTGAAGCAGCGAACAAGTCTGTATAATGCTTGAGTGTGGAAGAATGTGGAAAAAATGTAAGATCACGAGAAATGATCTCCTGATTTGTTTTCACTGAGGACGAAAATATCCAATAGAACGGAGCTACAACGATAAAAACAAGAATGAAAACTGAAATAAATGTACCGAAAGAACGCCGGAATTTTCGAAAAAACATCCTATCACCTATTAATCTGCATCAGCAGGTTTGTTAATACGGTCATATACAATCACAAACACCAGAAGGATAATTCCCATAATGATTGAAGCCGCGGAAGCCCGGCTCAGCCGGTAACCTTTAAAGGCCATGTTGTAAATATAAACAGGCAGGGTCATCGTTGCGTTCGAAGGCCCTCCACCAGTAGCCAACCAGATGATATCGAAAACGTTTATCGACCACAATGTGCCAATCAAGCCCAGAACATACAAAACCGGCCGAAGCATAGGGAAAGTGATTCTTAAGAATTGTTGCCAGCCGGTGGCGCCATCTATAGAAGCCGCTTCATAAAGCTCCTGCGGGATACCCTCCATACCGGCTAACAGAATCACCGTCATCAACGGGAACCAACGCCACGAGTTGATCAAGACGATAGAAATAAATGCTGAATTAGCAGTTGAAAAAAACCCAACTGGTGTTGACAATACACCCAGACTGACTAAAAGATAATTTACAATGCCACCTGAAGTACCCAGCATCCAGCGCCAGATAATGATCACAACCACAGTGGGTACGATCCAGGAAAGGATAATCCACACACGCGCTAAAGAACGCAGATGGAATTTCTGCATAAGAATCACTGCGCTGATGAATGCAACCACAGTCTGTATGACTGCATTGCTAATTACCCAGATAAGGCTGCGTCCAAAAGATTTCCAAAAATTTGGATCGGTCAGAACATGGCGGTAATTTTCAAAGCCAATCAAATTACCTTTTGAACCGATCATTCCAACATCTTGAAAACTGAGTTTGATGGCTGAAATTAATGGAATAACGATGGCAAAGATCATCCAGAGGACAAGCGGCAATATCAGAAGAATGCCCAGGATGCTTTCATTGCGCCGCAATTTGCTGCCAAAATACGATTGTTCCAACTCAGATTCATTCATTTAGGAATACATCTCTTGTATAATGGTTGTGGGGGGCTAGCTGGCGCTCCCAAAAAGGGCACCAGCTAGCCCAGGAGTACAAATTCTATTTCGTGATGCTCTCTTCCATCAATTTCTGACCTTCTGCTACAGCCTGCGCAGCAGGTTCTTTGTCAACCAAAATCTTCTGTAGGGTTTGAGCAATCAAGTTCTGTGCAGAGATCTGAGAAATACTCTGGAAGGTATTGCCATTGGTGAAGCCAAAAAGCATACCATTCTTGGAGTTTTCTACCATAGTCTCGATTTGGCTCTTGTATTTGACAACCATTGCGTCATTCCAGTAGCTGTCTGCAACAGATCCGTCTTCAGTCACTGGCAGGTAAAGGCCGGGTTCCATAGTCAAGAAACGACCATAGTTTTTAGGTTCCATAATGAAGCGCAGGAATTTATAAGCAGCTTCTTGTTTAGCCTTGTCTGCAGTTAAGACCATGACCGCATTTGAATAAGCAATGGTATTGGATTGTGATTGGCTTGAGTTATGAGGGATAGCAATCACACCCAGATCATTGGCATCGCTTCCAGATTGCGAATCAAAAGTAGAGATCACAGTGAACTGTAATACCATGGCGCATGTTTTGCTAGCCAGACAGGCTTCAGCTTCACCCCAGGCCCAACCAGTTGAATCTGGAGGAGAATACTTGAAGAGCTTACTGTAGAAGTCAAGCGCTTCTACTGTCTGAGCGTTGTCGAAACGAAGTGTGCCGTCTGAGTTGTAGATTTCTTCAGCGCCATTATTGACCATAAAGTCGTAAGTGGTCTGATCTGTGTAAAGATTTTTGTTGCCGGGTAAGCCAATACCATATTGCCCGTCAGCGGTTAATTTCTTAGCCGCAGCCAGCCATTCATCCCAGGTGACAGGAGGAGTAACACCGGCTTTTTCAAAAGCGCTCTTGCTGTACCAAAGATTATGAGACATGCTCCATAGTGGGATTGCCCAGATATGTCCATCGTAGTTATAAGGAGCGATTGCAGCGGGCATATATTTGTGGGCAACATCCATCTCATTTACGAAATCTTCCACTGGTTGAACAGCATCAGTAGCGCGCATGATGGGTGTGAAATCAGGAATAGCGAAGAGCAAATCGGGACCATTGCCAGCCGCAACAGCAGCCGGAGCTTTGGTATAGATATCGCCCCAGCTCTGAGGTTCCTGGCTGACGACAATACCGGGGTTTGCTGCATTGAATTCGTCGATCAGTTCCTGAATTCGCGCGACGCGGTAGGCTGGCTGCTCCATATGCCAGATCATAATGGTGACTGGTTCAGCGCTGGTTGGAGCTTCAGTAGCGGCAGGTGCTTTGGTAGCAGCAGGTGCTTTAGTTGCAGCTGGCGCTTGAGTAGCGGTTGATGTGGCTGGTGCACAGGCAGCAAGCACCAATGAAGCCATCATCACAAGGGCAATTACCTTGAACAACTTTTTATACATATTTTCTCCTCTCAAAGTCTGGTTGGGTGAAAACGAATGAATTACATTGGACAGAAAAGTATGCCGGGGTCCCTCACCTCCTTTTTAGATTCAGGATTCTTTACTTAACCAACGCATGGCTTGATTCCAGAACTGAGTGAAATATGGCCAGCGGACAAAATCGCTGCCCCAGTGGGGAGCTGCATCCGACGTGATCGCCATGATCCGGCCTTTCCCCACTTCGCCACAGGCCAGAAAGGGATCAGCCTCTTCACCGATCACTCCCAGCAAGTCCGCGCCGGGTCGAGCTTTGGTCTGGTTGTAACCCATGAAAATTGGGAACTCATTCAAGGGCAAACCCTTAAGAATGGGATGGGTTGTACTAACAAAACTGGGTTGGACGCCTTCAGGAGTTTCGATGCGGTCATCAGGCAGAGGCAAAATCTCGACGGGTAAAATCTTTGCCAGAGCCGAGTTATACCAGCGACCCTGCCCGTTGTGCCCCTGATAAGTGAAATAGCCACCGATATAAGCCAACCCACCGCCGTTTTGAATGAACTTAACGATTTCTTTGACCCGGTTTGGCCCCATAGGAATTGCATTGCGTCTATCACCCGGGTAAAGAATAACGGTATCATGACCGATATCACTGAGAATCAAGACATCATATTCAGCCATCTTTTCAGCAGTCTCTGGTAAACGATAGAAGGCATCGTGAGACAGCATACGGGTTACTTGATGCCCAGACGTTTCTAATGCAGCCTGAAGATTTTTCCCGGCATCCCAGATCTGATCCATGAGTGAATAGACCTCAGTACCTTCCAAACCTAAAACTACCATTATTGCTGAATCGCCAGCGTACAAAATTTTGCTCATATTCCTTCTATCCTTTTTGTAGATAATGCCACACCAGAGTGGCTGCTCCGATCACACCAGAATCTGCAATTAACCCTGCCGGCAATAAACGAACTGCCTGAACATTTCGCAGTAAAGCTTGTTCAGCGATTATCCTGCGGGCAGGTTCTAGCAGCAAATCCCCTACACTCCCGACACCTCCGCCTACAATGATCCGGTCAGGATTATTGATATTGACATAATAAGCCAGAGCTGTTCCCAGCCATTTGCCAGCGTTTTCGAGGCAGGTAATCGCCAAGCGGTCGCCCTGCCTGGCCGCTTCAACCACTGATAGGGCACTGATCTGGTCTGGATGCAATGACTTTAGAATACTGGTTGTACCTTGACTCAGCGCTTGCACTGCTGATCGAGCAATGGCCGGCCCTGAGGCCAGAGCTTCAAGGCAGCCGTGATTTCCACAGCCGCACAGTGGACCATCTGCCTGCAAAACGAGGTGTCCAATATCACTGGCTCCTTGAGTAGCGCCATGATAGAGCATACCCCCCAAGATCATGCCTCCACCAACGCCAGTTCCTACAGTAACGTAGAGTAAATGTTCACTCCCTTGTCCGGCGCCATAATACATCTCACCTAACGCAGCCGCATTGGTGTCCTTATCCACCCAAATCAAGTTTTCCCAGCATGTTCCCAGGCGGTCTACCAGATTTTGGCGCAATGGAACATCTTGCCATTTCAAATTGGAGGCCATTAGAACTACCCCGCGACAGCTATCGGTCATCCCGGCCGCCCCGATGCCAATGCCAGCCACATTTGCAGGTGTTTTGTGCAAGATATCTTGAATCCGGGCGGCCATGCGGTCAATCACCGCTTCAGATCCTTCTTCGGCTCCAGTCGGTTCAAGGATACGTTGAAAAACCTGGCCGCTCTCATTCAGCAAGGCATAAGAGATCTTGCTGCCTCCCAGATCCACTCCAAGAGCAAATCGATCCATTGAAATACTCCCTGGTTATAAATGTGGATTGCGAGTTTTCTCGCGCATCAATAAACCCTGATTATGCTCAGCAGCGCCGAGCATATTCGAACTTATATAGATAGATGGTTCCCTGCCTGAAACATTCAATCGACACACTGCTTCTGTTAGAATTGCATTTAATATGAAAGCGCCTGCTATGGTCGAAGCCGGCCCACTGTGCAGGCCAGTATTACCTATCTCTACAACTGCGTCACCCGCCTGAATCTGATTATCAATTACGATGTCCACAATTTCGTTCAGTCGTTTGCCGGCTACGCTTAAAGGGGCTACTTTGGCATAAGCCACCGCTAAAACTCCAACTACTTTCATACCAATTTTTTTTGCTTCAAGAGCCATTTCAACAGGGACTGCGTTAACTCCGCTGTTTGAAAAAATAAACATCACATCATTCGCTGTAGGCTGGTAGTGTGACAGGATCGTAGCTGCCAAGCCAGGCATGCGTTCCAATTTTCCTGAATTGATGGCGCTTTCGTGCAGCATCAAACTGCTGACGAGAATGGGAATTACCGGGGCTAATCCACCGGCCCGATAATGACCTTCCTCTGCCAGCATGTGAGAATGCCCGGTACCAAAAAGATAGACTGCCCCTCCTTGGTTCACTGTTTGTGCAACAGCATTGGCTGCATCGCTGATCGCTGCTCCCTGGGTTTGTATGACCTGATCTAGAATTGATCGGACTTTTTCAAAGTATTGCGTTGCACCAATCAAATCATTTGCCATTATTCCTTTTCTCCCTTGAATCAGATTTCGTTCTTCTTTAATGAAGAATAATTGTGAACATAAATTGATCACCCACATAAGTGGAATTGACGTATTCGATAGGCTTGTCTTGCGTTGTAAAAGTAACCCGATCATTTACCAAAACCGGCGTGGTTGCAGTGATTTCAAGCAACTTTTGTTCACGTAAGGTTGGCAGACGCGCCTGGAATTGCTGCCGCGCCCATTCGAGGGGATAGTTGTATTCTTCGCGGAGTACACGATAAAGCGATTCTTGGCTAAAGTCGTGTTTCTCGAGGATCTCAGGGCAAAGGCTCGAAACGAGATAAGCTGCCTCAAAAGCCACAGGATTTCCGTCCGCCAATCGTACACGGTGCAACAAAACCACCTGAGTCCCGACCGGGACTTCAAGTTTGCGAGCAATCTCGTAACCAGCGGGTTGTCTGCCAACATTAACTACCCGATTACTAGAAATTCCGCCTCGCTGGTGAATTTCTTCACTCAGGCTGGTCAGGATTCCTAACTGTTGGTAGATTACGGGTCGGGTAACGTAAGTCCCCTTGCCTGGTTTTGCCTCTAATACACCCTCTTGTATCAGAGATAACAGAGCCTGCCGGGTTGTCATTCGACTAACCCCCAGAATTATTGAGAGTTCCCGCTCTGAAGGCAACCGATGCCCTTTTTTGTAACTCCCATTTTTGATATTCTCATTGATATAGTTTTTAATTTGAATATACATAGGAATTGGTGAGTTTGATTCAAGTACCATAGTTTGCCTGCTGGTATAGTCTGGTATAGTCTGGTATAGTCTGGTATAGACCACATAAATCATTATAAGGAAATCCATAGGAAAAGTCAAGGATTTCTAAAAAGCCGCACGGATTCTTAGCACGGGTTTGTAAAAGTAAAACGGGAAATTTCGTTTTGTGTGTTGCCTGATACTGTCGTTATCTGGATATGGATATGTACAAGTGATTTGTTCGGTTCCAACATAATCACCGCTCGCTATGCCCCCATCTCCTCCGGCAAAGTTGCCTGTAATCGCGACCGTTACTATGCCCGGGTAATGCACTCCATGATATATATTTTCACTAGAATAATCAATCGTGCCGGTAACCGGCTCTCCAGCAGGAGGGAACTGCATTGTAAATGGAATCGAGATGCCGTTCCCGGTGAGTGTGCTCGATGTGCTTGCGTTTCAAGTAATCCTTCAAGTGACACGCTGCAGCCCCTAAAGGGCGCAGCTTCCTGGGTCATGAAAACCCAGGCCACTTGCCCGGTGTCCACGGGACTACGCTTGCCCGTTGCATCGAACGGGTGACGATACTTGACCACTGCTGGAGGAATGATCTGGCCCACCTTCCCAAACCGCGATCGAGAAAGCAGGTTGGCGCTGCCCACGATGTCCCGATGGCCGACGAAACCGCAAGCCGGGCAGGTATACACGCGCCCCCCCTGGGTTTATGCCGTCGCCCGCAGTGTGGGCAGGTCTGAGAAGTGTAGGCCTCGTCCACCCGCTCGACCCGCATCCCGGCGGCCTCCGCCTTGTAAGTAAGGTACTGGCGCATCCGGCCATGCGTCCAATTGAGATCTTCTGGTTGGTCGTGTGCCCGATATTCACTTTATCG
>JBGPQJ010000089.1:0-12442 GCA_041488995.1 Anaerolineae bacterium
CGCTTCCCCCCACGCGCCTGACACCAGTTGCAGTCCTACCGGAAGTCCCGCAGGGTCGAATCCACACGGGATCGACAGCGCCGGCAGCCCCGTCAGGTTGAAGGGCGCCGTGAAGCGTGTCAGCCGGCGGGCCTGTTCAACCGCGTTGGTGCCTTCGATCAACGGGGCGGTGATGGGCGTGGTCGGCAACATGACCAGATCGTAGTCACAGAATAGCACCTCCATCCAGCGGCGTCCCTCCGCTTGCTTGCGCCTGGCGAGACTGTAATCCGTGGAGGAAAGCGACCTGCCATTTTCAAGCCGCTCCCGGATGTCTGTGCCGAACCAATCCGGGTGTTGCCTCAGCCGCTCACGATGATACGCCGCAGCGTCCGCCTGAACCAGCTGTCCGTTGGCAAGCGCCAGTTCGCGCAGGAAACCCATTTCCACTTTTTTCACCTGCGCGCCCAGGGATTCAAATACTCTGGCTGCCTCGTTTATTGCGGACATGACTTCGGCCTCCACTTCTTCCACGTAATCTCCTTCCGCCAGCGCGATTTTCCACCCTTGAACGCCCTCATCCAGCGTGCGCAGATAATCTCCCGCCGGGACATTTGCCGAGGCGGGGTCGAGCGCATCATAACCTGACAATACTTGTAACAGCAGGGCGGCATCCCGCACCGATCTGGTGAGTGGTCCGGCATGGTCGAGATTCCATGAAAGCGGGATGATTCCACGCAAGCTGACCCTTCCATAAGTTGGTTTTAACCCGACTAAACCGCACAAAGATGCCGGGATGCGGATCGAACCGCCAGTATCCGTGCCCAGCGCGCCGAGGCTCATGCCGGTCGCGACAGCCACCGATGACCCGCTCGATGAGCCTCCGCTGATCCGCTGCGGATCCCAAGGATTGCGGCACGTCCCGTAGTGCGGATTAACTCCCGTCACCCCGAGCGCGATTTCATGCGTGTTGGTTTTCCCGGTGATGATTGCACCGGCAGTTTTCAGTTTTTGGACTACAACGCAATCTTCATCCGGTATGAAATCCTTGAAGAAGGGTGTCCCGGCGGTTGTCAGAACACCTTTGGTTTCATATAAATCCTTGACCGCAATCGGAACACCATACAGTGGAAATTTCCCCATATCCCTCGGGGAGAGCAATGCCGCTTCGCGTCTTGCCATGTTATCCATCACCGTGATGAACGCATTCAGTTGTGGGTTAAGGCGTTCGATTTGACGGAGGCAAATCTCGGTGAGTTCACTCGGGGATAATTTTTTTGAGCGGATTTGTTCCAGGGCAGAGAATATGGTCAAAGTCCGCGAATCAAATTCTGATTTCATAGAGGTGATACTCCTGTCCATTTATTATAAGGCCTTGCCTCACAAGGTCTCAGCGTTTATACTCTGCTCACTTTTGCCCGATTACTCTCTAAGAAAAGAATGCCTCTCATGCAAAGTAAACACTGGCTGGTTGCCCCTCCAATCACCCCTTCGGCGGATGAGGAGCTTCAGAAATTTCCCCCGATTATTCGGCACGTGCTTTTTAACCGAGGGCATGCCACTGATGAGGATGCTCACCATTACCTGCGGGCTGAACCACCCTTTGATGCATCGCCCTGGCAGATGATGGGCATGACCTCTGCCGTGGAGCGCATCTGTTATGCGCTCGATCACGCTGAGTCGATTGCGATTTATGGCGATTACGACGTGGACGGCGTCACGGCAACAGCCTTGCTGGTTGAAACACTTCGCGCGTTGGGGGGCGATGCCCGTGAATACATCCCCAATCGCTTTGATGAAGGTTATGGGCTTAACAATGAGGCATTGAAAACTCTTTATGATGAGGGGGTGAAACTGGTCATCAGCGTGGATTGTGGCATCCGCTCGCCCG
This sequence comes from Anaerolineae bacterium, assembly GCA_041488995.1. Lineage (GTDB taxonomy): Bacteria > Chloroflexota > Anaerolineae > Anaerolineales > Villigracilaceae > JBGPQJ01. Next base: position 1,871 of record JBGPQJ010000089.1, read on the forward strand.
TTGAAGGCGCTTTTGCCCGTGAGTTGGGTCTTGACCTGATCATCACCGATCATCATCAACCGGCGAACGACCTGCCCCCGGCTTTTGCAGTCATCGACCCGAAACAACCTGGCGACCAGTATCCAGACAAGGAACTGGCCGGGGTTGGGGTTGCCTATAAAATTGCAGAGGCTTTGATCGAAGCCCGCCAGTCCGATTTCGATAAATCCCAACTGCTGGATCTGGTTGCATTGGGCACTGTCGCTGACCTGGCTCCCTTGACTGGAGAGAACCGTTCGCTGGTTCGCAGAGGTCTGCAGCGCATCCAGGCCACGAACCGGCAGGGTTTGTTTTCGCTCGCCAATGTGGCTGAACTGAACATATCCAGCACGAGCGCCACCAACATTGGATTTGTCCTTGGACCGCGCCTCAATGCCGCCGGGCGGTTGGAATCAGCCCTGGCAGCCTTTGAATTGCTTACGACAAGGGATGTCATGCGAGCCGGTCAGCTGGCACTCCAGTTGGATCAGAACAACCGCGACCGGCAGGTATTGACCCGCCAGATCCAGGAGCAGGCTGAGGCGATTGTTTTGGCGGAGGATTCTCACGCTGACCTGTTATTTGCCGTGCACCCGGATTTCAATGCCGGGGTGGTGGGTCTGGCGGCTTCCCGCCTGGCTGAGACTTATTATCGTCCTGCTGTCGTTGGTCAGCAAAACGAAGAGACCACCCGCTGTTCGTGCCGCTCCATCCCGGAATTTCATATCACACAGGCATTAGATCAATGTGCGGGTTTATTGATACGTCACGGGGGGCATGCGGCGGCGGCGGGTTTCACGGTGGCCAATGAAAACCTGCCGGAGCTGAGGGATCGGTTAAAGGCTATAGCGAAAAAAGAACTGGGCGGGAAGGAGCTTCGCCCAACATTGTCTGCGGATGGTGAAGTCCCGCTCGCAGCACTCAAACCCGAGTTACTAAAATATCTGAATGAACTCCAGCCGACAGGGTATGGCAATCCAGACGCGGTATTCGTCTCGCGCGGTGTGCAGGTGAAAACATCACGTACGGTGGGCGCGGATGGCAGGCACCTTAAGCTGACGGTCAGCGATGGGAAAGTATTCTTCGATGCCATTGGATTCCGCCTCGGCCATCTCCGGCCTGATCTGCCCCTTGAGAAGAAAGTGGACGTTATGTACACCTTTGAGACGAATGAGTTCAACGGGCGGACGTATCTGCAATTGAACCTGCGGGATGTGAAAGCGGCGGGAACTCCCGATTAATAATAAATAGATCGAGCCAGATGAGGTACTTCCGGCTCGGTTTATTCCGATTTATTCAATCCACAAACCTGTACTTCATCAGTGTCCACACTGCTTGGAAGGCATCCCGCAGCTTAATTTTCTTGCCTTCGCTATAATCGCGCGGGTTGAACGTGATCGGTACTTCATAAACTCGGACCTTCTTCTTGAGGATTTTTGCCGTGAATTCCGGTTCGAAATCAAAGCGCCTGGCGTGCAGTTTCATATCCACCACGACTTCCCGCTTGAACACCTTATATCCGGTTTCCATATCTGTCAAAATATTGTTGTACAGAATATTGGTCATCAATGTAAGTAATTTGTTCGCGACCATGTTCCAGAACAGGATGGTGCGATGAGGTGCGCCTAAAAAACGCGAGCCGTAGACCACATCTGCGACTCCCTCTTCAATGGGTTTCAGTAGATTCGGGTATTCACGCGGATCATATTCGAGATCGGCATCCTGGATGACCAGCACATCTCCTGTCGCTGCGGAAATGCCGGTTCGGACTGCTGCACCCTTGCCCTGGTTCTTCTCATGCAGGATGACACGCACATTGTCTTTTCCATCCATTTCAGAGAGCAAACCTCGTGTCCCGTCCGAGGAACCATCGTCCACAACGAGGATCTCATCAGCCATTTTCATCGCCTGCACCCTCTTGACGATTTCTTGGATGGTATTCTTTTCGTTGTAGGCAGGTATAATCACTGAAATTTTCATGGACTTGATTATAAAGGGTATTGTTTGATTTCGTAAACTACTCTTACTGTGCTTTCTCAATTCCTTTTGGACATTTTCCACCTGAAATTGACCGTTTTTCACCCTACACGCCCTTCTAAATTGTAAACTGGCTGTAGATTTCGCATACCTTCACTTTTCTGCCACATGCTATAATCTAACTGGCGTTTGAATTTGACGAAGGAGCCGCTGAATGAATACACCCATTGTCGGTAAATCTGTGCAGTCTCAACAACATACAGTTTCCGCGAGTTTTCTCCCGCCTCCCATCACCAGGCTGGAGGACACTGGGCTTTCTTTTCTTTGGGTGCAGGATCTTGCGCTGAAAATTCTTTATTTTCAGGGTTATTTATCGGGTTTTAAAGTCGCTGAAGAGATCGCCCTTCCCTTCGCAGGGGTGATAGACCAGGTTTTGGAGTCGCTAAAACGTGAAAAATCAGTCGAGGTGAAATCATCCTCCATGGGGTTGGGGGAGGGGTCATACCAGTATGCAATTACCGGTGCGGGCATCGATCGCGCGCGTGAAGCCTTGGAACGCAGCCAGTATGCAGGCCCCGCTCCTGTACCGATCGAAGCTTACACAGAATCGATCCGCAGGCAGAGCCGCCAACGTATAGTGATCACCAGCCGGACAATGCGACAGATTCTTTCTCAATTGGTGCTCACCGAAGTAACCTTTCAGAAGCTGGGTCCAGCCCTCAACTCAGGTACTTCCATCTTTCTGTACGGACCTCCCGGCAACGGTAAGACCAGTGTTGCTCGAGCTTTTGGCAATCTGATCCTGACACAGGACATGTTCATCCCTTATTCTCTTTATATGGATGGGCAGGTCGTCAAGCTCTATGATTCCGTAAACCATCAACGCGCGCCGGATGATGATGCCACGGCTTCAGGTACAGGTTCGCTGCGCGCCGGTCAAAGGCGCGACCCGCGCTGGGTGCACATCCGGCGCCCCTTCATCGTCGTGGGTGGCGAGCTCACTCTGGCAGGCCTTGACCTTGTCTTTGATGATGTTCATAAGTTTTATGAAGCTCCCTTCCAGGTCAAAGCCAATGGTGGTATTTTATTGATTGACGACTTCGGCCGACAGCAAGTCCGCCCGCGTGACCTGCTCAACCGTTGGATTGTACCGCTTGAAAACCGCGTTGACTTTCTTACCCTGCATACCGGTCGTAAAATCGAGTTACCATTTGATGTGCTGATCGTCTTCTCCACCAACCTGCCTCCGCGTGACCTGGTGGATGAAGCTTTCCTGCGCCGCTTGCGCCATAAAATTGAAATTGTTGATCCCACATACGAGGAATATCGTGAGATATTCAAGCGTGTGGCCCAATTGAAAGGGGTACAATATAGCGACCAGGGTCTTGCCTATCTGCTCCAGGAATGGTATATCAAACGTAATAGAAAAATGCGCGCTTCACACCCTCGCGACCTGTGCGACCAAATCCTGGATATCTCTCGCTACATGTCAATCGAAGCGGTAATGAGCCGTGATCTGCTCGATCGGGCAGCTGCCTCTTATTTCGTTGAATTGTAGCCATCAGCTCTCGTTAATTGGTTTTTCGGGATTCGAGGTTCGTGTATGACCGAGCGAAACTCGAATCCCGAAATTTAAATGATCGTTCTTTCGCCATGTCCGTGGAAATATTCCCATGTTGTTTGAACTAACCCCCCCTTATTTTTTCGCTCATCGAGGTGCCAGTGCATATGCCCCCGAAAATACACTCGCTTCATTTCAGCTGGCATTCGAACAAGGTGCGCGCCTCATCGAATTTGATGTAAAGCTTTCTGCTGATAAGCAGGTGGTCGTCATCCATGACCAGACGGTGGACCGCACTACAAATGGCAAGGGGAAAGTCAATCAGCTGACTTTATCCACATTGAAACAAATGGATGCGGGTTTTTGGTTCGATGAGAAATATCGGGGAGAACGCATACCAACTCTCGATGAAATCTTTGAAAGCCTGGGAAAGCGGCTTTACATGAACGTGGAATTGACGAACTATGCTTCTCCTTTCGACGGGCTGGTGGACAAGGTGTCTGTGCTGGTCAAGAAACACGGGATGGAAAATCGAGTGCTTTTCTCTTCGTTCTTCCCGACCAACCTCATCCGCGCTCGCCAGCTTTTACCAGATGTGCCGCGCGGCCAGCTTGCCCTGCCCGGAAGGGCAGGATGGTGGCAGAGAGCCTGGGGTCGATTGATTGACGTACAGGCAGATCACCCTTACACTTCAGACGTTACAAACGATTCGGTTATTCTTACCCACAAACGCGACCGCTTAGTCCATGTGTGGACTGCTAATGACCCGACTGATATGCGGCGTTTATGCGACCTCGGCGTAGACGGCTTTTTTACCGACGACCCGCAAGTGGCGCTTAAGAATATTTCGCATTAATAAACGACCTGAGTTTAATGTTCATGGCTGATATATTCCCACTCGAATGGATTTCTCGTGCTGAGGAGCGCATCTCTCCCCATGTCCATGTCACACCACTTACGCACGACACGGACCGAGACATTTATCTAAAATGGGAGAACCATCAAGTCACAGGTTCGTTTAAAGCACGCGGGGCTTTTAATAAAATTTTATCGCTCGAGACCTGGGAGCAGCAGTCGGGGATTGTAGCCGCTTCGGCGGGCAATCACGGCCAGGGAGTGGCCTTGGCAGGGAAACTGGTCGGTGCGCCGGTGACTGTTTTTACCAGCCAGAATGCATCCCCGCTGAAAATTGATAAGATGCGTGCCCTGGGTGCAGATGTACGCCTAGTCCCGGGCGGTTACGAACAGGCCGAAGCCGAAGGAATCCGGTATGCTGCCGAGAATCACAAAACGTGGGTCTCACCTTACAATGATGCCCAGGTTATCGCAGGGCAGGGCACCATTGGGCTGGAAATCGCCCGTCAAATGGAACTGATGTCTGAGATGACCGTTCTTGTCCCAGTATCAGGTGGAGGGCTGCTCGCGGGAATCGCAGCGGCACTGGCGGGGAGTCCGCAACCCCCGAGAATGGTCGGCGTGCAGGCAGAGGCGTCTGCATTCATGCATGCTCTCTTTACTCGAAATAATCAAGATAACGTCCCCGACCTTCCTACTCTGGCCGATGGATTGTCAGGTCCCGTTGAAAAAGGCTCCGTCACCATCCCGCTGATTAAATCGTTGGTTGATGATATTCTCCTTGTGAATGAAGAAGAAATTTCTAGAGCGCTGGCTTTTGCCTATCACGTCTACGGCGAGACTATTGAGGGTTCGGCGGCGGTCGGACTGGCAGCCGTATTGACCGGGTCAATAAAACCCCCGGCAATTGTGGTAGTTTCAGGGGGGAATATCCAGCCAGAAATTCATGTCCAGGTTTGTGCACGCTATAAGGAGATGACATGATACGGCGCGCCATCTCTATTATCCTTGTTGCGATGGCGATGCTATCCCTTTTGGCTCCCATCCTGAATGCGAAGGCACAAGGTTCACCTGAAGAGGAAGCTCGCGCTCTTCTGACGCGAATGACACCTGAAGAACGGGTGGGACAGTTATTTCTGGTTTCTTTTCAGGGAACAGATATCGGTCCTGATTCCAAAATTTACGACCTGATTGTTCGCCATCACATCGGTGGGGTGATCCTGTCAGCGGATAATAATAATTTTGTTGCTCCACCAACCACTATTGCTGAAGCGTATCAATTGGTCAAAGGATTGCAGGAAGTCGAGTGGAATAACTCGCTTGAAATCCAATCTGCGGATTCGACTAATGTGCAAAAAGGCGCCCATACCTATATCCCTCTGTTTGTTGGAATTCAACAACCTGGAGATGGTCTGCCTAACGATCAAATATTGTATGGAATGTCGTCGGTTGCGCCCGAAATGGCCATCGGCGCGACATGGGATCCGACCGCTGCTGAACAAACCGGTTTAATCCTGGGTTCAGAGCTCAGTGTGCTTGGTTTTAATTTATATTTCGGTCCATCCCTTGATGTATTGACATCACCAATACCATCCAAGCAAGGTGATCCCGGTACGTTGGTTTTCGGTGGTGATCCCTTCTGGGTGGGAAAACTTGGGCAGTCTTACATCGAGGGCTTGCACAAAGGTTCAGACGGGCGTATTGCAGTGATCGCAAGGAATTTCCCCGGTCGCGGAGAGGCTGATCGCCCCCCGGAGGAGGAAGTATCAACGGTGCGCAAATCGCTCGAACAGTTGAAACAAATTGAGCTTGCGCCATTCTTCGCTGTAACGGGAAACGCCCCTTCGCCGGACATGACCGCTGATGGTTTACTCGTTTCACACATCCGCTATCAAGGATTCCAGGGCAATATCCGCGCGACAACCCGACCCGTAAGTTTCGATTCCCAAGCGCTGGGACAGATTATGAACCTTGAACCGTTTGGGACCTGGCGACAATCCGGCGGGATCATCGTCAGCGACAGCCTTGGGACACGCGCCGTCAGTCATTTTTATGCTCCAACTGGGCAGAACTTCTCGGCTTTGATCGTGGCGCGAGATTCCTTCCTGGCCGGAAGCGACCTGCTAAATATGGGTGGGATTGTATCAACAGGGGATAAGGATAACTACGAGACAGTTGTCAATACACTTGACTTTTTCTCAAAGAAATACCGCGAAGACTCTACCTTCGCTCAACGTGTGGATGAATCTGTCCTGCGTCTTCTGACCCTCAAGTTTAAAATGTACAACACATTTTCATTGCCCTCGATAATTCCTCCCGCCGGGGTTGAGAGTATCGGTCTCAGCGGTCAAGAAACAATCACGATTGCACGCCAGTCTGGCACACTCCTTAGCCCCAATTCATCTGACCTGAGTATTGTCCTGCCTGATCCCCCTGCCTATCGCGACCGGATGGTATTCATCACGGATAATCGCAAAGGGCGGCAATGCAGCACATGCCCTGACCAGCCGTATCTGCCCATCGACGCGTTGATGACCACAGTGTTGCGTCTTTATGGACCTCAAGGGGGAGATCAGATCGTTGGTTCACGTTTATCAGCGTATACTCTTGATGACCTTGCTGATATCCTTCCGGGTGGCAAAGGGAATCCTGATCTCGAAAATTATCTTCGGTTGGCAAATTGGGTGGTCTTCTCAACGCTTGACCTAGATAAGAATGAACCACATGCTCAGATATTGAATCATTTTCTTTCTGAACGCGTTGACCTGTTGCGCGAAAAACATATTGTCCTCTTCTCCTTTGGTGCCCCCTATTATTTGGATGCAACGGACATCTCAAAATTGACTGCCTTTTATGGGCTGTATGGGAAATCCCAACCTTTCGTGGATACTGCTGCCCGTCTGCTTTTCAAGGAAATTAATCCGAATGGGCAGCTGCCTGTCTCTGTACCGGGCATCGGTTACGATTTGATTAACACTACAACGCCTGCTCCTGGACAGTTGATTCAACTTTATCTTAACCTTCCGCCTGCACCCACCCCAGAAGTAGGGTCGACACCCGAGCCTACGCTTGTTCCACTCTTTTCTGAGGGTAATTCAATCTCGGTTCGCACAAGTATTATTGTTGATAACAATGGAAACCCTGTACCGGACGGAACGGTTGTTACTTTCACGGAAACAGTGGAGGGCGGTTTGATCCAGCAGTTGCAGGCCGAGACGATTGGGGGCATGGCAGCCGCTTCATTCCGCCTTGACAGGCCAGGCTTGGTGGAGATAAAAGCAGCGAGCGAACCAGCGGTCACGTCTGTAGTCCTGCAGATCGATGTAACCCCCGGACAAGCGGCTGCCGTCACAGTGATCGCACCAACACCCATTGTGACAGTCGTGAATACGCCCCTCCCTGAACCAACAGCGACTCAGGCACAAGAAGGAGATGTCGAGTTTACAGCGAATGGATTTCCGTTGCTGCCGTCGTGGTTGCTGGCGATGGTCATGCTGATATTCAGCGCAGGAATGGTGTTTTACGGTTTCAGCCAGACTCGTTCCACACAATGGGCTTTACGATGGACAGTGAGTGCTGTCTTGGGCGGATTGGCAGCTTATAATTACGCTGCACTGGGTTTACCCGGCAGCAAATCATTAATCGAAGTTAATGGGTTTGCAGCGATCCTTATCATGATGCTTATCGGGATGGGGTTGGGTCTGCTGGGAGTCTGGTTATGGGAAAGGTATTCCAAACGGGCTCAGAAAGGTCGATGAAAAAGGAGTGGATCGGCCACTCCTTTTTTTTTACCTTCCCAAAGTAGCCAAAAGGCTCAAGAGCAAGAAACCCGCGGTCAGCCAAATCAACACGCTCTCCGGGGGTGTAGTTAAGGCGTCCAGCAATGTCAACGATCGCGAACGGATTTGCTGAGGACGGGCGGGTAATTCCTTTGTCCCAAGTAAATATTGTCTAAAGGATTCAATTGATTCAGGCCGGTTGCCGGGGTGAAGTTCCATCGCCCAAAGAATAGCTTTCTCAGTGCGCACACTGATCTCTGGATTGATCTTGCGTGGTGCCGTCAGACTGTCGGGGTTCAAGAATCGTTCACGAGCTTCGGCAGGTGACTGGTTGGTCAGCAGGTGGTAGAGTGTAGCCCCAAAAGCAAAAATGTCTGAACGAACATCGGTATGAGAATCTGCCCCACCGTACTGTTCGAGCGGAGTGTAAAGTGCTGTCCCTTGACCCTGGATAACGGTAATCGTTACCTCATCCGGAGCGAGCACTTTGACCAGGCCAAAATCAACCAGTTTTATCAATCCCTCCGGGGTCAACTTCAGGTTGGATGGTTTAATATCGCGGTGGACAAGCGGTGGTTCCTGGGTATGCAAGTAATTCAGTGCATCGCAGAGCTGATTTGCCCAGTTAAGTACTTCTATTTCCTGCAGGAATTGGTTCTTCTGTTTGGCATTCAACATCAACGAGCGTAAATCGTTGCCTGGAACGAAATCCATTACAAGATAGTCTTTTAGACCGATATTGAAAAAATCTGATACTTTAGGGAGGTTGGGGTGGTCAAGGCGCGCAAGCACAGTCGCCTCGCGCAGAAATTGCTCGCGGGCTTCCCTTAAGATTTTTTCACCAAGGGTGCGGTCGTGTTCGACTTCCTTGAGCGCGCAACGACGTCCTTCCAGACGCAGGTCTTCGGCAAGGTAGATATTACCCATCCCGCCTGCTCCGATGCGCTCACGGATTTTGTATCGACCGCGAAGAACCTCTCCGATCTTAAGTGGGAGCGGCATGCAGGTCTCCAATTGACGATCATTGAATCTGCGCAGGGATTTTATGTCGGCGTATTTTCTGCACAGAAAGACAATTTTCTGCTATATTATAAACGTGTTTAGGTTAAGGTGTTGATGAAAACCCTCCAGACCTAACCAGATCCAGGCCATATAGTTTTTTTGGGAGAGTGCGGAGATGCAGAAAGACGAAGAATTCCCCGTCCTCGTGGGACAGGCCGGTCCGCTTAAGGGACAGCGCTATCCAATCAATGGCGCGGTGGTTCTTGGGCGCGAGCCAGGTTGTGAAGTGGTTATTGGAGACCGGCAGGTCTCTCGTTACCATGCCCGGCTAACATCTTCTCCTGAAGGGATCATCCTCGAAGACCTGGGCAGTAAGAATGGCACTCATTACAATGGCAACCCTCTATCAAGCCCGGTTGTATTGAAAGATGGCGATGTTTTTCAAATAGCGTTGGTCCAGGAATTCATGTTCCTGAGTTCTGACGCGACCATGCCGCTCACCGAGCCTTTGACGCTGCAAGGGAGGTTGATGCTGGACATGCGTTCGCGGCGTGTATGGGTAAGTAACCAGCAACTGGTTCCTGCTCTATCTGCGCTTCAATTTCATATGCTATGGGTCCTTTACGAAAAACAGGGGCAGGTAGTGAGCCGTCAGGAACTTGTCTCAGCCGTATGGGGCGATGAACAATCGGCGGGAGTTTCGGATCAGGCGTTGGATGCATTGATCCGTCGCTTGCGGGACCGGATTTCTGTTTTGGACTCTTCCCACCCGTACATTGTTACTGTTAGAGGGCATGGTCTTCGTCTGGATAATCCGCCCTCGCAATAAGCATTATTATGGGTGACGTATTCTACCCCACGCTGACTACCGAGCGTCTTATCTTGCGACCTCTTTCGATTCAGGATGCAGTGACTTTGCAGCATGTTCTGGATGACCAGGAAATCTGGCTTTATTTTCCTCGCACTGAAGTACCCACCTTTGAACGGACACAAATCTATATCGAAGGGCAATTGGCGCATTGGGATGAATATGGATTTGGCCATTGGGCCGTGGAATGTATTGACCATACCTTGATCGGCTGGTGCGGCTTGCAGTTTCTTCCAGATACTGATGAAACCGAAGTGGCCTATTGCCTAGGCAAGGAGCACTGGAGGAAAGGATTTGCCACAGAAGCCGCCTGGGCTAGTCTAAACTTTGGCCTCAAGACATTGGGAATAAAAGAAATTGTGGGTCTTACTCATACCGAAAATACCGCTTCCCAGCATGTACTGCAAAAAATTGGACTAAAATTCATCGATCAGAAAATTTATTTCGGAATGGATTGTTTCCGTTTCAGGATAACTGTCTGAAATATCAAGAAGGGAGACCGGTTTCTTAAG
>JBGPQJ010000090.1:0-12421 GCA_041488995.1 Anaerolineae bacterium
GAGGAATCATTGTCAACTATTAATTCCAAGGAGGCATCAGATGCGTAGTTTCAATGGTCGTGACATATTGTCGTTGAAAGAGTTCGAGCGAAATGAGTTCTTCCATGTGTTCGAAGTCGCCAATAAGATGGAGCCAATCGCCCGCTCCCGCCGCAACGTGGACATGCTCAAGGAGAAGACACTGGTCACGGCGTTCTATCAACCGTCCACCCGCACACGTCTGGCGCATGAAGCGGCCATGCACCGCCTCGGCGGGCATGTGGTCGGGTTTGCCGATCCCAAGATGACCCGCGCCGGTGACTTCTACCAGGAGTCCATCAAGGACACGGTCAAGATGCTAGAATATTACGGTGACGTAATCGTCATGCGCCATTTCCAGCAGGGTGCGCCGCACGAAGCTGCCAAGTGGGCGAGTATCCCGATCATCAACGGCGGCGATGGCTGGGGCGAGCACCCGACCCAGATCCTGACAGACCTGTACACCGTCCTGCGCGAGAAGGGACGCATCGACGGGCTGAAGTGGCTGGCGGTCGGTGACATGCGCATGCGCACCATGCATTCGCTCGGTTATGCCCTCAGCCAGTTCGATTGCCCGATCACCTTCGTTGCTCCGCCCGACATGGGTCTGACCGAGGAATTCAAAGCGGAGCTCAAGCAGTACAGTGTCAATTTCAAGGAAGCGGATCATGTCGAAAAGGCTATTGCAGAAGCTGATGTGATCCTGGTGGAACCGGTCGTCCAGCCGGATTACACCAAATCCCGGGATGACCGCACCGGAGGGGTGGGCTTGACACCGGACAACTACAAAATCACCCGTGAACTGCTGGAGAAAAAAGCCAAGTCGGATGCCATCCTGCTGCATTCCCTGCCGCGCATGGACGAGATCCCGACTGACGTGGATATCACCCGCTGGTCACGCTACTGGCAGGAAGCCTTCAATGGCGTCGTCATGCGCATGACGCTGCTGGCGCTGGTGCTGGGAGCGATGGAATAGATCCAACCCTCACCTCCAACTCCTCCATCGCAAGGGGAGGGTTGGGGTGAGAGAATAGGAGATATCATGACCCTTTATGAAGAACTGCGCCAGCATTGCGGAGCGCCCGCCGAGCAAAAGATCAAGATCCTGCGTACCGAGCTGCTGCGCCCGATCCTGACGGTCAAGACATCCGCTGACCTGTTGGCAGAGGTGGCGCCAGAAATATCTGGCTGCCTGCCGCCCGATATCGATGCTGAGGAATTGAAGAACACGATCAAGTGGCTGGCTGAAGCAGCAGACGACCTGCGTCAGATCCTGGATGCATTGACGAGCGATTGTTTGGATATGCCACCCGATAATTCCTGAGCCGTCCCTGCTGGTTAATAACCCCTTCCGGCACTCTGCGGCCAGACTGTAAGATGCCCGTCGGGTGATTTAGATTGACACTACATTAATTTAATTTCAATTGGAGGTTCAATATGCAGACAAATTTACGAGGTAGAGACCTGATCGGGGACCTCGACTTTACCAAGGAAGAAGTTGAGACCGTCATCGATGTCGCCTGGGACTTGAAGCGCAAACGGGCATTGGGCGAACCGCATCCCTACCTGCGCGATAAGACTCTCGCGATGCTGTTCTTCTTCTCGTCCACCCGCACCCGCGGCTCCTTTGAGGCGGGGATGGCGCAACTGGGCGGCCACGCCGCTTTCATCGACTCGGAAACGACACAGATCTCACACGGCGATACCGCCAAGGAAATTGGTGAAATCTTCGGGCGCTATTTCGATGGCATCTCCATCCGCCAGTGTGATTGGGATTTCGGCAACCAATATATCAACGAAGTGGCAAAATATTCCCGCTCGCCAGTGTTCAACATGCAATGCGACATCTACCATCCTTTCCAGTGTTTGGCAGACCTGATGACCATCATGGAAAAAAAGGGACGCGACCTGCGCCGTAAGAAAATGGTCGTCTCGTGGGCGTATGCCGCTTCCTACCTCAAACCTATTTCAGTGCCGCAGTCGCTCATCCTGCAAATGCCCCGCTTTGGCATGGATGTGACCCTGGCTTATCCCCCCGAATTCAAACTGATGCCCGGTATTGTCGAGCAGGCACAGGAACAGGCGCGCATCTTCGGCACGGGTTTCGAGATCGTGGACAGCAAGGATGGGATGACCGAGGCCTGCAAGGACGCGGATGTCATCTACGCCAAGTCGTGGGGTCCGCTGCTGACAACGGCCGACAAAGTCGAGGGCAAGAAACTTCAGGATTCGTACAAGCACTGGATCATGGACGATGCCAAATTGAAAGTTGCCAAATCAGATGCCATCTATATGCATCCCCTGCCGGCTGACCGCAACATTGAAGTCACCGACGCGGTGATCGATGGCCCTCATTCAGTGGTTTATGATGAAGCCGAGAACCGCCTGCATGCCCAGAAAGCGGTCATGGCATTGACCATGGCTTAGGAGATAAGAGATGCCAAACCAAAAACTCGCGGTCGTCGCCATTGGCGGTAACTCGCTTATCAAGGACGAAAAACATGTTACGGTTGAAGACCAGTATCTTGCTGCGAAAGAGACCACCCTGCACATCGCTGACATGATTGAAGCGGGCTGGGATGTTGCCATCGGTCATGGCAATGGTCCTCAGGTGGGCTTTATCCTGCGGCGCTCGGAGATTGCTGCCAAATATGAGGGCATGCATGAAATCCCGCTCGAGGTGTGCGGGGCGGACAGCCAGGGAGCCATCGGCTATGCCCTCCAACAGAACCTTCAGAATGAACTTCACCGGCGCGGTATCGAAAAGAATGTCGCCACGGTGGTGACCCAGGTGCTGGTGGACAAGGAGGATCCCGCCTTTAAGAAACCTTCAAAACCGATCGGTGAATTCATGAAGGAAGATGAAGCTCGCCGCCGGGAGAAGGAACAGAACTGGTCCATTGTTGAGGATGCAGGCCGCGGGTGGCGGCGGGTGGTCGCTTCCCCACTCCCCAAAGAGATTGTCGAATTGAGCACAGTCAAGGCTTTGCTCAGCGCGGGCATCGTCACCATTACGGTGGGAGGTGGGGGCATCCCGGTCATCGACGCAGGCGATGGCGAGTACAAAGGTGTGGCGGCGGTCATCGATAAGGATTATGCCAGCAGCCTGCTCGCACAACAAATCAAAGCCGATTTGTTCGTCATCTCCACTGCGGTGGAAAAAGTCGCCATCAACTTCGGCAAACCCGATCAGCAGTGGCTGGATAAGATGACTCTCTCCGAGGCAAAGAAATACCTCGCCGAGGGAATCCACTTTGCCAAGGGCTCGATGGCGCCGAAGATGCAGGCGATTATCTGGTATCTTGAAAACGGCGGAAAAAAGGCGCTCATCACCAACCCTGAGAATATCGGGCGCGCGCTCAAAGGCGAGACCGGAACCTGGATATTACCGGATTAAGGGGCTTGCCCGAGTGGCCAGACTACCACTGCTTGACGCGCTGTTCGTGGGCAAGGTCATCTTGTCACATTCAGGACTTTATTTCATCGCAAAAAAGTGTTATAGTGATTGTGTCATTTAGCACCCGTCTGCGCTGAATGAATTATTAGACAAATGAGACGAAAGGAGGCGCTCTGAATCTGTTGATACTACATCACACAACCGCCCTTCCGTCTCATCCCATTTTCTAAAGAGGAGAAGATTATGCGTCACAATATATTTCGTCTGACTTTGTTGGTCGTGGCTGCGGTCATGCTCATGACAGCGTGCGGCACTCCCGCAACAGCCACCCAACCCCCTGCGCCGACTGAAGCGCCCATAGCAACCGAGGCGCCCAAGCCAACCGAGGCCCCTGCACCGACCGAAGCGCCGGCAGCGGGTGGTTTCCAAATCCCCGGTGTTGAGAGTGGAAAATTCAACGTCGCCATGGTTTTGATTGGACCGCATGATGACGGTGGCTGGTCTCAAGCTCATTATGAAGGTCTGCTATATCTTGAAAAGAACGTACCCAATGTTCATGTTGCTTATATTGAGAACGTTCCTGAAGGAGCGGACTCTGAACAGGTATTCCGCAGCCTCGCCCGCAAGGGTTTCAATTTGATCTTTGGCACCTCTTTTGGTTACATGGATCCAATGGAAACCGTAGCCGGTGAATTCCCGGATACCAAGTTCATCCACGTGAGTGGTTACAAATCCAACTCCACCAACTTTGGCAACCTCTTCGGTGCGATGGAAGATATGAAATATCTTGCAGGCATGCTTGCCGGATCGCGCGCCAAGGCGGATGGCAATCCCAAACTTGGCTACATGGCCACCTTCCCAATCCCAGAGGAACTTCGTCTTGGTAATGCTTTCATGCTTGGTGCAAAGAAGACCTGCCCCGAGTGCACCATGGACGTCCGCTGGATCAATACCTGGCATGACCCGGTGGCCGAGAAAGATGCCGCTGCTTCGCTCTTTGATGCCGGTGCGCAGGTGGTTTTGACTGGCGCTGACACTCCCGCGGTAGCCGATGTGGCGCAAGAGAAGGGCAAATGGGGCATCACCTATGATTATGTAGGCTCATGCAAGGTGGAGCGTTGCCTCACCACAATTTACTGGAACTGGGGTCCCGTCTATTCCAAAATCGCCCAGGGTGTGATCGATGGAACCTACATGGTAGGCTGGGATTACTTTGATGCTGAGAGTGGCAGCCTTGGATTGTTTGGTTTTATGGAAGGCCAGACCCTGACCACCGGTGTTGCCGACCTGCCAGCCGCCGATATTCAAATGGTGAAGGATACCCTCGCTCAGATGCTAGCTGGCAAATTCACCCGCTTCGATGTCTTCGCCGGTGAGATCAAGGACAACAAAGGCAAAGTGGTTGTTCCTGCCGGTGAAAAGATGGTTCAGGCCGATCTTGATCAATTCCCTCCAGGAGCCCCTGGACTGGAATGCAAGTATTGCATGTACTGGTGGGCTGACGGCATTACTGCGGAACTGCCCAAATAATCGTTTCACCATCTACGGGGGCCGGAACTCTACAAGGGATTCCGGCCCTTCTTTGTACTAGAAGCCTGTCCGATATCAGAGGCAGACTGAAGTTTGCTTATCGCAGGAGTGACCTGGTGACACAGACGATATCTTCTCCATCCGATGCGCCGCTTGTCGTGGAAATGCGCGGCATTGTAAAACGATTTCCTGGCGTGCTTGCCAACGACCACGTGGATTTCGAATTACGTGCAGGCGAGATCCATGCCTTGCTCGGGGAGAACGGCGCAGGGAAAAGTACTCTTATGAACGTCCTTGCCGGATTGTACCGGCAGGAAGCAGGAATTATCAAAGTCAAAGGCAAGCCCGTGGAGTTTCATTCGCCACGGGATGCGATCAAATCCGGGATTGGCATGGTTCATCAGCACTTCATGCTCGTCCCATCTCAAACAGTCACGGAGAATGTTCTCCTAGGTCTCGATGATCCGCGTTTTTTCATGCACCTGCCGGAATACGATGAGAAAGTTACGGAAGTGGGTGAGCGTTTTGGTTTAAAAGTGGATCCGCGCGCGAAGATCTGGCAACTTTCGGTTGGTGAGCAACAGCGGGTGGAACTGCTCAAAATGCTTTATCGCGGCGCGAATGTGCTTATCATGGATGAACCGACAGCAATGCTCGCGCCGCAAGAAATCGAAGGTTTGTTCGACATCCTGCGTTCGATGATTGTGCAGGGAAAATCAGTCATTTTTATCAGCCACAAATTACAAGAGGTGACCGCGATTGCCGACCGCGTGAGCGTTTTGCGGCGCGGCGTTTCTACTGCTTCAGGTGTGCCTTCCAAAGGCGTGACGCGGCAGGAACTGGCGCGCTTGATGGTTGGGCGCGATGTCATTTTTTCGCTGGATAAAAATCCCAGCAAGCCCGGCGAGGTGGTTTTGGATGTGAAGGACGTTTATGCCGAGAATGACAAAGGCCTGCCCGCCCTGCGCGGCCTCTCACTCAATGTGCGCGCGGGAGAAATCGTTGGCGTGGCGGGTGTGGCTGGGAATGGGCAATCAGAACTATCGCAGGTGATCACCGGCCTCCGCAAATGCAAGCAGGGACAGGTGTTGTTGGGCGGCGATCTGGTCAGCAATCGCAATACATTATTTGGAATTCAACATGGCATGGCCTACGTTCCAGAGGACCGCACACGTGTGGGAAGCGCACCGAACCTGAGTGTGACCGACAATTTGATTATGAAGAAATATCGCCATTCGCCGATCTCACACGCTGGCATGCTGGATATGAACGCGGCCTCGAAACTCGCCAATGAACTCAAGCAGGCGTACGACATCATCGTGCCGAATGTCTCCACTCCTGTGCGTCTTCTTTCCGGTGGAAATCTTCAACGCGTAATTCTGGCTCGTGAAATTTCGGGGTTGCCCAATTTCATGGTAGCTGTGCAACCGACACGTGGACTGGACGTGGGCGCGATCGAGGGCGTCCATCGTTTACTGCTGACTCAGCGTGAAGCGGGCGCGGCTGTCCTGCTCGTTTCCGAGGAACTGGAAGAATTGCTCTCGCTAAGCGACCGCGTGTATGTGATCTACGAGGGGAAGATCATGGGGGAGATTCAGGTTGACGTAACGGAACCAGACCAAAGTTTGATTGAGACCATTGGTTTGATGATGACGGGAACTCCTCTGGATCAAATCCATAAAGAAGGAGTCGGCGCACATGGCTGAATCAACGTCCTTACACAAGAAGCGCATGGGCTTCCGAATTCTCGTCGAACCGCGCCTAGATTCAACTCCGGTGTGGTATCCCGTGTTGATATCGTTAGGCGCAATCATCGCCGCGTTGATCCTTGGCGGCATCCTGATTTCGTTCGCAGGTGGCGATCCGATCAAATCATATTTACACATTGCGAAAGCATCGTTTGGCGATATCGGTGTGCTCTCGGATACCATTGTAAAGGCCACCCCAATTATGCTGACCGCGCTGGCATGTTCAGTGGCGTTCCGCATGAAGTTGTGGAACATTGGCGCCGAGGGGCAGTTCATCATGGGCGCGTTCGGCGCGAGTGCGATTGTCCTGGCCCCTGTTTTATCAGCCGAGTCTCCGCGCTGGCTGTTCCTTGCCATGATGATTTTGGCATCCATGGCGTGTGGCGCGTTCTGGGGATTTATCCCCGGTTACTTGAAGGCGAAATTCAATGTGAATGAGATCATCAGCACTTTGATGATGAACTACATTGCGATAGCATGGATCAACTTCTGGATCTTCGGTGTTTGGTCTGAGGGCGGTTTTCAAATGTCCCCCAAATTTCCGGTGAACGCCTGGCTTCCGCGCTTGCTGGATTACGCAAAAACCATCCCAGTCTTCCGTGGCTTGACGACGCACGGCGGACTGCTTATCGGCATTGTTGCGGCGGTCATCCTGTGGTTAATCGTTTATCGCAGTCGCTGGGGTTATGAGATCCGTTTGATCGGGGATAATCCCCAGGCCGCGAAGTATGCAGGCATCAACATCCAGCGCAACATCATTTACGTGATGATGCTCTCCGGCGCGCTCGCAGGATTGGGTGGCATGAGCGAAGTGGCGGGGGTCGTACACCGGCTGCAAACTTCGCCCGTCGCCGCGGGGTATGGTTTTACCGGCATCATCGTCGCGTGGCTGTCAAAGTTGAACCCGCTGGTCATCATCCCGGTTTCCATCCTGTTCGGCGCCTTGATTTTGGCCGGGCGCGAAATCCAGCCTTCGGGAGTGCCGAAAATGATCCAGGGCATTATCCTGGTATCGCTCATTGCCAGTGACTTTTTATTGCGCTATCGCATCCGCATCGTGCGTGCAGAGGAATAACATGGATGTCATCATCATTCTTCAGGCGGGTGTTGCCTCCGGCACGGTACTTTTATTCGCCACCATCGGTGAGATCTTCGCCGAGCGTTCAGGTGTATTAAATCTCGGCGTGGAGGGAATGATGCTGATCGGCGCGATGACTGCGTTCAGCACGACCATCGTCACGCGTAATCCGTGGATCGGCGTATTGGCGGCGATGCTGGTGGCAGGTCTCCTCAGCCAGATCCATGCATTCATTTCCATTACTTTGCAGGGGGACCAGGTTGTCAGCGGTCTTGCGCTTACCTTCCTCGGCATAGGCATCAGCCTTGTGTTGGGCGAAGGGTTGAGCAAGGCAGGCACAGTCTCACTCATGCCCTCCTTCTCCATTCCCTTATTCTCTCAGATCCCAATCCTCGGCCCGATCTTCTTCACAAAACAAAACGTGCTGGTTTACATCGGATATTTGCTCATACCGCTGGCATGGTATTATATCAACCGCACGCGCCCCGGCTTGCATTTGCGCGCGGTCGGCGAATATCCATCCGCAGCCGACGCGCTTGGTATCAATGTATATCGCCTGCGATACCTCTACGTCTTTGTCGGTGGGATGCTGGCGGGATTGGCCGGAGCAACCATCAGTCTCGCGGTTTCGCCGGGCTGGTTCAGCGAGATGACCACCGCAGGCCAGGGCTGGATTGCGATTGGTCTTGTTATCTTTGCACAGTGGGACCCGGTTCGCGCCGCCATTGGTGCGTACGCGTTCGGCGCGCTCCGCCGTCTCATTCTGGACATTCAAGGTCCCACTATTTTATTCGGCTTTGCCAATCCCTTTTATTACAACCCGTACTGGGGGTTCTTCCTGCAAATGCTCCCGTACGCGTTCACGATCATCGTGCTGGTGATTGGTTCGCGCGAAGCCATGCGCAAGCGATTGGGCGCGCCCGCCGCGCTCGGCAATCCATATATCCGCGGTGAACGTGGTATGTAAACGTCAACAGTAAATTAATAATCCATCGGTTCGGTGGTCGCTGTTTGCGGAGCGCATCAGCGGCGTTGGGCAAGCCCATCGAAAAGTGCCGCCGCCTTTGAAAGAAGGACACCACCTATGAACCTTTGGCAGGAATACAAACGGCCAACCTCCCTTGCAGAGGCCATTCAAGCCCTCACTTCTGCGTCTGGTCCCGCAATGCCCATCGCGGGCGGGACAGATTTACTGCTCGACTTGAAACAAGGCCGCCATGCCCCCGTCCATACTTTAATTGATTTGACTTCCGTTGCAGAGATGACCGCGCTCGAATTGAGAGGGGATGAAATCTACGTCGGCGCCGCCGTCCCGGTCAACCGCGTCGCGCTGGACCCTCTGGTTGGCGCGCACGCCCAGGCATTGACTGAAGCCTGTAACCTGATCGCGGGACCGCAAGTCCGCAACACCGCCACCCTCGGAGGCAATGTCGCGCACGCCCTCCCTGCCGCAGATGGGACCATCGCCCTGACCGCCTTCGACGCGCAAGCGGAAGTTGCTGGCGTTTCAGGGACGCGCCGCATGCCGTTCACTTCGCTCTTCCTCGGCCCTGGAAAATCTGCGATCAATAAAGGCGAAGAACTCATCGTCGGATTTTATCTTCCCCTAACCCAAAAAGGACAGGCATCCTGTTTCAAACGGATTATGCGCCCACAGGGTGTGGCATTGCCCATCTTAAATTGCGCGGTCTGGCTCGAACGCGAAAAGGATATTGTAAAAGATATTCACATCGCGGTCGGCCCTGTTGGTGCGACTCCTTTCCGCGCGACGGAAGCAGAAAATACGTTGCGCGAGCAGCTCTTCAACGACGAATCCTTTGCCCGCACTCTCGAAGCGCTGCTTGCACAAGCCAAATTCCGCACAAGCGCCCGCCGCGCCAGCGCGGACTACCGTAAGCACATCGTTGGTGGATTGGTTAGAGAAACACTCAAAGCCGCGTGGAGACGCGCAGAATAACACACATGATGATTGAGTTTACTTCTTTTGATTTCCTTATTGGTATTGCCATCCTTGCTATTCTTTTAGTCATCCTGTGGCGCCAGAAAAAAAGCTTTTCATATCTTTTCTTTTTCTCCATTTTTTGGATTTATCTTTTGTATGTAGTAAGTGTTGTCGTTTTTCCATTTCCAATAATTGAAATTTCTGCTGGGGAGATATTTAAACCAAGCATAAACTTAATTCCTCTTTATTTCGGTTTATGCAGTGAATTGCCGAATGCTTGTTTTATGAACATCGTTGGAAATATTCTCATCACCATGCCTTTCGGATTTGGCGTGAGTTTTATCGCAAGAGTCAGAGCCAAAGATTTTCTTTGGCTGGCGTTTGTAGTTGGTTTTACTTTCGAAGGTGCTCAAATCATAATTTCCCTGATCTTCAGAAGTCCCTTTCGTTCAATTGATATCAATGATGTGATACTAAATGCCATTGGTGTCTTACTCGGATATGGTTGCTTTAGGATTTTTGCCTGGTTGTATTTGATGATGGCACAACGGCTGAAAATCAATCTCGGGGGAATCTTTGCGTATGTTCACAATGTTGCCAATCAGGCATGAACAAAGAGGAAACAAATTATGGACAATCAACTCTCACTTACAGTTAACGGCATCAAACATACCCTCGAACCTGTTGCGGGCGAAACTCTTTCCACTCTTCTCCGTCAGAGACTGCGTCTCACAGGCACAAAGATTGGATGCGATGAAGCCGAGTGCGGTGCGTGTACCGTCCTTGTGGATGGCGAGCCAATCATGTCGTGTGTCTACCCTGCCGAGCGCGCTGATGGCAAGATCATCGTCACCATCGAGGGACTTGCACAACGCGTCCACGATGAGACGAAACTGCACCCGCTACAGGAAGCCTTCGTCGAACACGGCGCGGTGCAATGCGGATTCTGCATCCCTGGGCAGATCATGACCGCCTATGCGTTGCTCAAGCACAACCCGAATCCAACGAGCGCTGAGATACGTTTCGCGCTCAAGGATACGCTCTGTCGTTGCGCGGGCTATCCCTCCATAGAGAATGCCATCATCGCCGCCGCGGAATCGTTGAGAACGGGTGAACCTGTCAAGAAGCCGAACATCCCTGATTCTATTCATGTCCATAAATCAGTTGGGCATACTCACTTACGACCTGACGGAGTTGAGAAAGTCACAGGCAAAGCTATCTACACTGATGACCTTGTGTTTGATGGCATGTTGTATGCCAAGGCGCGCCGCGCGATGATCCCGCATGGCCTCTTGAAGAAACTCGATATATCTAAAGCAAAAGCATTAAAAGGTGTTGTTGCTGTGTTAACCGCCGAAGACATTCCTGGTGAACACAATCATGGACTGGTCATTTATGATTGGCCCGTGATGGTCGGTATCGGGGAACGCGTCCGCTATGTGGGGGATGCGATTGCCATCGTCGCCGCGGAAACTCAGGAGATCGCCGAGCAGGCGTCGGCTTTGATCGAAGCGGAGTTCGACCTCCTGCCCGTCATCACGAATCCCGTTCAGGCGCGTCAGGAGGGAGTCCCGCAAATCCACGAAAAGGGTAATTTACTCAAGCACATCAAAGTCCGCAAAGGCGATACGGAAAAAGGTTTTGCTGAGTCAGATGTGATCCTTGAGCATACCTTCCACACGCAGATAGCCGATCACGCCTTCATCGAACCTGAATGCAGCATCGGCGTACCGTTGCCCGATGGTCGTAAAGCCCTGGATGGCTCTGGCAGGGTGGAAATTTATGTCGGCTCGCAAATTCCGTATCAGGATAGGGAGCAAGTAGCGCGTGTGATGGGTTGGCCTGAGGAGCGCGTGCGCATCGTCGGGCAGTTGATGGGCGGCGGTTTTGGCGGCAAGGAAGACGTGATGGGGCAGATCCACGTTGCCATGCTTACGAATGCGACTCAGCGCCCCGTGAAGTTGCTCTTCGACCGTCACGAAAGTTTGCTCGTGCATCCCAAGCGCCACGCCACGCAAATCCGCGTCAAGATCGGCGCGAAGAAAGATGGTCGCATCGTTGCATGCGAATCAGAACTCTATGGTGACACGGGCGCGTATGCGTCGCTTGGCGAAAAGGTGATGACCCGCGCCACCACGCATTCCGCTGGCCCATACGACATCCCGCATGTGCGCTCCGATTGCTATGCCATGTACACCAACAATCCGCCCGCGGGCGCGTTTCGCGGCTTCGGTGTCACACAATCTGCGTTCGCGGTTGAGTCCATGATGGACATGCTTGCCGAGAAATTGAATCTCGACCCCGTTGAACTTCGCCGCATGAACGCGCTTCACGTTGGGAGCATCACTAACACGGGACAGGAATTACGCGAATCGGTTGGCCTGATGGAATGTATTGACAAAGTGGACACGGAAATGCGGAAGCACAACCCGCTTCCTTTCAAGCCGGTAGTGGTTCCCTCACCTCTTAGCCCTTCTCCCACTGGGAGAGGGGTGGGTGAGGGGCATCTGGTGCGCGCCTGGGGCTTTGCCGCAGCCTACAAGAACACAGGCCTCGGCGGTGGCGCGCCCGATATCTCTGGCGCGGATGTGGAACTCTTCGACGATGGCACCTTCGAAGTGCGAAGTTCCGCCGCTGAACTCGGCCAGGGACTTGTCACTGTCATGCGCCTTACTGTTGCCGAAGAAATGTCCGTTGCGCCCGAGCAA
>JBGPQJ010000091.1:0-12255 GCA_041488995.1 Anaerolineae bacterium
AGTTGGTCCGTCGCCCTTATAAATAGACTTGCCTAAACGAACAAGTTTTTCCTTAATGAGAAGCTCAACCGCTTGATCAATGTGCAATAAAGCGAATTTTCGTCCAGAGTCAGAGCCATTTTGGAAGTGTTCCATTCCATGCTCAAATGATTCCAAAGCATGGCGTAACAATGGGGACAAACCATCAAATCCAGTTTTCATTTTGTGTCTTTTCTTAGCTATTTATGAGGGCCATCTAAGGGTTATGCGGACGGTATAACAGCTTATGGACGGTCCGGATCTCGATTTGATATCTACGCAAACTGCATAGCCGCGCCGACGATCAACAATATCTGTCCAAGGTGATAGGTCACCAGGTTGATGAGCCGCCCATTCTTGATTGGGTTCACAAACCGATACCATGCCAGGATAATGTCAGAGGCGACAAAGAGGGTCGCGCCGAGGCTCACCAGTAGGGAGGGGGTCGTCCCCCAATTTATCTCGAAAATGGTCAGCAGGGCGGAAAGCCACATCAGCGAGATCACGATCGAATAGATCAATACCGGCACGCGAAGTTTGTCCTGCCCTGAGGCGTGTAACCCGGCGGCAATCCTGCGGTAGATCTGTGCCACAAAGAGGGCAATGGAAATCGCCAGGAAGATCCCGAAGACATTCAGCGTCGGGATGACATAGTTCAAGCCGATGATGTAGAAAACATGCGCCAGAAGAAATGATACCAACCCCGGTAGGAACCATTTCTTATCGTCGGGGAGCATCAGGAAGATGTCGCCGCCCATCGAAAAAAGGATGCCCAGCCCGAAGAAGAGCAGCGCGCCACTCAACCCGGCGCTGGCAGCCAGCCAGGCAAAAAGGAAGACCATCACGGCGGGCTTTGCCACGTAAACCAGCTTCCGCCGGTTCTTATATTCAGCAATTTCGTTGACAATGGCGGCCAGGAATGCAAGCGCAAGCAGGAGATAGATCATGGGAACTCCTTATTTTTTCTTCTTGCTTATTTTATACCCGAACTGATTGAGCATATGCTCATCGTCGCGCCAGTCTTTGGCGACCTTGACGCGCAGCTCGAGGAAAATCTTGCGCCCGCCCATTTCTTCGATCTGCTGGCGCGCAGCAGACCCGATTTTTTTGAGCATCGCGCCTTTATCGCCGATGGCTATTCCTTTTTGGGACTCACGTTCGACGAAGATCGTGGCGTGGATGTAGGCGGTGGTTGCGTTGCGTTCGGTGAACTGGTCAATGCGCACATAGACGCCATGTGGAACTTCATCTCGTAGATGGAAGAGGCATGCTTCGCGGATCAAGTCGGCGGCGATCTCGCGTTCGTACAGGTCGGTCACCTGCTCCTCGGGGTACTCCGCGTCGCGCTCCGGCATGTGGTAGATCAGCGCCTTGAGCAGTTCGTCCTTTCCGTCGCCGCGGGTGGCGGAGATGGGGAATGCTGTCGCTCGTTTAACGAGATCAATATAAGCGGTGCTTTTGGCGGGAAGCGCCTCGGGGACGACAAGGTCCATTTTGTTCAACCCAAGCATGAACACGGAGCGGCGCTTCATCTGCGCCAGGAGAGCGGCAATGCGCCGGTCATCCTCTGTCGGCTCCGAGGAGATATCCACAATCCACAGAATCACATCCATCCCATCCAGGGCGGACTCGGCTTGCTGGTTGAGATATTCGCCCAGCCTGGTGCGCGGATTGTGAAAGCCGGGCGTGTCCACAAAGATGACCTGAGCGGACTCGGTGGTGAGGATGCCCAACTGCTGGCGGCGGGTGGTCTGCGCCTTCGAAGAAACCGCGGCGACTTTTTGCCCGATCAGGGCATTGATGAGGGTGGACTTGCCCACATTGGGGCGGCCGATGACGGCAACGAAGCCGGCACGGAAATGTTCAGCGGTCAATAATGTCTCGCTTTCTGTGAGTGGTCTGGTTCAAGCCAGAACCGCCCCTTCCAATTTTAGCAACCATTCCTTGGTAGGCAGGCCCTCGCCGCCGCCGTAGCCGTGAAGTTTGCCGTCCGCGCCGACCACGCGGTGACAGGGGATGATCAGCGGCATGGGATTGGTGGCTTCTGCGCGGCCAACAGCACGGGCGGCGCGTGGATGACCGATCTGGTGGGCAAGCTCCCCATAAGTGCGCGTCTCGCCAAAGGGGATGGCATAAGTAGCCTGGAGTGCGGAACGTTGAAAAGGCCTGAGCACCGACCAGTCTATTGGGAAGGTGAATTCGCGGCGCTGTCCTACCAGGTATTCGCGCAACTGGTTGGCTGCTTCGGCAACGCGCCTGGGCGTGAACTTGGCCGGGCGCTTGAAGCGTGCGTGGATGTAATCGACGAATTCATTCCGGTTCATCTCAAATTCAACTGCGACCAACCCATCCTCCGATACAGCCAGCCACAGGTTGCCGAGGGACGTATCGCCGGTGTTGCCGATGTGAATCATTTTCATGCTCTTCTCCTTTCCGGCTCGCGCTCCTGCCCCATTGGAGCCGATAACGGACACCATACCGCACCCAATCATTTACCCCGTGCGGGGAGGCGGCTATCGGCAGGAAGATAAAAGTAGAGATCACTGAAGAATTGCGCTGTAAAAGGATTTTACACCTCCCAGCGCCTTACAGAGTCGCAAGTTGTTAGACAGTCGTAGGGTAATCGTAGGTTAAGCGTCAAGTCGCATTAAAGGGGGCATGATATTATGATGGCAGTTAGGTGATTTCTCTTCTCCTCCTTTCAATAGAGAGCCCGGGTCGGCGTCCCGGGCTCTCTCGATTCTATCACCTTGGACTATAATTACCGCGCTTGGAACGTTTAATTTTTTCCGTTTCCCGCAAGGAGAACAATATGCCTATTCAGATCACGATCATAGGGCTCGGGCAAATCGGTGCATCGATCGGGTTGGCGCTTGCCGAGCAAAAGGATCTGGTCACCCGCATGGGGCATGACAAGGAACCTGGCGTGGCTAAGAAAGCCCAGAAGCTTGGCGCTGTGGATAAGACCCATTACAACCTGCCAGCCTCCGTCCGGGATGCGGATATTGTGTTGCTGGCGCTGCCGTTCGATGCCATCCGCGAGACATTGGAATTCATCGGCCAGGATTTAAAGGAAGGCGCTGTAGTGATGGATACTGCCGTGGTTAAAGGACCGGTGTTCGAGTGGGCCAGGCAGTACCTCCCGGAAGGACGGTATTATGTCGGGTTGATCCCGGCGCTGAGTCCAGCCAGCCTGCATGAGATGAAAGCCGGTATAGATGCCGCCCGCGCCGACCTGTTCAAGCAGGGTGTATTTGGCATCGTTGCGCCCAATGGCACGCCGGGTGAGGCGGTCAAACTCGCCGCAGATCTGTCCCGCCTGTTGGGTGCGGAACCGATGTTCACTGAACTGGCTGAAGCCGATAGCTTGATGGCAAGTCTCCACCTGCTGCCCCAACTGGTTTCAACCGCCTTGATCGGCATGATCGTTGACCAGCCAGGCTGGCTGGAAGGGCGAAAACTGGCCGGCCGGCCTTTTGCCGGTGCGACGGGAGTCCTGTTCTATCAGGACACTGTGAACGGGCTGCGCGACGCCGTCCTTGCCGACCGCGAGAATATCCTGCGCGTGCTGGATGCATTGACAGACTCGCTGAAAAATATCCGCGATGAAATTGCCGCGCAGGACGCAAATCAACTGGGTGCAAGGATCGAAAAAGCAATCGATGGACGGGCAAGATGGTGGAGTTTGCGCGAAAAGGGTGATTGGTACGAAGTTGAACTCGGGGACACGCACGGAGAAGCGCCATCTTCCGGCGACTATATGCGCAAGCTCTTCCTGGGCAAATTTGGCGCCAGGGAAGAAAAGAAGAAATGACATTCGGCGGACGAACCAGATGGCTCGTCCGCTAATCTATCTATGACTTATTTCTGTTATATCCTGGAATGTTCGGATGGAACTTTCTACACTGGCTGGTCAACAGATCCGTCTCGCCGAGAACGCCAACACAATGCCGGCCGTGGCGCGCGCTACACACGGGTTCGACGTCCCGTCAAGCTGGTTTATGTCGAGGAGCAGCCAGACAAACCCTCGGCGATGCGCCGCGAACGGAAGATCAAGAGTTTTCCCCGGGAGAAAAAGAAAAAGCTGATCACGGACGCCCCTGAACGGCCGATATCACACCCTTGAGTATTAACCGGTAAACAGTGGCAAATGCCCGAGCGAGATGACGTGCATCCACTGCGAGCGCTCACCCTCGGTCATGATGGCGGTTTCGACAGCGACTTCTGCTCCCGCCTTGGTAATGATCATGTGCATCCCTTCCAGCGTCGAACCAGTGCTGATTACATCATCGACAATGACGACCTTCCGGCCTTTGATCATCTCACGGTCTTTTTCGTCGAGGAATAGTGTTTGCGGCTCTCCGGTGGTAATGGACAGAGTCTCAGCGCGCAATGCATCTCCCATGTAAGGCTTGTAGGACTTGCGCAGAACGATATAGGGTTTCTTCATCTCCACCGATAACGCGTATGCCAGGGGGATCGATTTGGCTTCGGCGGTGATCAGCGCGTCAAAGTTGATCTTTCTTAGCTGCTCGCCCAGGGCTTTGGCGCATGCTTGCACAAGTTCCGTATCCCCCAGGATGTTCAGAATGGCAATCCGCAATCCGGGCTTGACTTCAAACAATTTCAATTCACGTTTAAGTCCGGCAATTTCAACCGGGTAGGTTTGTCGTTCAGGCATGAGATTCCCTTCAGGAAGATGTTCAGACGGGGAGAGTGTATCATAAATTAAAGCGCTTCAATAAACGAACGATGCGGCGCAACAAGCATAAAAGCGTTTACGGTATAATCCTCTTGCGGTTTCAGTCACTGTTTTCCATCCCGGTTGGCCATGCTTCCAGACCTCCAAATCAACAATATCGTTTGCCTGCGAAAACCGCATCCCTGCGGGAGCTATGAATGGGCAGTCACCCGGCTCGGTGCCGACATCGGCCTGGAATGCCGGGGCTGCGGGCATCGCATCCTGCTGTCGCGGCGGGAATTATCCCGCCGTGTTAAGTCCATACTCCCCGGAAACAATTCCCTGCCAGAGCGACAGAAATGAGCAATCTGATACCATCCCCAAAACGCGTTCTCATGCTGTTTTCGGAAACAGGCGGCGGGCACCGCAGTGCCGCTGAGGCCATCATCGAAGCACTGGGATTTGAATATGGGGATGCCATTACCACTGAAATGGTGGACATCTTCAAGGATTATGCCCCCCTCCCATTTAACCGCATGCCCGACTGGTATCCTTATATGGTCAAATTTCCATCGCTGTGGGGGTTGAGTTTTAAGGCCACCAATACGCGTACTGCTGCAAGAGCCATCAATTACACTTTCAGACCTTTTGTCACACGGACTGCGCGTTCCATCGTCAGACATCATCCTAGCGACATTATCGTCAGCGTACATCCCGTCGGTACCACGCAGGTCCTGCGGGTGCTGGGATTGAATCGCCCACCCTTTATTACCGTTGTCACCGACATGGTCTCCACCCATTCTTTGTGGTTCGATAAACGGTCCGATCTGATCCTCGTCCCGACGGATATGGCGCGCGAAAAAGCCTTGAAAAACCATATCCCGCCTGAAAAAGTGATCGTGGTCGGTCAGCCTGTCGCCATGCGTTACTGCATGCCCGGGGGGGAGAAAAATGTATTGCGGGAAAAACTCGGCTGGGCACAGGGGAAAACGACCCTCCTGCTGGTCGGAGGAGGCGAGGGAATGGGGCCGATCGCCCGAACCGCACACGCCATCGACGATTCCGGGCTGGACGTCAGCATGGTCATCGTTGCCGGGCGGAATAACAAGCTCAAGGCTGAACTTGAATCCCATGCATGGTCCATCCCGACCATCATCTATGGTTTTACCCGTGACATGCCCGACTTCATGCGCGCTGCGGATGTGCTGGTCACCAAAGCCGGTCCGGGGACGATTGCTGAAGCGCTCAACGCCGGCCTCCCCATCATCCTGTATACCCGCCTGCCAGGGCAGGAGGATGGCAACGTAACTTACGTCACCAGTGTCGGGGCGGGAGTCTGGGCGCCAACCGCTGAAAAAGTCGTCAGCACACTTCGGAAATGGATTCTCAAGCCTGATGAATATCAGAAAGTAGTCGACGCATGCAGGAAAACTGCCCGTCCCGCTGCAGCCCGGAATATTGCCCGGGCTATCGGGCAAAAACTGGGATTACCCCGGTCAGAATAAACTACCGCCGCTTTTGGCAGGGTAGTTTGTTTTCGGTGACATTCCGTTGAATTTCGTACGGGTTACCGCGTAGTATAATCTCAGCGATATGCCCATTCTTGCTCCCAACACCATCGAGTTCTTCAGCCGCAGCGCGGAGCAGACCCGCCGCGTGGGTATGCGCCTCGGGGCGATGTTGCACATGGGCGACCTGGTCTGCCTGCAGGGCGATCTCGGCGCAGGCAAGACAACATTGGTGCAGGGATTGGCGCAAGGCTGGGGTTCTGCGGATGCTGTCTCCAGCCCGACATTCGTTCTGGTAAATGTCTACCGCAAACCTGAAGGTGCGATGCTTTTTCATCTCGACACTTACCGGATCGATTCGACCGCCGAGGCTGAGGAGCTGGATCTGGACACAATGCTTACCCAGGGGCCGCTTGTGATCGAATGGGCAGAGCGGGTGCAAGCCATCCTCCCGGGAGAGAACCTGTGGGTCAAATTGGAATATCTTGATGAAGAACAGCGCCTGATGCAGGTTACCGCAAATGGCAAGCACTATGAAGCGTTGCTGCTGGAATTGCGCCAGGCACTGTTTGGATTTGTCGGGTAGGCCATCAGGATGGAGCGTTTTCGAACATGCTTTTATCTGTAGACACTTCCACGGCCCAGTCTGGCCTCGCGTTGTATGATGGCGCTCAGGTGCTTGCTGAATTGCTGTGGCACAGCCGCGCCCATCACACGCAGGAACTTGCACCTGCGCTGGCAGGCCTGCTGGAACGGACAGGCGCGAAGATGGATGAGGTAAAAGCCATCGGGGTTGCCATCGGTCCCGGGTCTTTCACCAGCCTGCGGGTGGGCTTGGCATTCGCCAAAGGACTGGCGCTGGCGCGCAAACTACCCCTGGTGGGCATCCCCACGCTGGATGTCGTGGCTGCCGCCCAGCCCATTGCGAAAATCCAACTGGCGGTTGTCCTCCAGGCCGGGCGCGGCAGGCTGGCGCTGGTGCGGTATCACTGGTCAAGCAACGGCTGGCAGGCGAAGGGGGAGCCGGTGGTGACCAGCGTGGACGCGTTGCTGGAATCCATCCAGTCTCCGGTCATCGTGTGCGGGGAGCTCACCACTGAGGAGCGCCAGCGCATCCGAAAGAATAAAAATGCGCTCCTGGCCTCACCGGCGGCTTGCGCCCGACGACCGGGGATGCTGGCGGAACTGGCTTGGCGCCGCTGGCAGGCCGGCAAGACAGATAATGCCGCCTCACTCGCACCGATTTACCTGCATGTCGCGGAGCCGATACCCTCGTGAGTGAAGTTGTCATTCGGCGGATGCGCGAGGAGGACCTGGACCAGGCGGTTTTACTCGATTGCATGTCGTTCAGCCTGCCCTGGCCTCCCAGTGCCTACCTCCACGAACTAAACGATGCCGGCGGGCGGGTATGGGTGGCAGAGCAAATACTCGAGGCTCCCCTGGAATACCGGTCTCCATTCCAGGTGCCCGTTGCAGAAATAGTCCGCCCGGCTGGCGCGCGCGCAGTCATCGGCGTGCTGGTGATGTGGTTGATCGTCGACGAAGCGCACATCGCCACCCTGTCCGTGCATCCTGAGTTGCGCCGGCAGGGGATCGGGCACAAACTCTTATGCGTCGCGCTGGCTGATGCCGCACAGGAAGGAGCATTTTCCGCGCTGCTGGAAGTGCGGGCGGGAAATGTCGCCGCCCAGAACCTTTACCAGAATTTTGGTTTTGAAGTGGTCGGGCGCAGGCCGCACTATTACCGAGACAACTACGAGGATGCACTATTAATGACTCTTGCAAAATTAAGCGTTAACCGTTTAAGTGATCTTTGCTAACAAAGGATGGAAAATGACTGCCGAAGAAATACTTGCTCAAATTGCGAGCGAAGTCGCAGTGTGCCAGAATTGCGTTCTGCATAATTCCCGCAAGCGTTCCGTCCCTGGTGAGGGACCTGCAACAGCGGAAATCATGCTGATTGGTGAGGGACCGGGCTTCCACGAAAACGAGCAGGGGCGTCCCTTTGTCGGCGCGGCAGGAAATTTCCTAAATGAATTGCTGGCCCAGGCAGGCCTGAAACGGACGGATGTCTGGATTGGTAACGTGGTCAAATGCCGTCCACCCGAAAACCGCGACCCGCAGTCCGAAGAACTGGCAGCCTGCAATGTTTACCTTGAACGGCAGATCGCGGCGATTAACCCGAAGGTCATTATCACGCTGGGGCGATACTCAATGGGGAAGTTCATGCCGGGTGCAAAGATCAGCCAGGTGCATGGACAGATGCGCCGCGTGGGGGATCGCTTCGTGATTGCCATGTTCCACCCGGCTGCTGCGCTTCACCAGGCGGCGCTCAAACCGGCAATCTTGGCGGATTTTGCCCGCCTGCCACAACTGCTTGAACAGGCGCGCACAGTATTGGCGAAATCACCGCCGGCTTCAGGTTCAAAAGCGAAAGAACTGCCGGAAGAAGAGCCCAAACAGTTGAGTTTGTTCTAACCACACCGTCTAATCGACCCGGATGGTCTTGCCAATCAGGCAAGTGCTCAATTAGAAAAATCTTAAGCGTCCTGCCAGAAGATAAGGAAAAGAATGTCCACCAAAGAAACGCTCATCAAAAAATTGCAAGATAAATCCGCCAAAATTTGTATTCTCGGCATGGGTTATGTTGGCATGCCGCTGGCCGTTGTTTTTGCCGAAGCCGGCTTCAATGTCCTTGGCATTGATCCTGACCAGCGCAAGGTTGATACCTTCAATAAGGGTATTTCCTACATACAGGATGTGCCAACCGAAACCGTCGCCAGGCTGCGTCAATCAGGCCATTTGAACATGACCGCCGATTTCTCGGCGCTGAAAGACATGGATGCCGTCAGCATTTGTGTGCCCACGCCGCTCCGCAAGACCGGCGACCCAGATATGTCCTATATTCTCTCTGCAGGCGAGCAGCTGGCGAAATACGTTCACAAGGGAATGGTCATCGTACTCGAGTCCACCACTTATCCGGGAACGACGCGCGAGGTAATGCTCCCCATGCTGACGGAGAAATCAGGGCTCAAAGTCGGAGAGGACATTTTCATCTGCTTTTCACCCGAACGGGTCGACCCCGGCCGGGTAGACTGGACGACGCTTAATACGCCGAAGGTTATCGGTGGAATGACCAAAGCCTGCGGGGAGGTCGCCGAGGCCTGGTATGCCGGTGCGATCAAGACCATTGTCCCGGTTTCATCTGCCGAGGCTGCCGAGATGGCAAAGCTGCTCGAAAACACATTCCGTATGATCAATATCGGGCTGGTCAATGAACTGGCGATCATGTGCGAACGCCTGGGCGTGGACGTATGGGAAGTCATCGACGCCGCAGCCACCAAACCGTTCGGCTTCATGAAGTTCACCCCCGGCCCGGGGCTCGGCGGACACTGCATCCCGATTGATCCGTTGTATCTCTCCTGGAAAATGAAAGAGATGAATTATAGTGCCCGCTTCATCGAACTGGCCTCTGAAATCAACACGAACATGCCGCGCTATGTGGTCAGCCGCGTGCTCGAAGCCATGAACGACCGCGGCAAGATCCTCAAGGGCAGCAAGGTATTGGTGCTGGGCGTAGCCTATAAACCTGATGTTGATGATGTGCGCGAATCGCCCGCGCTGGATGTGATCGCCCTGTTGCGCAAGAAAGGCGCGCTGGTCGAATATCACGATCCCCATATTCCGCAAATCCACCACGAGCACGAAGGCTGGAAGATGGAAAGCATCAAGGACCTGATGCCGTCCGTGCGGTCTGCGGAAGTGGTTGTGATCATCACCAACCATACATCCTACGATTACAAAGCCATCCTTGACGCTGCACAGTTTGTTTTCGATTCACGCAACGCACTGGGCAGGCAGGGCAAGGAAAGTCCGAAGGTTGTTCGTCTATAGATGATGGGCGGTGGGCAGACATTGTCAATTGATGACTGTTCGAGAGGCTAAATGGCTAACTATCTGGTCACAGGCGCTGCGGGTTTCATTGGCGCGCGCACATCCGAGTTTCTGATCGCGCAGGGGCACACGGTCACCGGCGTCGATAATATGAATGATGCGTATGATGTGCGCATGAAAGAATATCGGTTGCACCACATGCAGACATTCCCCGGCTTCACCTTTCATAAGTTGGATATCGGTGACAAGGACAGCGTGTTTTCCAGGCTCGCTGCACCGTTCGACGGGGTCATCAACCTCGCCGCCCGGGCAGGAGTGCGTGCCAGCGTGGAGAACCCCTGGATATTTGTCGAAACGAACGTGCTCGGGACATTGAATATGCTGGAACTATGCCGCCAGGCAGGGATTCCCAAGTTTATCCTGGCTTCCACCTCCAGCATTTATGGCGCGGATCCACCCTACCCGACGCCTGAGTCCGCGCCCAGCGATGAGCCTCTCCAGCCTTATGCCGCCAGCAAAAAAGGGGCGGAGGCGCTCGCTCACAGCTATCATTACCTGTATGATCTCGACGTGAGCGTTGTCCGCTATTTCACGGTATACGGACCAGCGGGGCGTCCAGACCTGGCGCTGTTCCGTTTTGTACAGTGGATCAGCGAGGGGCGCCCTGTTCGAGTCAACGGGGATGGCAAACAGTCTCGGGGATTCACCTATGTCGACGACATCGCGCGCGGAACGATGGCTGCTTTAAGACCATTGGGTTTTGAAATCATAAATCTGGGCGGGCACGAGGTCATCACCATCAACGATCTCATCACGTTGATCGAGGAAATCGTGGGCAAGAAAGCGAACGTGGTCCATGATCCACCCAACCCGGCTGATATGCTCACCAATCAGGCCGATGTGTCCAAAGCCCGCCAGTTGCTTGACTGGCAACCTCAGGTGAGCATGCGTGAGGGCGTGCGCCGTCTGGTCGAATGGTACAACGCTGAACATTCGTGGACAAGCGAGGTGCTGACCCCTTGAGCTGGCGAAACAGGTTGGCCTCCTGGCGCTCTGATCCGCTTCTGGGCCGCGTCGTCAAAAACAGCAGTTATCTTTCCAGCAGTAACACGGTCGCTGCTGGGCTGAGTTTTATCCAGGGCGTCTTCACCGCCCGCCTGCTGGGGGTGAACGGGCTGGGCGAAGTCACTGCCATCATCACTTTTGTCACTGCCGTTAATAACCTGTTCTCCTTCCGCATGAGCGAAGTTGTCGTCCGGCACTTCACGGCCGCACTGGCTGCCGGAAAGAAAGACGAAGCAGCAGCCATTGCCAAGGGTACAGGGCTGACGGAAGCATCCACCTCGATCGTGGCGTATCTCATTCTGCTCCTGCTTGCTCCCTGGGCAGCGCAAACTTTTATCAAAAACCCGGCTGCTGCGTCGTGGGTGGTTTATTATGGGGTGATACTCCTCTCGAACATTATTTTCGAGACCTCGCGTGGCATCCTGCAGGCGCAGCACCGCTTTGGCCAATTCGCCGCTGTCAACTTGGCGCAGAGCATTCTCACGTTTGTCTTGATTTCCATTGCATTCCTGACCACCTCTGCAAGTATTCCATTTGTATTGACGGCGTACATCGCCGGTAAAACACTGACCGGGATTGCCGTCATCGTTCTCGCAGTACGCGCGCTTAACGAGAGTCTGCCCGGGTGGTGGCGCGTGCCATTACGCGCCTACTCTGGCTGGCGCGGGCTGTTCTCCTTTGCCCTCAGTACCAACCTGAACGGCACTGTCAACATCTTTGTGCGGGATAATATTCCTCTGTATATTGCCATGCTGACCTCCGCCACTGGAGTTGGCTATTTCAAGATCGCTTTAGGATTTACCAATATTCTGATGTTGCCCGTTGAGCCCTTTATCTCTCCCACCTATGCGGAAATTACACGAACGATTGCCGAAAAGAATTTCAGCATTACGCTTCGCCTTCTCCGTCGTGTGAGCCTGATCGTGGCGGCTTGGGTCTCTGTTGCGGGCGGATTCATCGTCCTGCTTGGCTGGTGGCTCATCCCTCTGATCTACGGCGCAGAATTCGCCCCTGCCTATCCCGCAGCAGTTCTCCTGCTCGCCGGCTACGGGGTGGCCAACATCTTCAGTTGGAACCGACCGCTTCTGC
>JBGPQJ010000092.1:0-12134 GCA_041488995.1 Anaerolineae bacterium
GTGCAACTCTGGCCTGCAGCCTACCATTCGGGACCGCCAGCAGTTCAACTCGCATGCCCACCGAAGTAGATGAAGAACCATTAAACCAAGACCTTGTTCAGCCTTCAATACCTGGACTGTACCTGCCGTACGGCACGCGCCTGGAAGGCGATATCCAACGCGCTGTCATCTCCTCCAGGCTGTCTTGTGCTCGCCTGTTTTCAGTGTTAGAAGGGGGGGAATGGCGCATGACCCGCAGGATAACTTTACCGGGGATGGGCGATCCGCAGTATCTGGCATTGCTGGAACGGGGTGAGGCGCAGCTCTATGTGCGCGCTTCACCGATCTCCCGAGCATTTGAAAGCGCCGCGACCGGGGTACCAACCGCTACTCCGGAAACTCCGACAATCATTCCGACCGGTTTGGGGGATTACTGCGTGGCGGTCGTACAGGCGGTCAGCCGCCAGTCGTTGCGCGCTCAGGGTCAGGTTACACTCGCTGGAGAAGCGTTACAATTTCCTTTTTGCAGCAGCTCGAATGGACAGGTTTCACTCGCTCTTAGTTATCAAAGCCCAGACAACGTGTTGACCATGCTGAAGGCGAAATTCCCTGCTCAAATTGGGGAGCACAACCTGGTGGTGGAGGATGAACTGACGTTGGATGTGTTGCAGAATTTGCCTGGACTGTTCGACTTTTACGCCCAGT
The DNA here is from genome assembly GCA_041488995.1 of Anaerolineae bacterium. Classification (GTDB taxonomy): domain Bacteria; phylum Chloroflexota; class Anaerolineae; order Anaerolineales; family Villigracilaceae; genus JBGPQJ01. Next base: position 685 of record JBGPQJ010000092.1, read on the forward strand.
TGGCCCTCGTCCTAGCCAACTCTGAAACCGACCAGTCCACGGTGACTAGTCTGAACTTCAGCCCCGGTCAAGACTTCTCGGGTAAGGTAACCCTCACCAGCCTGACGCCGCTGGTGGGAAAACTGTTTCTGAATGGGTTAGTCACTGAGGAATCGGAGGCGCCCCAATCGTTTGAGGCAGGCTTTGCTTGCACCCCGCCCGATAGTCTCCCCAAAGACATGGTCGACCTGCGCCCGATCGAGCGCCCGGAAGTGTCCTTATCTCTGGATATGCACTTTGACCTCGGCCCGGCGGATTATATGGGGTTCACAGAAACCGCAACGGTTCATCTGGAGGGAGTGCTGAAAGCGGAAAGCCCCGACACCTACAGCGGGCAGTGGCTGGCAACCGGGCAGGGCAGTTTCTCGAGTTTTGGGAGTGATCTCAAACCCTGTACGAATACCTGGACAGGGAAGCAGCTGCTGCAGTTGGATGGGCGGCTGGCCGGGGGCAATCAACTGGTGCTGACCTTTTCGCCCGCCGGGCAGCCACAAGTTCAATTTGAGAATTCATGCGGGATAGACATGTTCGACCCGGGCTTTTTGCCAGTCGATAATGCCCAGTTGAGGGGGAATGGCAGCCTGGACCTGGCCTGGCCACCCGACGCAGCCGGGAATGCTCGTCAGACAGTGGATGGACACCTGCCAGGTAGTGGTGATGCCGATTTCGGCACTTGGCAGGCGGTATTCGAGAACTGAACGCTGGCTTCGAACTACCGGTTCTCCGTTATTGCTGACTGCCATGCTATCGGGGATATAAGCCTGGCCTTCTATTAATCGAAATTGCCATCTTGGTAGTAGTGGAATTTTTAGGGATTGCTCTTGAGCCTCAGCAATTTTCTACCCGTTGGGGGGCTATTGTTTGGATTGCGTGTGGTGGGCTACTGGGCTTGAGCGTATTAGGCGAAATAAGTTTCAGCGTCATAGTTTTACTTGCTGCACCTGCGCTGGCTTTTGGCGGGGCGGCAATTTTGGCTGATAGACGCCGAGAACGAAAAATGTTACCCGATTTAGGTGTTCTCGCCGTGAGCGGTATCGCCAACTTTGGATTGTTTTTTACTTTGATTACTATTGGGAGATGATAATAGAAAGTTGTCCTCGAAGTCAGCAGACCAAGAAGCACAGATTCAAGATTGACTCCGCACAAGTTACCCGCCATCAGCAAGGTTAACTGGCACAGGGTCCTCAATAGCATAAAGCCCGCCTACCGATTAACCTCAGCGTGAAGGCCTGATGAATAAATTGATCAAAAATAAGATTCGGAGCCAGAAACAGCTGCGATAAGAAGCTCCTGCACGGCTGTTTTTCATTCCTGCCTTAAACCACCTCACCCTCGCCAGCCTGTGTGGCGAGGTTCTTCTTTCTCAGAAGAAAAGATCTTTCTCTTTTCGGGCGGTCGTAGCTCCGGCTTGAGCGCCAGTACTTCCTCCACAGAAGCCAGCCTGTACTGGAATTGTGGGTTCGAGGCCACACGTTTCAACTCGTCCCCAATCCCCAGTCGCATCAGGTAATAACGCGCGAACTGTGGGCGGGTCATCCCCTGGCGCTGTTCTTCGTCCAGCGCCCATGACCAGGTCATGTATTTGTAGGCGATCTAGCTCAGATGCAAGAAATGCAGGCTGTAGAGCCTAAGAGAGATGATCTAAAGAATGTAAATTCCTTGATAGCTCAAACTGAGAAAGAGGCAGATGATATATCACAGGCATTAACAAAGTCAAAAGGCATCATTTCTTAAAGGCTTGAAATTCATGCCGAGGAAATTGACCGCCGATATACCGTCCTGGTCGCAAGAAAGCAGGAATTAGAGACGGAAGTCAAAGAATTGATATTGATTGAACCGAAAATCGCCAATCTATTGGAATTTCGGATAGCCGTAGAAAAGGGATTAGCAAATCCGACTTTTGGAGATAAGCGCTTGTGGCTTGAGATATTAGGGACGGAGGTATTGGTAAGAGACGGTTGGGCGACCGTTACATGCCGACTTCCTGTAAAACCCTATGAAATTCCACTGACAGGAAAGGATAAACTTCACCCAGAATTGGTGTCTTCTTTTGCTTGCATTATTTGTGAAAATTTTCCATAATAGAAGCGAACTTCATCCGTGTGCTTTCAAAAAAGGAGTGGACATGGCAACAAAAGCAAAACCCAAAGCTGCCCCCAAGGCAAAAGCTAAAGTGAAGACGTCCAATGCAAAGGTGTCGAGTACCAAATCGATTACCACCAAAGCGGTGAAGAGACCCGCAACCAAAAAAGCTGCTCCCACCAAACCGGCGCAGCGAAAATTCGTGCCAACCAAGTTAAAATTACTCTCCCCCGTACCTTCTGATATCGAGATCGCACAGGCGGGTAAACTCAAGCCCATCCTGCAGATTGCTGAAGAGCTGGGGATCAAGCCTGAGGAGCTGGAGCTGTATGGACCCTACAAAGCCAAAGTCAAGCTCGAGATCCTGGAACGCCTGAAAAACCACCCGATTGGCAAGTACATCGACGTGACGGCCATCACACCCACCCCGCTTGGCGAGGGTAAGACGACCACCACCGTGGGCGTCTGCCAGGCGCTGGGCGCTCATCTGGGCAAGAATGTCATCACCGTGATCCGTCAGCCCTCGCAAGGGCCGACCTTTGGCATCAAAGGTGGAGCAGCCGGCGGTGGGTATTCCCAGATTATCCCGATGGAAGATTTCAATCTCCACCTGACAGGCGATATTCATGCCATCACCGCTGCCCACAACCTGTGCGCTGCAGCGCTCGATGCCCGCGTCATGCATGAATCCCAGCAGGATGATGTGAAGCTTTTTGATGCACTTTGCCCACCTGATAAGCAGGGCAAGCGGAGATTCTCACCATCCATGCTGCGCAGGTTGAAGAAACTCGGCATAAAGAAAACCGATCCAAGCGAACTGACGCTGGAAGAGCGCGTTTTGTTTGCCCGCCTCGACATTGATCCCGCCCGAGTCAGCTGGCGGCGCGTGGTCGACACGAACGACCGCTTCCTGCGCGAGATCCAGGTAGGTTTGGGCAAGGATGAGGAAGGCTTTGAGCATCGTTCAGGGTTCGACATCACCGTGGCGAGCGAGATCATGGCAATCCTGGCGCTGACCACAGACCTGGCGGACATGCGCGAACGCCTCGGCCGTATGGTGGTGGCAGTGAACAAACGCGGTGAGGCAGTCACTGCTGAAGACCTGGGCGTGGCGGGTGCGATGACCGTCCTGATGAAGGACGCCATCAAACCGAACCTGATGCAGACCCTCGAAGGCACGCCCGCCTTCGTTCACGCTGGACCCTTTGCTAACATTGCGCACGGAAACAGCTCCATCATCGCTGACAAGATCGCCCTAAAGCTCGCTGATTATGTCATCACCGAATCAGGCTTTGGCGCGGATTGCGGCATGGAAAAATTCATGAATATCAAGTGCCGTTATTCCGGACTGATTCCGCACGTCGTCGTGATCGTGGCGACAGTTCGGGCGCTGAAGATGCATGGCGGCGGCCCGAAGGTGGTTGCTGGAAAACCTCTGGCTCCCGAATACACCGACGAGAATCTCGAGCTGCTCCGTAAAGGCTTACCCAACATGGAGCGCCACATCAAGAATGCCCTCAAGTTCGGTGTGAATGTGGTCGTGGCGGTCAACTCCTTCGCGACGGATACCCCGGCGGAGGTGGAAATCGTCCGCAAAGCCGCCATCGCGGCCGGCGCAATGGCCTCGGTCGTCTCCACCCATTGGATGGACGGCGGCAAGGGCGCGGTGGCGCTGGCCGAAGCGGTCATCAAGGCTTGCGAAAAACCCTCCAATTTCAAATTCCTGTATCCGCTCGAACTCTCCATCAAGGAAAAGATTGAGATCATTTGTAAAGAAATCTACGGCGCGGAGGGCGTGGACTACCTGCCTGAGGCCGAGGCCAAGATCGAACTCTACACCAAACTGGCTTTTGACAAATTGCCGATGAACATGGCCAAGACGCACCTTTCATTTACGCACGATGCCAGCATCAAAGGCGCGCCGACCGGCTTCCGGGTGCCGATTCGTGACATCCGCGCCAGTGTTGGGGCGGGATTCCTGTATCCGCTGCTGGGCGAGATGCGCACCATGCCCGGCCTGCCCACCCGCCCGGTATTCTACGATGTCGACCTGGACTTGAAGACCGGAAAAGTGGTGGGATTGTTCTAAATTTTATCTTTCCCACAAATAACCAGTAATAGGGTGAGACGCGCTTTTTCAGCGCGTCTCATTAATTTATCGGTAAGTAAACGGCTGATGACTCGTTGGTATTTTTTTCTCAAGCGTTGGGCGATACCCGTATCCACCAAATGATTGAAAATATTTCTCAGCACTTCTCCGCAAGGATTGATGCCATGTTTGCAAAATGGAAATAGAAAAAGCATAGAAAATGTTGAATTTTTGCTCAGTCGTAATAATTTAGCTGGAGATAGCATCCAGGAGAAGGGAAGTAATCGAAGATTGGATGTGTAGATCAACATAAGTGATTTTCTCCGCTTCTAGGCGGTGATCATGCCAGGAAGCGGATTTCTCCCTTATAATTCCCTTCATGTACGAATTTACCATCACCGCCCAGGCAGAACGAGCCCGGGTTGGAGTCTTCCAAACCCCGCATGGTAACCTGCAAACACCGGTCTTTGCGCCGGTCGGCACGCAAGCCACCGTTAAGACACTCACCCCTGAGCAACTCAAGGAGCTCGGCGCGTCGCTGGTGCTCTCCAATACTTACCATCTCTACCTGCGCCCTGGCGATGAGCTGATCGCTGAGATGGGCGGACTTCACCAATTCATGCAGTGGCCTAATCCCATACTGACCGATTCAGGCGGCTTTCAGGTTTATTCGCTCTCTAAGACACGCAAGATCGACGACGATGGTGTAACCTTTAAGAGCCACATCGACGGGTCGACACACCGCTTTACACCCGAACGCTCCATTCAGATCCAGAATAACCTGGGGGCGGATATTATCATGGCTTTCGACGAGTGCTCCGACCCCAATGACCACGCCTACAGTAAAATTGCCATGGAGCGGACTCACCGCTGGGCTGAACGCTCGCTCAACGCGCATCGCCGTCCCGACCAGGCGCTGTTCGGTATCGTGCAGGGAGGGGTCAATCCGGAACTGCGCGCGCAGTCTTCAGAATTCATCGCCTCGCTGGCATTTCCCGGCATCGCAATCGGCGGATTATCCGTCGGGGAGACGAAAAAAGAGATGCACGCCATGCTGGACGTGGTGACGAATGCCCTGCCTGAATCAAAGCCGCGCTACTTGATGGGTGTCGGAACGCCTGAAGACCTGATCAACAGCATCGCTCGCGGTATCGATATATTTGACTGTGTTCTGCCCACCCGGCTGGCGCGTCACAATGCAGCGTTTTCATCCGAAGGTCGCATCAATTTGATGAACGCAGCCTTTGCTCGTGATCCCCGTCCCATTGACGATACATGTGATTGTTACACCTGCCGGACATTTACCCGTGCCTACTTGCGCCACCTCATTATCGCAAAGGAATTGCTGGCGGGGACGCTCCTGTCTATTCATAATTTACATACCATGATCGCGTTAGTTGATGATACGCGTACGGCGATCATTAACGGCACGTTTGAGAGTAAGATAGATGACTGGCTGAGGCAATGGCATGGCAATGCGGAACGCACTAAATCAAATTAACCATATAAGATACCAATGAACACCAAGAGATAACCTTTGTGTACTTGGTAGTAAAAGGAATACCATACATGACCCTCTTTCACGCCTTCCTGCTCGGTATCATTCAAGGATTGACTGAATTCATCCCGGTTTCATCAACGGCACATTTGCTCCTTGCGCAAGAGATTTTGGGGATCGCGCCAAGCGATGCCACGTTCGCATTCCTGGTGCTCGTCCAGTTGGGGACAATCGTCTCGCTGGTGGTTTATTTCTGGAAAGACCTGCTGGTTCTCATTAAAGCTTTCATTGCAAAGCCATTCTCAACACAGGACAACCGGCTGGCGTGGTTCATCATCATTGCCACTATCCCAGCTTTATTGGCAGGAGTCTTGCTCAAGGATGCCGTTGAGACCCTGTTCAAAACACCACTGGTCGAAGCCCCCATCCGTCTTTTTACAGCTGCCCTCCTCATGTCACTGGCGGAATACTTTGGAAAACGTACACGCACCCTGGACAGCATGACCTGGCTTGACGCATTGTTCGTCGGCGCGATGCAAATAATGGCTGTGTTCCCCGGGGCATCGCGCAGCGGGACGACCATCAGCGGTGGAATGTTCCGGGCTTTTAACCGACCATCGGCGGCGCGATTTGCATTTCTTATGTCGGTGCCGGTGATGCTTGCGGCAGGAGCTTATGAGATGCTGGATGTGCTCAAAATGCCTGATCTCGCCTCGTTCCTGCCTCTGCTGGCGGTGGGATTCATCACTGCGGCAGTGGTCGGTTGGCTGGCGATCAAATGGTTGTTAGGTTACCTCAACCAGCATTCCCTTTATATCTTTGCCGCCTACTGCGCCATAATGGGCAGCCTCATTATTTTATATGGACTGTTTTTCGCATGAAACCAGCCACATTTTATTCAATATTGTTCATCTACCTGCTCGCTGGCTGCTCGCCAGCCGCCACCCCGACTGCCATGCCGGTTATCCATGTCTACGCCAGTTCCGCTGCTCAACCCTGGCTTGCGCAAATGTACGATTGTGGCGACCGGTGGAACGTCGTGCTGGTGCTCGACAATCCCGGTGCTGCCGATGTTGCCCTGCGCATTGGGGAACCTGCGGATCTCACCGCTCCTGCGTTTCAAATAGACAGCGATGAGCTGCTGATCATCACTCATCCACAGGCGGGGGTGGGTGAGCTTTCGATTGACCGGGTTCGTGCCATATTTTCAGGCCAGATTACCAATTGGAGCGCAGTAGGAGGCAGCGATTTGCCTGTCCAGGTGTGGGTGTTTGCAGCGGGGGAGGATATCCAGCAGATTTTTGAGCACACCATCCTGAACGGGCTGCAAGTCACTTCCGCAGCACGGCTGGCGACCTCGGCACAGTACATGTCCGATTCAGTTGGGATGAACCCCGGCGCGATCGGCATTCTGCCCCGCCGTTGGAAAACCGGGAATACGCATGAAACGTTTATTGCGGCAACTGTTCCTGTGCTGGCAATCACCAGGTCTGAACCGCAGGATGATCTAAAAAATGTGTTGACCTGCCTGCAAAAGTAACTATACTGATAAGCGGAGGCTGCTATGTTGAATTCGATCCGTTTCGACATTGCTGGTCCGGAGGTTTTACTGACCGGGTTGGCGGTAGGGTGCGTCATTTTTTTCCTTGGCACGCTGATCATCATTCTCATCGAAGCTGCTGTGCTTAAATTATTAAAGTGGGGGACTTTTGGTCGCAGCCTGCTGGCCGTATTCGTGGCCAATATCGTCACGACCTTGATCGGTCTGGTATGGCTTGTCACCAATTATCTTGGTCTTGGATCCTTCGCTTTGCAAATCGGCATCAGCGGCTCGCGAGGTCTGATTCTGGCATTCATACTCTCTGTCGTGATCGAAGCCGGGATCCTGATGCTGTTCAAACGGGGCGCGGCACGGGAGAACTGGGTGGCTTCACTGGTAGCCAACGTCGCCAGTTATCTGCTCGTGATCTTCCCTGCCTATCTCCTCTTCTGATCTGATGTTGCTGCCTCTCCTGCTCGGTCTCGCTCACGGTGCCTCAGATGCCGCTGCCGGATTGCTGGTGATGCAGGTCATCATGTTGAATATCGCGCCGGAAGGCGCGATGTTGATTCTTCTCTATAATGGACTGGCGTTTGGATTGCAGCCCCTGGCTGGATTTCTGCTCGACTGGCTCAAACAGCCCCGCCGGGGAGCCGCTATCGGACTCGTCCTCACCGCAGCCGGAATCGTCACCTCATGGGAGAGTCTAACCCTGGGCATTTTTCTCGCTGGCCTCGGGTCCATGTTTTTACATTCAGGCGGGGGTTCGGTGGCGATCACCTTCACGCCAGGAAAGGCTTCTGCGCCGGGTGTATTTGCCGCCTTTGGCGTGATCGGTCTGGCCATCGGCTCGCAACTGGCTTTTTATTTTTCGGTGACGACGACCGCCATGTTCGTAACAGTCTTGCTGGGGCTGGCGCTGGTCATCTGGTTATGGAAAGCATCTTCAGCAACCATGGCGAAAATCGAGGGGGATGCTCTCCCGGATTATCTGAAAACCATCGGTTGGTTGGTCGTCCTTGCACTGATTTTCGCCATCGCCTTGCGTTCACTCGTCTGGACGGGGATTGGTTCAGGGGCTGCTGGCTACAGCCAGATCGCCCTTTCGCTTGCCCTGGCTGCCGGGGCAGGCAAACTGCTCGGCGGGTTCGCAGCGGATAGGTTTGGATGGGTGCGCTATGCGGTAGCGGCGCTGGCATTGACCATGATCCTGCTGGCGATGGGCAGGAACTGGTCTGGCGCAACACTCGTCTGTGTTTTCTTTCTGCAATCGGTCACGCCGCTCTCCATCGCTGCGTTGGGACGCCTGATGCCACGGACGCCGGCATTTGCGGCGTCTTTGACCCTGGGTACTGCGATCATTCTAGGCGGAGTCCCGTTCATGTTGATCCCTGCTGGCTGGTTTGGGGCGGGAATTGCAGTTGTCGCACTGGTGATTTCAGCAGGGCTCTATTGGTGGGCTCTCCGTAATGGCGCTGGTACTCCAACGCCCTGAGAGAATTCAGAAAAGAAGGCTCAATGGACCTTCTCTTCAGGAAACAAACAAAGGTTTCTCTTGCCCAAGTGCTTGAGGATGCGCGTCAAATCACCAACGAGGAGATGAAAAAACCGAAGTATAAGAACTACCGGGGACCGGATGTTTTTGTGAAGATTAAGGTAAAAGTACAACCCGACGATTCCCCTCCTGTCGAAGCGGAGTTGAAGGCGAGTATCCTGGAGACTTTCTTGTTGCTGCCGGGAGTGGTTGTCCGCGTTAAATATGATCCACGCCATCCGGAGGATGTGGAACTCGATGATGAACCGCAGACGATCTTGGACCGGAACCCTCAATTGAAGAAGCAGCCTGATGAATGATTTAATCATCCCTTGGAAGGGATGATCTTTAGTCCTATCACAGGAAGTGACTTGATATGAAGAGGGGAGTAGAAAACAGTCTTCATTCTCTGTATAATGATTGTGGAATAATTCATTCATCGAAACGCTGAGGGACGTTTCGTCGGAGGCATCCTCGCAGACGGACTCACTGCGTTGGATCCGTTTGCAGATCGCTTTCCCAGGCTCGAAATTCGGGGAGGTCCATATGAAAGTTTATCTCACAGGCCAGCGACTGGTGTATGTCGCCTTGGCTATTTTTTTTGCAATCGTTGCCTGCAACTTTCAAGGATATAACATATCCATTCGACAAGTGACACCTGGAGAGACGATTGCGCGTTTGGATACCATCGCGCCAGTTGATACTGTCGCGCCGGTGGAAACCATCACACCTGCTGAAATCGCCACCCCCGTGGAAGCCACGCCTACCAAAGAACTGGAGGCCATCATTCCTGTGACTGGTTCTCTATTGCGGTGGGTGGATTTCAGCGATTTCGTCTTTGTCCCGCAGGGTGAATTCATCATGGGAGAAGACAAGCCGGAGGGGGGAGATACGGTACCGATGCACACGGTCAGCCTGAGCGGATTCTGGATCCATCAGGCGGAGGTGACCAACAAGCAGTATGCGTTGTGCGTCGATGCTGATATCTGTACACCTCCGAAGATTGAAGCAGATAACCCTTACCGCTATGGAAATTTTTATTATGTTGATTATCCCGTGGTCAGCGTGGACTGGTTCCAGGCGCAGACTTACTGCAATTGGATCAAGGGACGGTTGCCGACCGAAGCCGAATGGGAAAAGACAGGTCGGGGAACGGAAGGCAGCCTTTATCCGTGGGGAGATGCAGAGCCCAACTGTACCCTGTTGAATTTCGATGAATGCCTCGACCCCCCGGACCCGAATTTTGTGGATTCTTACATGGAGGGAGTCAGTACCTATGACGCCTTCGACATATCTGGAAATGTCTTCGAGTGGACCAATGATTGGTACGCAGAGGATTCTTATACAACTTCTGCGAAAACCGATCCCACCGGACCGGAACTGGGGAAATTAAAGGTGTTTCGCGGAGGCAGTTACCTCACTCCGCCCGAAGAAATCAAACTGGTAGTGAGGTCTTTCCTCGAGCTGGAGAAATATTCCGCTGACTTGGGATTCCGCTGTGTGTTGGGCGGGGAGGTAGTACCGCCGCCGCCCATCTGCCAGGTTGCTCCCGTGGTCACGACCACAGAAGGACAGCCTGAAACACCTCCGGTGCAATTATTAGGACCGGAAGTTCGTGCCTATTGTGCAATTCTTGGCGGGGGCGACCAAACGGTGGTGGAGGTGGAGCTGAATATGGATACCGACGCGGGAGATTATGAAATTTCCTTGAACGGCAATCCCGTGACCTGTACGCCATTTGCCAGTAATCCCTCCCGATTGACCTGCACATCGTCAATTCTCGCACAAAATTCAACCGTCCAAGTGCAGGTATGCCGGACGCTGCCCATCGCGGAACCGGTGGGGGATCCGGAATGCCCGTCGGGTTATACCTATAACCCATCGTCCACCTTCTGTGAATACGGTGAATCCACGCTCCCCAGCCCACCCTGCCCGAAGGGATATCTGGATGTGCCCGGCGTCGGCTGCATGCCGGTCCCTGTGGTCGGGTCCTGCCCGGACGGATTCTACAAGATCACCCTGGCCAGCACCACTTTTTGTGTTCCGCTTGATCCCTGTCTCTACCCAGGGGCTGCCGTCGGCTGCACACCGTCTCAATCCTGCCTTCCCTCCTTTACCTATATAACCGAGCAGGGCTGCTGCGCGCCGCCGAGCCAGCCTCAACCGGTCTGCCCGGTAGGGTATGAGTATTATGAACGGCGCGGTATTTGCATCAAACGTGTACAGATAGAAAACCCGTGTGATACATTCTCCGTTTACATTCCCGCCTGCCCGACAGAAACGCCACCGCCGCCGCGATGTTATTGCTGCCAATTCACCAATTTTAAGGATTGTGCTGCGCTTAGTAATAATCGCTGTGTTTGGCAACTTAAAGCTAATCCACCTTATTGTGCCGGACCGTAGCGCAGATTAGTTGAGGAAACACAGCCTCGTAAAAGCGAGGCTGTGTTTTTTATTAGGAAACTTTGGGAATCTGGTGATGCCAGCCAGTGGCTTTTTCAAGGGCGTGTCCTGCCTGCAGTACCCACGCTTCCCCCCACGCGCCTGACACCAGTTGCAGTCCTACCGGAAGTCCCGCAGGGTCGAATCCACACGGGATCGACAGCGCCGGCAGCCCCGTCAGGTTGAAGGGCGCCGTGAAGCGTGTCAGCCGGCGGGCCTGTTCAAC
>JBGPQJ010000093.1:0-11844 GCA_041488995.1 Anaerolineae bacterium
AGCAGCCACGAGCGCGGGTTCTTTGCCCCGAAGGTTTCCCTCATCTCGCGCGCCCAGATCCGGCGGGCAGCGCGATATTTCGCGATCTCTTCGAAGAAGTCATTATGGGCATTGAAGAAGAACGACAGGCGCGGTGCGAACTCATCCACGTCCATGCCGCGTTTGACACCCCAGCGGACGTATTCCATGCCGTCCGCCAGCGTGAACGCCAGTTCCTGCGCGGCGGTCGAGCCGGCTTCACGGATGTGGTAACCGCTAATCGAGATGGTGTTCCACTGCGGGACGCTGGTCGTGCCAAATTCCATTGTGTCCACCACCAGCCGCATCGAAGGCTCGGGCGGGAAGATGTATTCTTTCTGCGCAATGAATTCCTTGAGAATGTCGTTCTGCGTGGTCCCGCGCAGCTGGTCGGGGCGCACGCCCTGTTTCTCGGCGGCGGCGATGTACATCGCCCAGATGATCGCGGCGGGGGAGTTGATGGTCATGCTGGTGGAGACTTGATCGAGCGGGATTCCCGCCAGCAGGATCTCCATGTCTTTGAGCGACGAAACCGCCACCCCGCACTTGCCAAACTCGCCCAGCGCTTCAGGGGCGTCGGTGTCGTAGCCCATCAGGGTGGGCAGATCAAAGGCGATGCTGAGCCCGGTCTGCCCCTGGGAGAGCAGATACTTGAAGCGCTGGTTCGTCTCCTCGGCGGTGCCGAATCCCGCGAACATGCGCATCGTCCAGAGCTTGCCCCGGTGGAGCGTCGGGTGAACGCCGCGCGTGAAAGGATATTCGCCGGGCAGCCCCAGGTCGTTGAAGTAATCGGCTCCGGCGACATCCAGCGGGGTATACAGGCGGTTGATGGGCTCGGATGAGGTGGTGATGAATTGTTCCTGGCGCTCCGGCATGGAAGCCAGCGTCTTTTGCAGGCTGGTCTCCTCCCATTTTTCCAGTGAATCACGCAGTTGGTCCAGTTTTTGGTGGTCGTACATCCGGGCTCCTCCTTGGGCGATGAGGGCATTATAGCACCAACCCTATCCGATTTATGCGGTGCGATTTCTGGTATACTTTTTCAAAATTTTATTGGATGTGACTCATGCCCCGTTTTGAAATTGATGTAGACCCCTCTGACCACATCACCGCGGATGCGATAGGCGTACCCGGACAGCGCACCTTTTATCTTCAAGCCTGGCAGGGCACCCGCACCATCACGGTGCTGATTGAAAAAATCCAGCTCCAATCGATGTCGGTGGCGATCGAACAATTCCTGGCGCAGCTTTCCCGCCAGAACCCTGACCTGCCCGAGGCGTCTGCCGATTATTTCGAGGAGCAGATGAAAATCAACCCGCCGGTTGAGCCGATCTTCCGCGTCGGTGAAGTGGGTCTCGGCTACGACAAGGAGCGCGACCTGGTGGTCCTGATCACCCGCGAGATCCTGACGGACGGCGACAATCCGGAAGAGGCTGCCGTCATCCGGTTCTGGTGCAGCCGTTCACAGGCGCGCGCCCTGGCCCGCTGGGGGGTGGAAGTCGTCAATCGCGGCCGGCCCATCTGCCCGCAGTGCGGCGAGCCGATGGAACCTGAAGAGCATTTCTGCCCAAAGAAGAACGGGCACAAGCACTAATCACCTCCCGCCACGGTCCGGTCAGGACAGAGCGGGGCGAGGGAACCCAACCGGTCGACATATGCCAGCCTTGCCTGAAGACGCCTTGCACGCCGCCCTTCGCCACGGGGAGATTGAACTGAAGGGACAGTTCATGCTGGGTTCTAACTATACTTTCCTGGTCACCGTCACGCACGAGGGGCAGGCTATCCCGGCGGTATACAAACCCTCTAAAGGTGAGCAGCCTCTGTGGGACTTTCCTGAAAATTCCCTCGCGTGGCGGGAGGTCGCTGCCTACCTGGTCAGCGAAGCCCTTGGCTGGCGCTTTGTCCCCTTCACCCTGTTGCGCGACGATGGGCCTCTCGGTCCCGGCTCGCTCCAGCAGTTCATCGAGTACGATCCCAACTACCATTATTTTACTTTCAGAGATAAGGACAAAGACCGCCTGCGCCCGGTCGTGCTATTTGACTTGCTCATCAACAATGCCGATCGCAAAGGCAGCCACATCATCATTCAGAAACGCACCCGCCGCATATACCTGATCGACCACGGGCTTTGCTTCCATGCTGAGAATAAACTACGGACGGTGATCTGGGACTTCGCGGGGGAATCCATCCCGCCGGATTTGATCGCCGACCTTGAGCATTTCCGCGCAGCGCTGGCCACCCCTGACCGGATGGCTGAGCTTGCGCATTACCTGACCCCCACAGAAATTGCGGCGCTCGATGCGCGTGCCGGCGCATTGATCGCTTCCGGTGTTTTTTCCCTCCCGCCGCGTGACCGGCGTGTATTCCCATACCCGCCGTTATAATCAACGGGCATATTCATGAATACTGAATAGCGTACCTGATCCTTTCACTGGAGAATTCCATGCATTACAAACTGCTTTTTCTTGGTTTCGGTAACGTCGGGCGCAACCTGGCGGAACTCCTGTTGCGCAAACAGGCAGAGCTTAAAAATCAATATGACATCACTTTCTCTGTCACCGGGATTGGGACCGGCAAGCACGGTCAGGCTGTCAACCCGGCGGGCCTCGACTTGCCGCAAGTGCTGGACGCCTTGAAAGCTGGGCAGTCCCTCGACCCGTTCAGCACCCAGCCGGTGGCGGACTCCTTCGATTTGATCCGCAAGTCAGGCGCCGATGTGCTTTTCGAGAACACGCCGGTCAATCATAAGACCGGGCAGCCTGCCGTGAACCATGTCCGGACTGCGCTCGAACTCGGCATGCATGTCGCGACCGCCAACAAGGGGACGGTCGTGCACGGTTACCGGAAGCTGACTGCGCTGGCGAAATCCAAGGGCAAGAAATTCTTTTTCGAATCCACGGTCATGGATGGCGCGCCCATCTTTTCGTTGTTCCGTTCCACGCTGCCCGCCGCGCGGCTGCTGGCGTTCCAAGGCGTGCTGAATTCCACGACCAATATCATCCTGACCCGCATGGAAGATGGCGATAGTTTTGACACGGCGGTCAAGCACTGCCAGCAAATCGGCATTGCTGAGACCGATCCCTCCGCCGACGTGGACGGATGGGATGCCGCCATCAAGGTCGCCGCGCTGGTGACGGTGCTGATGGATATTCCCCTCAAGCCGCAGGACGTGGAGCGCAGGGGCATCCGCGAGATCACCCCGAAGATGATTGCCTCCGCCCTCGCCAAGAAAAGCCGCTACAAGCTGGTCTGTTCAGCACAGCGGGAGGGGGACGGAGTCAAGGCGCGCGTTTCCCCCGAGCTTGTCCCGTCATCCTCGCCCATGTTCAGCGTGGAAGGCTCGACCTCCATCATTGAATTCAAGACCGATGTGCTCGGCGATCTCTCCATCGTTGAGACCAACCCCGGTCCGCATACCACCGCTTACGGGTTGCTGGCGGACTTCATCAACGCGGTAAAATAAGAGGGTGTGGTGTAAAAGATCCTCAGCGAGGCAGCATGGGATCGAGCTCCTCGCATTTGAATCAGGAGACAGCCATGGCTGAAATTACCCGAGAACAAGTACTCTCTGCGCTGCAAAACGGATGGGCGACGTACATTTCCCGTTTTCATAAACTATCTCCCGCGGAACAGGTCGCATTCCTTGAAAAGCAAGGGTATGCTCGCTTTGCTGACCTGCTTGCCCATGTCGTTGCCTGGTGGGAGGAGGGCGAACAGGTCATCAAAAGTATCCTGGCCGACCCGGGCTTCAAATGGTCAGGGCAGGAGGTGGACGCCTTTAATGCCAGGGCGGTCGTAAAGGTCCGCGATCTTGATGAGGAAACCATTGTCCGATCGTTCGAGCGGATGCGCACGGCATGGGTGGGCCTCGTCGCGGGGTTGCCTGCCGGGGCTTTCAAGAACAAGCACATTGCCAACTGGCTCCATGCAGATGTCGTCGAGCATCTTGCAGAACACGATATTCCATGATTGGTCCGGTATGTTAAAACAGAGAGACCGCTGTCCGATTTCAGCGGTCTCTTAACTCTACTTGGCTTACCTGAGCACCAACCCCAGGTAATAAGGCCAGATGATCACCGCGATGATCGCCTGCGACCAGATGAGCTGGGCATAGGCGATGGTGAATAACCAGCCGATGAACCAGACCACGCCGATCAGGCCTGATTCAACACGGATAACGCGCGACTTTTTTTCGGTTGTCATGGGAATCTCCTTTCTGAAGATCGGGGTTGGATCTTATAACAATTGCAGATCATGCAGCACTTCATGACCGTTCGAGTTTGGCGCGGATGCGACCCGCCTCGTTGAGATGGATGAAGTTATGCGAGGTGGCAGTGCGGGTCAGGAAAAAGCCTTTGGTCCGGTCTGTATAATACTCCGCCAGCCAGCCTCCTTTTACGCTGATGGAGCCTTCGTCCACCAGTTTTTGAACCGATGCGGTTGGGACAACTTCCTTCAGCTGCGCCGCGTGCAGGCGCGGGACTCCGGCGCGAGTACTGCGACCGACCGCAGCGCGGTAATCCTTCAGCGTCTTAACGGATACCTGTGCGCTGAAATCCGCAACCTCTCCATCGTCCATGCTCGACCCGCAATCGCGCAAAGGCAATCCCAGGCGGCGGAACCATTCCGCGTTCAGGATTTGCGGTTGTTCCAGCACCAAGGAATTGATGGTCATGTCTTCTATGCGGGTCGTGTGCCAGAGCAGCCAGGCGATCGAGTTTGTCCCGGGTCGCAGGCGGGTCCTGATCTGTTCATCCGTCAGGCCTGCCAGCACGTCGTCCTGCAGGGACCAGGCCTGTGAGCCGGAGATTTTGGCAGTGTGCACGGCGGCATGCTGCGCAAGGAACAGCTGGACCGCCTGCTCAAAATGAGCCCGGGCTGAAATCAGTTTCCGCAATTGGTCCTGCTGGCGAGTCCAGTTTTTTCTGTTATCCATTTCACTCTCCTCTACGATGTTTTGGTGCAAGAGTTGCTTCTTCACTTGTTCCAACACGAAGGTTTCCCGCACTATCCAGGGTGGTATTTCTCGGTTGGAATCAAGAACTGCTTTATTGGCCTTTATGGCAGTATCAATATCAACCCACACAGGTTTAAAATCGAGGTCTTTTTCATAACCCTCCAGGTTTTGCCCGGAATAAACCCTGTCCACGCTGCACGCATAACAATACGACGCCATTTTAAAAACAACATACTCCGGTTCCTCAGGTTGGCCATACTCGATGACTTTGCCGAACTCACCTTCAATGGCGGAAACCGATGCCCCGCTCTCTTCTTTCACTTCTCTTGAAAGGGTTTCCTCATATGTTTCGTTATGATGAACCCCGCCGCCGGGAAATTTGTAATCCCCATTCCGGGACGAGTAGATCAGCAGTAATTTATTGTCGCTCAGGATGATGCCTCTGACCGCTTCTCTGTAAATTGTTTTGCCTTCTTTTCGAACGCCCTCTTTACGAATGATTTCTCTTAACAATCGCATGTCAGGTCCTGCATCTTAGGGAGGTCGTTGAAGTTTCGGTTTAGCGAATGGCGGGGAGGTGTTGGACTTTGCTTCCATTCAGCGCAGGATTCCACATCGATGGTTCGATAGATTTACTGCGTCAGGATAGGAGTCACACTGGGACTGATGATCATAGGTACAAAGAGCAAGCCGCACATTAAAAGCAAAATCAGACTCGACAGGACAATTCCAGCAATCGCCATGAGCCTTCGTTTCGAGCGCAAGCCAGCGATGCCTGATATTATTCCTGTGATGCATAGAACGAAGGGCAAAGCAATGGAAAGGCCAAAGCAAACCAGGTTGCCTCCCGCGCCAAAAGCGAATGCGAGCATCCATGCACAAAACAGCGCGGGAAGATCCAGCAGGCCGACGACAAGAGAAATGACCGCATATTTCCTGTTGCCATCATGAGTTTCAGCGGGTTGAGCATGCTCAGGCGGTGTAATGGATTGTTCTGACATGGTGGTCCCTCGTCACCTTTACTTATAGAAAATACCCCCAATGGTTTAGGTTTGCGATTATGGTTGAGGCGTAACGGTTCCTATCACTGTTTGAGAAAGCGTATCCAGATCAATAACAAAAACATCTTTCCCTTTTCGATAACGTGGATTCTCATCCGATGTCCAGCCGTCAAAATCATAATCCACTATGAGATAATCATCCATGATTATCTTTTGCTTCATCGTTTTAACATCCAGGTAAATTGCTGTCCCATTGAAATTCGATAATGTATGAAATATCACCTTATCTCCACTTGGAGAGAAGAATATCCGTCCCGACTGCTCAAAATTATGAGACAGGATATCTACGCTTTTATCCGTACCCGTTACCAGGTCCAATATGCCTACTTTATCCCCAGAAGTGTATGCTATTTTATTCATATCCGATGAGAATACGAAATCCACACAACATCCGGATACAACATCTTTTATTTCCCCGGTATAGGCATCCAGCAATTGCAGGTCAGACCCTTTAAAAATTGTATACCATACAGCATAACTATATAAGTAATAAAAATAAACTTTTGAGCTGTCAGGAGACCACCGGTAAATCGTCATAATGCTGTGAGGTGAAACTTTTGGGTATTGATAGTCAACTTTCCATAGCATTGAGCCTGCTTTATCCCACAATTCAATAACGGGTTTTTCATTTAGATCATCCCAATTGATGCGCAATTTTGCAGAAAACTTGCCGTCAGGCGAATCAACTGTACGCTCGTAGGGATCAAATGTCGGTGATGGAGTTAAAGTCGGTGGTTTTGTGGCTGTTGGTCTGATCAGGTAAGCGTAGTAGGCTATCTGCTCCGGCTGAAAGCGACGCGGTACATTCATCCACTCGCCCCCTGGTATCCATCGTGCGACTTTCTCCAGGTCACTCAAGCGCCTTGGGATGGCTGCATACAGGGCACCCTTGTCGTGAGGCAAGACGGCCAGCGTTTCGGGAGTCACCGTGTTGAAGTCAATCTTTTCGATATCCGCTGCCAGGTAGCCAAAGTTGGCTGCCCCAGTGGTCAGGGTGGGCAGACCGATCACAAACAGCCGGTAGTCTGGGCCAAGGGCTTGTGCAGCAAGAGCTACTTCATACTCAAATGCCTCAGCCTGATTTTCGAAGAAGTGACCCTGGCGATACTCGCCGAAGTAGAACGCGACGCCTTGAATGCTGCTCAGGCACATGACCACCAGGCTCAGCGCCAACCCTGCCCGGTAAGGCAACACTCCCAGCTGATGAGCGAGCCGGGCGGTTTGCCACAAACCAATTGCAGCCAGCAATGTGATGGCCGGCGCCGACATAATGAGACGCTGGTTGCTTGGCGGTGAGGATGTCAGTGTGCTGCCAAAAATTACCACCATCCACAGCCAGAGGATAATTGCCATGAAACGCGGCTCGCGGGCACGCCACGTCGTATAGGCTAAACCCAGTATCAGGAAAACGGCAGCCATCGAAGGCAGATATGGACGTGGAGAGTTAAAAAATTGCGCGGGTGCCTGGCCGGTCACATACACCAATGTGGATCTGGTAAATTGGGAAAGCAGCTCGGCGGCAATGCTCTGACCTGAAGCTTGCGCCTGTAGCTCGAGCCGCCCGCCTATCAGCAGGTTCACGGCGTTCGTTCGGCCCATAAACTCATCAGGATGCCGGATAAAATGAGCCAACATGGGACCAGCCACAACGGCCGCCGCTCCAAGGAAGATCAGCAAGTGCAACGCATGCGTTCGCAACCGCACTGTGCGTCGCAGCCAACTGAATGCGAGCAAGCCCAAGGCTAGTGCGAATACCAGGCGACTGCCCACGTAGGCATATACCGTCAACCCGGTTATGAGGCCTGCCCATAGATAATCGTTCAGATGGCCGCGTCGCAATGCACGGTAGGTGAGCCACAGCACGGCTGTCGCAAACAGTGAATCGATCACGTTGTGTACGCCCAACCGACTGAAATGAATATGCCAGGCGAGTCCTACCAAACCTACAGCCGCCAAAAGGGCAACCGCGCGGCCGAAAGCTTCCCGCGCCAGCAGGTAAAGGCATACGACGGCAAGTGTGCCTTCTATCACGCTCACCAGACGAATCGCGGTTAGACTGTTCCCCAGGAGTGTGACCATGATCGCGTTCGGGACAAACGACCAGACGGGCTGGCTTGACCAGCCTGTCTTGAACAAGTTGGAGGTGAGCCCGCTTAGGATTGCGAGAGCGGCCTTGCCGACCTCGCCTTCGTCGTTGATCATGGCGTAGGGCAGCCAGGGCAGGTCGATGACGCGGACGGCAAAGGCCGCAACACCAAGGCCGAGTATGATCAGGACCTCCTGCCAGTTGTTGCGCCACCAAGCCGACAGCGTCACCCTGCTGGGCCAACGCCATTGTGCTAGAACTAAAATTCCTGCAATGAATAGCAGGATGCTTAGCCCCCAGGTAAACGCCAGCACATAGTCCTTGGATCCGGTGTGCCCTCGGTCGATGCCCTGTACGGTGACCACACTCACAGCCGCACTCAAGACCAACAGTACTACAGCTGCGGTTGCCCGCTTAACCTGCGGCTGGGGCAGGACGGCGGCAAAGGAAGCAGTTGGTTTTGGTGGAAGAATTTTCCAGCAGATCCACAGAAAAATCAAAGCGGCTGCAGCATAGCCCAATAGGGGCCAACCTGGCTCGCGGGAGTGTTTTAGCAACAGCCATTGGCTGATGACTGCCAGGAGCAAGGCCAGCCCCAGCCCCACACTGGCCTTGGGCCAGTGTGGCCAGAACCGGGGGATGTTCAATTGTATGCGTGGCAGGCGACGGTATCGGAGCCAGGTGAGGAAGGGCGAATAAGCGCCCAGGAAATGGACCCGGGGAGTGTTTTTATCCTGGTCCGATACCCTCCGCAACAGGTACATCAGACCAAAATCCAGCATAACAGCGGCAATCGTGGCTACAATTATGATTGTTCCGGTTTCGTTCATCCACCAATCTCATAATGCCAGATATATGCTCTAATATACCCCATCACATACCCCCCCAACAGTTTATGTTCGCGTCGCGAAGCGCCAGCGAAGTAATTCAGTTGCAGACGGTGGTTAGCGCGCCCTTGTAGGGTAGTGGCAGTGGGCGGGTCTTGGACTCCCCGTTGATCGCGGAGCACCCATCGAGCAGCATACCCGAAGGGTGCGAAGGGGGAACAGGACACTGCCTGCCTGTCCTTGGCGCTCGTCCAAGGGCCTGACTGCAAAATGCCGGGCAATCTTCCCGGTGCACGCGGTGTTAGCCCGCGCCCTCTGTGTCTTCGTTCATCACCTTCAAGAACAATTCTACGGCCTTTGGGTCAAAATGCGTTCCGGTTTGCGCGAGGATGTGTTCCAGCACTTTTTCTTTGGGCCAGGCTTCACGGTAAGGGCGGTCAGAGCGGAGCGCATCCCATACGTCCACCATCGCAAAGAGACGCGCCGCCCGCGGGATTTGCTCGCCTTTCAGCCCGCGTGGGTAGCCCGTGCCGTCCCACTTTTCATGGTGGCAATAGGGAATGTCCAATGCCGATTTCAGATACGTGATGGGTGAGAGCATATCGTAGGCATGTTGCGGGTGCTTACGCATGATGGCCCATTCGTCATCGGTGAGCGGGCCGGGCTTGAGCAAGATGCCATCCGGCACGCCCATCTTGCCGATGTCGTGCAAGAGCGCGCCGCGCCGGATGTGGACGAGTTCGGCCTCGTCACTGCCCATGGCCCGCGCCAGCCGCAGGGTCATCTCGGTGACGCGCAGGGTGTGGCCTTCGGTTTCTTTGTCGCGCAGATCGAGGGCGCGCGACCAGCCTTCGATGGTAACGTCATAGGCTAATGCCAGATCCATGTTGGAACGTTGCAAGTTCTCGAAGAGTTGCCCGTTGTCAATGGCAATGGCCGCTTGCCCGGCCAGTGTTTCAAAGAAACTGAGCCAGTCCGGCCCGGCGGCCAGGGGTGAACGGTGGAATACTTCCAACACACCTTTTACCTGCCCCTTGGCGATGAGCGGCGTGGCGTAATAGGCGGCAAAACCTTCCCCGGCCCAGAGCGCGGCAATATGCGGGCTCTCTTGTTTCTGCGCGAGGTCGTCTGCTTGAACGGCGCGGCGCTCCAGCGCGGCGCGTCCGGCGAAACTCTCCCCCACACGAATGTGCGCGGTCTGGGCGAGGCCGGTACGGAAGCCGCGCCCGGCGGCGTACTCCAGCGTTTGCAGGTGCGGGTTAAGTAACAGCACGCTGGCGGCATCTACTTTCAGTTGCGTGATGACGTTCTCCAGCAGGACGTTGAGCGTCATGCGCAGGTCCATGCTGGCCGTGATGGCGAGGTCAATGTTGTGCAGGGCTTGCAAATGATCGAGTTGGCGCACGGTCTCTTCGTACAGGCGCATACGGTGCAGAGCCGCCCCGCCCATCTCGGCCAGCGATTCAAGCAGTTTCACCTGCTCAGGGGCGATCTGGCGGGGGAGCGGCACGGAGACGAACAGCACGCCGACCGTGATAGCGCCGGACCGGATTGGCACGCACGCGCCGCCCCAGCCGTCCAGGAATTGCTCGTGCGTTGTGGTGCGGGCCACCGGGTCATTCCGGAATTCGGCGGAGACGTGCGCCTGCCCGCTGGCAAAGACCGCCCCGGCGATGCCCTCACCGGGTTTCATCGGCGCTTCGTTCAACTGGCGGAACCAGCCGCGGATCGCGGCGATGCGCAGTTCGCCGCTGTCGGGATGATAGAGCAGGATGTTGCCGACCTCGGATTCCAGCGCGGCCAGCGTTTCGTCCAACAGGATGGGCAGGGCTTGGCTGCTGGTCTGCGCGTGGTGCAGGGCGGCGGAGACCTTGTGCAGGGCTTCAAGTTCGGCGAGACGGTGGTGCAGGGTTTCTTCCGCTTGCTTGCGCTCGGTGATGTCGCGCGCCACCCAGATGACGGAATTGGCCGAAAGTGGTGAGACAAGGGTTGCAAACCAGATATCCTTTTCGCCGATGTGCAGACTGTACTCCACACTGGTCAATTGCCCCGTCTTTAGCGTCTGTTGAATGTGATCAATTAAGAAGGTGGCCTGGTCGGGTGGGAGCAACTCCGACATGGTCTTGCCGAGCAATTCGTCGGGAGGCCGGAAGAGATTGGATAGCATGGTCGGCGCGATCTCGAGGTAGCGGCCTTCCGCATCGAAAACGATGATGGCATCTGTCATGGCCGCAAAGAGGGCGCGCAGTTTGTTTTCAGACTGGCGCAGTGCTTCCTCCGCCTGCTTGCGCTCGATCGCCAGCGCTGCCTGAACTCCGACAGATGCGAGGAATTCCCTGTCGCGCTCCGAGTAACAATCCGCATTCTCATAATTCTGGACAGCGATCACGCCAATGGTTTCACCGGGCGTCGTGAGAGGCGCTCCCAGCCAGGAGGTAAATTGGGTGCCGACAAGTTCCACTTCACCCCGCGCCGCCAGTTCATTGAACTGCGTCTGGTCCAGCAGGAGCGGTTCACCGCTGCGGAAAACATACGAGGTGATGCTCTTTTCAAGTCTGGAGGGTGGCATGGGTGGATCGTACTTATCCACTGCAAAAATTTCTTCGAACAAGCCGTTGCTCTTATTATGGAAAACGACAAAGAAATTCTCGGCGTAGATCACTTTGGAGATCGCACGCCGGATCAGTTGGAGGAACTCTTGCAGGTTCTCTGTTGCAGCCAACCCCTGCATGATCTCCAGCAGGGCCTGGCGCTCGGCTTCGGCCCGCTTGCGCTCGGTGATGTCCATCAGGATGCCCAAGGAACCAATCGTATTTCCGGCGGCATCAAACACAGGCACAGAATGGTCGGCCAGCCAGACAAGAGAACCGTCTTTCCGCTCGAACAGGTAATCCTCGC
>JBGPQJ010000094.1:0-11822 GCA_041488995.1 Anaerolineae bacterium
AACCCATCCACCTGTGCGAAGAAATGCTGGACGCCCGCTGTCCCGGCGTTGATAGTCGCGTCCGGTGTGATGACGGTGCCATCTGCCAGAGTCCAGGTGGGAATCGCATTGACCTGCCACCTGTAGAATCCATTATTGAGCATATTGGCAGCCCAGGCGAGCTGCCGGTACAATCCCTTGTGCCAGCCATCCACGTAACCGAGCGGGTATTGGAATGTTGCCGGATCGGGGTTTAGATTGCTGACCCACCCTGCACGATGGTCCAGCACCGCCAGCAGTAGTTTGGGGTTGACGGAATAATCCTTGGCGACACGCTCCACGATTTGCGCACCGGTTAGGGCTTGCCCATCTACTTCCTCCACATAATTTGCCAGATACCCCCCTTTGCTCTGGATGAACGCAGTGGGGTCGAACACCATATTGAAGGGTCCATAGATGAGTTCGGAATCAGGGATGATCTTGAACGAGGGTCCAATGCTGCTGGCGGAGTTTCCGGGCAGCTTGAGTATCTGCCCGACATCCAAATAATCCGGGTTGACGAGGGCGTTTTCTTGAATAATGGCTTCAGGCCGCAATCCGAATTTATGGGCAATGATTCCGATGGTATCACCGGGCTGGACAACGTAACTCTCTGGTACGGTGAGCGGCGTAGGTATCCCATGCGGGAGATCGGGCGTGGGGGAGAGGAGGGGTGAATTCGGGTCGCGGGTCGGAGGGAGTCGAAAGAGGGTGGGGATTGGCAAGTCGGGGGAGGACAGGCTCGGGGTCGCCTGAGTCGTTCCCAGCTGGTAAGGGGGAGGAGTCCAATTGCTTGAATCCACCTCACGGGTGCATCCAGTTATTCCTATTACTATTAATGAAATTGGGAGGACCAGAAGTAAGGATACTCGGTGGCGCATGCGCCGATTATACCCAAATAGTGGCACCAGTTTAAAGAATGACGGGTTTGGTGAAAATTCCTCAGACCCGTCATATGAATTTGATATTTGATTGGTCAGGTCAACCACCCCATGGCATCCCTGAATACTTTTCGAACGCCTTATCATACATGGACTTGAAAAGACGCTCATGCCCGGCTTCCCAGCGGGCGAGCATGTCCAGAATGATTTTTACATCTCCCTCCACTTTGGAGGCGGCTTGTACATAGAACTCAGCGAAGTCCCGCTCGATGAGATACGCCATGCGCAGAACAGGCAGGTCAGCCACCATCGCTTCGCTGACAGTCTGTTCGATACTCTCGCTGGTGGCGCGGTCAGCGAAGAAACCGGCTTTTGGTAATTCTGGCGTGGCAGCGGTCCTGCCTTCGTCCATTGCATTGATCTGAGCCAGGATAAAATCAATATGCTTCTGCTCTTCGGCGGCAATGGCTTTAAAAGCACCGACTGCTGCAGCATTTTGCAAACGGGTGGCATTCGTCTCGAAGAAAGCTTTCCCCTCATATTCACGCTGAAGGGCGTACTCGAATATTTTTCGGATGTCCATTGTCATCTCCCAAAGGGGTGGATTGCAATCTACACCATCTCTTTAATTGATTGATTCTACTTTTACGGCGCATACCTTGTACGATGGAATCTTCGACACCGGGTCAAGCGCAGCGATGGTCAGTTCGTTCGCCGACGATTCAGGAAAGTGGAAGTTGGCATACACCATCCCCGGCGGAACGCGGTCTGTGATCCAGGCTTCAGCTTCGATACTGCCGCGACGCGAAGAAATGCGCACCGTTCGTTTTCCATTGAGGCCGAGTTTCGCGGCATCGTCGGGGTTAACCTCCACCATAGCATTCCCGTAAACTTCCATCAGCCCTTTGGCGCGCCGCGTCATTTCGCCGCCGTGCCAGTGATACAGCACACGGCCGGTGGAAAGGATCATCGGGTACTCGTCGTCCGGTAACTCGGGCGGGGGTACGAAGTCAATCGGTGTGAATTTACCCTTGCCGCGTGAGAATCCTTTCGTGTGCAAAATCGTCGTGCCGGGGTGTTCGGCGTTCGGCACAGGCCAATGCAGCCGCTCGCCTTTTTCGAGCCGGGCGTGAGTGACACCCGCGTAGGAGGGTGCCAGCGCGTTGATCTCGGTCAGGATGTCAGTGGAAGATGTGTAATTCCATCTGGCCCAGGGTGCATCCACATCTACTTTGCGGGAGGTTTTCGAAGTATCCAGAATCCGCTTTGCAATCTCCGTCGTAATCTGCCAATCCTGCCGCGCTTCACCCAGTGGAGCGATTGCCTGCCTCACCATTTGCACACGCCGCTCGGTGTTGGTGAACGTCCCGTGCTTCTCAGCGAAGGAAACGCCGGGGAGCAGGACATCCGCGAACGCCGCAGTCTCGGTCGGGAAAATATCCTGCAGGACGAGGAAGTCCAGTTCTTCGAGGCAGTGACGGATGTGGCTGCTATCCGGGTCGCTGGTGGCCGGGTCTTCACCCATGATGTAGAGCGCGTGGATCTTTCCCTCGGGGATGCCAGGTATCATCTCGGTGACGGTCAGGCCAACTTTGAGGCTGCTTGTCGCGCCCCATGCGGATTCGAATTTCTTCTGCACTTCTTCATTGATGACTGGTTGATAAGCCGGATACACATTTGGGAGACCGCCCATATCGCACGCGCCCTGCACGTTGTTTTGTCCGCGCAATGGGTTGACACCGCCGCCGGGTTTCCCCATGTTGCCGAGCAGCATTTGCAAGTTCGCCAGATCCATC
Source organism: Anaerolineae bacterium (assembly GCA_041488995.1). Classification (GTDB taxonomy): domain Bacteria; phylum Chloroflexota; class Anaerolineae; order Anaerolineales; family Villigracilaceae; genus JBGPQJ01. The sequence goes on from JBGPQJ010000094.1 coordinate 2,696, forward strand.
ACATTGCGCACGCCGACAATGTGCTGGGTGATCCCCATCGCCCACATGACCGCCATCGGCTTGAGTGCGCCCATCATCTCAGCGGCTTGATGGAGTTGTTCAACCGGTACACCGGTAATTTCGCTTACCCTGTCCGGTGGGTAATTCATCACCGTCTGCCTGAACTCTTCGAAGTTTTCACAGCGCTCTTCAATGAACGCCTTATCTTCCAAGCCTTTCTCGAGAATGAGGTACATCAAGCCATTGATCAGGGCAATGTCGGTGCCCGGTTTCTGGCGGATGTGCATCGTGGCAAAATCGACCATGTCAATGCGGCGAGGGTCAGCCACAATCAATTTTGCATTGCGTTTTCTAATCGAGCGGCGCAGCATCGTCCCGAACACCGGGTGCTGTTCGCTGGTGTTCGAGCCGATGATGAAGAACAGGCTTGCGTTGGCGGCAACATCGTCCATCGTGTTGGACATCGCACCCGAGCCAAAGGAGGTCGCCAGACCGGCGACCGTGCTGGAGTGTCAGAGCCGGGCGCAGTGGTCAATGTTATTCGTCCCGATGACCTGCCGCGCCAATTTGTTCATCAGATAATTTTCTTCGTTGGTGCATTTTGCCGATGTGAGCACCCCGATTGAATCAGCGCCGCTCACTTCAAGGGTCGTCCGCAACCTGTCAGTCACAATTTGGAGGGCGGATTCCCAATCGGTTTCCACCCACTGCCAGGAGTCGCCATCCTGTTTCTTTTTCCCATCTTCCATCAGGTACTTTCTCACCCGAGGCCTGGTCAGCCGGTCGGGATGATGAATATAATCGTACCCGTAGCGGCCTTTCACGCACAGTGCCATGCCGTTGACCGGCGCATTCGGGTTGGAAGAGACACCCATGACTTTGTTGTTCTTCACCAGCAAATCGAACTGACAACCGACACCGCAGTAGGAACATGTAGTCGTCACTTTCTTGACCTGGTGCGCACGCGCCATCCCATAATTCATCTTGTTGGAAAGCGCTCCCGTCGGGCAGTAAGCCACACACTGGCCGCACGACTCACAGCGCGCCTCGAGCATGGTCGTGGCTGCCCCGGCAACAATGCACTCCTCGAACCCGCGCTGGGCAACACCCCATACATCCCGCACCTGGATCTCACCGCACGCCAGTACACAGCGTCGGCACAGGATGCAGCGATTCATATCCACCCGGATGAACGGATTGGGGTCGCTGTCGACGGGATAGCGCTTGCCTTTGGCACCCCACGCCGGCACATTGACCTTGTATTCGTAGGCCAAATCCTGCAATTCGCACTCGCCGCTCACGTCGCATGTGATGCAGTCCTGAGGGTGGTTGGCAAGCATCAGTTCGAGCGACATCTTACGCGACTTGACTGCTTTCTCACTGTGAGTCTGGATGTCCATCCCCTCCCAGACCGGGGTCACGCACGCCGCCTGGAGGAAGCGCCCGCCTTTCTCCTCGATCACGCACATGCGGCAGTTACCGGTGGGGGACAGGTCCTTGTGATAGCACAGGGTCGGGATGTCAAAGCCGTGCTTGCGGGCTGCATCCAGGATGGTTAGCCCGTTTTCGACTTCGACCTTTTGCCCGTTGATGGTGATGTTCACGGTCATAGTGATTTCTCCGCTCTCGAAAAATCTTCAGCAAAGTTTGCCAGCGCCGAATTCATTGGAATAGGCACGGATTGTCCGAGCCCGCAGAATGAGGCGTTGAACATGTTCTCTGAAAGGGCTTTCAACTCATCCACATCGCCTTTGCGCCCTTTGCCGATTGCCATGCGTTCCAGAATTTCCAATGCCCGCCATGTGCCTACCCGGCAGGGCGTGCACTTTCCACACGACTCAAACGCAAAAAACCGAAGCAGTTCGCGCAGGAATGCTACTGGCGAAATGGATTGGTCGCATACGAGGAATGCGCCTGCTCCCAATCCGATCCCTTTTTGAGAGGATGCGAAATCCAGCGGGATATTCAGCAGGTTGTCACCGACAATCGAGCCGGCAGCTCCGCCGGTTATTGCGAAGTGGAACTGCGACCCTTTGAGCATCCCACCGCCGAATTCGTCGATGATTTGTCTCAGGGTTAATCCAAATGGCGCCTCGAACAGGCCGGGCTTTTTAATATGCCCCAGCAGCATGTACACCTTGGTGCCTGGAGTCGTGTAAGATGACAATCCCTTCCACCAATCGATGCCGTTCTTCATGATTTGTGCTGCGGCACAAAACGACTCGACGTTGTTGACAGCCGTCGGCATACCCCTGAAGCCATTCTGGGGTGGGAAGGGCGGCCGCAGGCGGGGTTCGCCTCGCTTCCCTTCCATCGATTCGATCAATGCAGTCTCTTCACCGCAGATGTATGCCCCTGCACCGCGGTGAACGTGCAGCTTGAAGCCAAAGCCGCTGGATAGGACATTCGCACCTAGCAGACCTTTTGCTTCAGCCTGTGTGATGGCTTTTTCCAACCGTCGTGCCTGATGTTCATATTCACCGCGGATGTAGATGTAGCCTTCGCTCGCCCCGCAGGCATATGCGCCGATGAGCATGCCGGCAATCAGCTGATGCGGATTGGTATCTATCAGCACGCGGTCTTTGAAAATCAGCGGTTCGGATTCATCTGCGTTGCAGATTAAATATTTCGGCGTGCGCTTTTCAACGGCAACAAATTTCCATTTTCTTCCCACCAGGAAACCAGCACCGCCGCGTCCTTGCAGACCGCTGGCTTCCATTTCAGCAATCACTTCATCCGGTTTTTTCCCAAGTGCATTTTTAACACCATCGTATACGCCATGTTGGAGGGTATCATCGATGGAATCCGGATCAATTTTCCCCGCAAGAGACATCATCGCCCGCACTTCCCCCTTGCGAGGTGTGGCATAATCGTCTGGGATACCGCGCCAGCCCTGGCATGTTTTCTTCGCATCTTCTGGCAGGATGGGTCCGGCTTGCTCGTCGCCGACCAGCACCGCCGGGGCACGGTCACACAGCCCAAGACAGGAGGTGCGTTCGACTGTCCATTTTTTACCAGCTGCTTTTTGTAAAGCGCTTTTTGTTTCTTCAGCGCGTTTAAGCCAGCATACCGGACCGTCGCACACACGCAGGATTTGCTTGCGTTCCCTCAGGGATAACATGGAATAGAAGGTCGCCATACCGTAAACCTGATGGGCGGATATGTTCAGGGCGCGTGCCGTGTCGGTGATGGTGGAAGGGTTGAGTTGGTTGCGAGAATCCAGATCCTTGAGCACTTCCAGGATCGTTTCTTTATTACCCCCATGATGAGCAGCCAGTTCAGCTACTTCTGGTGATATGGGTTTATAGATGATTTTCCGGTTGGTCATCTTGTCTCTTTCCTATCATCTTGCTGGCGTGAGGACTGTGTCACTCACCTCGATTTGATTCGAGTAGATGCGATGGGTGTAGTTCCAGATGACTTGTACACACTATTTTCATTATCCACCTTTGTGCGGACAGGGGATAGTCTCATTGCTCATGAAAATATTTGATTTTTATCCTGATAGTGTAAAGTTTCACAAATATTATAAACGAAAAAAAGACATACCCGGAAGGTATGTCGTATAAATTTCCTTATTTTCTCACTTCGCCAGAGATGCGCTCGGGATGAGCGTAGACATTGAAGCGGTTCCTCCGCGCATAACCGATGAGTGTGATCCCCATCCGCTCTGCCATCTGGATGGATAGCGATGACGGTGATGTGCGTGAAATCAACACTTCCGCCCCCAGCCGGGCGGCTTTTTGGAGCATTTCGGAGCTGATCCGACCCGTGGTGATCAAGACCTTGTGGGGCAGAACAGGTTGGAGCCTGAGATACCGGCCAGCGATTTTGTCCAGCGTGTTGTGCCGTCCGATGTCCTCAGAAGAAATGATGATATTTTCCCCATCACTCAACGCGGAGGTGTGAACGCCGCCGGTTTCTTTATATAGATCCTGGCTCTCGAACAACCGGACAATCAACGCATTGATTTGTAATGGGGTGAGAATGGCTCCCTGAGATGGGACAACCGGCAAGCCCTCGGATAACAACTCCACAGCCGTAACCCCCCCTGAGCACCCTGAGGTACGCCGCCATTTAGCAGGTTTCTCCACTGAATGAACCAACCAGACATCGATATTGTCCCCATGTTCACACACCCGGACGTCAGCGAGCTCATCCATTTTGGAGATGATGCCCTCATTGAACAAAAATCCGATTGCTAATTCTTCGAGCTGAATGGGCGTACACATGAACGTTAACCAGTTCTCGCCGTTGACGGTCAAGGAAACGGGTGCTTCGACAATGGTTTCAGCTTCGATGGTGTCGATTTTATCGACCTGATATTGAATGTAACGCGCTGTGTGGGAAGGGGTCATAGTAGTCTCTCTACCAATAAATTATCGGGTTAAGTCTAACACGAATTGTACATCTCTTGAATTTCGAGGAGAAGAATCGACCAGAGCAGTTCCAGAGAAATTACTTTTCAGAATTGTATATTTTTTAAATTGCCCGTAGTTTGAAATAAGTGTATATTCATTTATCGGAGGAAATATGGATGAATTGACAGCCAAATCTCTGCGTAGTGCGTACGACCTGATTAGGGAGGGAAATAGACAGGAAGCGCAGAAAATTCTCATCCCGATCGTGCGAGGTAGTCCCAACATTGCTGAAGCCTGGTATTTGCTGGGATTGGCTCTTGATGATACGCAAAAACAATTATATGCCTTTCAACAGGTTTTACGGATAGATCCATCGAATCAATATGCGCAACAGCAAATTATCCGTCTACAGACGCCTCAGAATGTAAAACTATTTTCGGATTCGCCACCCCTCCAACCTGAGCCTGCTGGAAAACCTGAAACAAAATCAAGACTCGTGCAGACTGTGATACGGAAACAACCACCAAGGAAATCGGGTTTTTCACCAGTGGTTTGGGGAGTGTCTGGATTGCTGACGTTTCTCCTCTGTCTGGCGATCTTCAGTGGGTGGTGGCTTTTCTCCAATTTGCGACCAGTGGCGGATGCACCTCTCCCGGATTCTGTGGTTATTGTCCCATCCGTTATTCCGACTGCGACCGCTCTTCCACCCACGCTGACCCCCACTTCAGCTCCCACGCTTGAATTTACTCCAGCGTTCCGAGGCACGGTCTGTCCCTTTGATATTCCCCTCGGGACGCGTGTCCGCTGCGGCGTGGTCAGTGTGCCTCTCGATCGTAATAAGAATTTCACCAATCTGATTGCCCTGCCGGTGGTGCTCTTCCAAAGCCCAAGGCCTGAGGCTGATGTGATCGTCTACTTACAAGGCGGTCCAGGGCAGGAGAGTATTGACTGGTCGCTCGCATTGTTCGATATCTATGTCAGCCCGATCCTGCAGGATTTCGACATGGTTTTTTTCGATCCACGCGGAACGGGGAGGTCTGAACCGGTTATTGAGTGCCCGGAATTGAACACTATTTTTATCGATGCTTATTTTCAGAATCGCTCGGAAGAGGAAACATTCAAGGATTTTACCAATGCCTGGAGCACCTGCCATGATCGTTACAAGGAGGAAGGCATTGATCCGGCTGCATTCAATACCACCCAGAGTGCAGCAGATGTTCGCGACATCGCCCGGGCGTTAGGGTATGAGAAAGTCAACCTGCTGGGTATTTCATATGGGACGCGGTTGGGACTTACCGTGATGCGCGATTACCCTGAGATCGTACGTGCAGCAGTGCTTGATTCAGTCGTGCCGATGGAAGCAAAAATGTTTAACCGTCGCTCCAAGGACGTGCAATATGCGCTTAATAAGGTATTCACAGATTGCGCAGCCAGCCCTCGCTGCAATAAGGATTATCCTGACCTTGCAAATGTATTTTATGACCTCATCGAGCGCTTTGATAAACAGCCTGTGTTGATAAAGGCTTATGATCCGGCGAGCGATTTCGTTTATGACGTCCAGGTCAACGGTGTGGATATGTTGGCAGCCTTTGTCTGGGGCTTGCATACCTCTGAACTTGTCCCTGTGGTCCCGAAAGCTATTTATGACATCAAGAATGGCGATAATACATTTCTCAGTTTTGCGTTGGGCGTTCCGGGTGGAACTTATAATTCGATGGGATTGGGAACTTATTTCGCCACCGTCTGTCCCGAGCAGGTATACGCTTCCACGGTGGCAGAAATGGACGCCGATCTTGAATCATCCGAAGTGATAAAGAAGTTTTCCCTGGCTTCTCTCTTCGGGAGCAGCGAGCGCGTTTTCCAGATTTGCCAGGCCTGGGGCGCCAATCCCCACGATGCGCGTGACAGCATTCCTGTTTATGCAGATACGCCGACTCTGATCATCTCTGGAGAGTATGATCCGACTACCCCTGTCACAACAGGTCAGATGGTTTCGGATGACTTAACCAATGATTACTTCTATATTATCCCCGGCATGGGACACGGCGCCACTGTTGATAATGATTGTTCGCTCTCCATTGTCAAGGATTTTCTCAAGGACCCCTCTCACGCACCTGATAGCGCATGTCTGGATCAATTGCAGTCTTTTGAGTTTTTCCTTCCCTATGACGGTGATCAGCCTGTTGAAGTTGTCCCGATTACTGAGCATACTGTCCGGATGAAAGGAGTTGTCCCGGTAGGGTGGAAAAAGCAGATCTCGTCCAATTCATACCATCGTCGGGCTTATCTCTTTGACCCGACTTTCGTCGGTTTTGAATCATTTCCTGCACCTGAATACCTTGTGGTGGACGTGCTGACGGATAGTTTTGAGAACAGCGGCTTCGATGAAACACCCACAAAAATCGGGAGTCATTCAGCGAATGAACTTGAGTGGACGATATACCGGAGCAAATTTAATGGTGAACCAGTTCTGCTGGCCTTAGCCCAAATCAGCAGTCGGCGCACATTGGCGCTCTTCATGGTGGTTTCCGCCCCGGAGCAACAGGCTTTCTATAAGGGACTATTCATCCCAATGCTGGACCAGCTTATCCCTTCGAGCTGACCCTCAACTCGCATTATCTTTCTGTTGTCTGTGAGCTTTGTAAAAGCGATCGGGATCAGCCTGGAACGCCTCGAGACAAAATTCGGTACAGAAGTAAATGGTCCCCATCTGGTATTTGGTATTGGGATACCAGAGGATGTCCGCTGTCATTTCGTGGCCGCAGACTGTATTTGGGGAAGGCGCTTCGGGCTTGGACTCAGGTTGATATTTCTTCATAACTGACTCAATTTTATATTCATGTCAATTCTGCAAGATATACTTCAAAAGCGCCGATGCTGATCTCGGTCAATTTTTCCTCACGTTTGCTTCGTCCTGCGCTTGAGAAGATCAGATGCGCATGCTTGTCTGGCAATTTTGGGAAGTGTAGTGTCTGCCGATGTTCAGAGTAGTTCAGCACCACGAGTACGGTTTGATCGCCTGTGGTCCTTAAGAAAGCGAAATATTCGCCTGACCGCTCGTGGATCGGTTGGTAGTCACCTATCACCAGCGCGGACGTGTCCCTTCGCACACGGATTAATCGCTTATAGAAGTTCAGCAGCGACAGTGGGTCTTCCAGCTGGTCTTTGACGTTGATCCCCTCGGCGTAGTTGGGATTAACGGGCAGCCACGGGATGACCTCCGCCGGGCAAAACCCACCGTTTACATTGTCAGACCATTGCATTGGCGTACGGTTCTTGTCGCGTGTCATAGCGGCAGTGCGTTTCATTGCCTCGGCAGGGTCGACACCCAGTTCATGGACGGCTGTGTGGTAGTACCATGAGCCCATCGTATCGCGTACATGGGAGATGTCGGTCAGCAGCAAATCGGACATGGCGATTTCTTCGCCATTATAAAGAAATGGCGTCCCGCGCAACATCAGCACCAGCGCAAGTGAAAGGCGTGCCAGTTCTGCATCATGGACGCCATCCCCGTAACGGGAAATTACACGCGAGCAATCATGGTTGCCGAGCGTATTGCATGCCCAGGCACCTGGTGATATTTTCGCCAGAGCTGCGATTCGTTCGCGTTGATTCTTGCGGATATGCGCGGGTGTGAGGCGTTCCGTTCGCATCAGCGGGAAGTTGAACACCATGTGCAGCTCATCCTGCCCGTTGCCCTGGTAGCGGATATCATCATCTTCACCCACCAGCATCCGGTCGCCATCGTATTCATCCACGACTGTGCGCAATTCCTTCATCAACTCATGCACCCCCGGCTGACTCCATTGGTGTTTGAACATTTCCTCCCAGTATTTCATATACCGTTTCTTTTCATCAGGAGTTTGTGCCAGTTCTGTCGCGTGGCGCAACTCTGCTAGGTTCATCGGCACCGAATGGTTGGTCAAATTCGGATCCTCGAAGATCGTCCCAATCGCGTCCAGACGGAACCCATCCACACCCAGGTCTAGCCAGAAGCGTACAGCGTCCCACATGGCTTTCTTGACAGCGGGATTCTTCCAGTTCAAATCCGGCTGTTGTTTCATGAAGTAATGATAATAGTATTGCCCACGATCCGGAGCATATGTCCAGGCTTCTCCGTCAAAACAAGATTGCCAATTGTTGGGCGGTGAATCCACCCATACATACCAGTCGGATTTGCGATTCGTGCGGCTGGATTTGGATTCGATGAACCACGGATGCTCATCCGATGTGTGGTTCAACACCAGGTCCAGAATAACCCGCAGGTTGCGTGCATGCGCTTCGCGCAGAAAGGTTTTAAAATCATCGAGCGTCCCATACTCGGACGCGACGTTGCAATAATCCGAGATGTCATATCCGCAATCCCAGTTGGGGGAGGGGAAATGCGGAGAGAGCCAGAGGGCATCGATGCCAAGCTCGCTGAGATAATCGAGCTTGGAGGTGATACCGGGGAAATCGCCAATCCCATCGCCGTTGCCGTCTGCGAAGGAGCGGGGATAGATTTGATAGAAAACGGCTTTCTGCCACCATTTGAATTGAGGCATACTTATCTCCATGCTTGGTAAATATATGCTTATAGTGATTATCCGTCAAATTGTAGCACGGTGTAGAATAAGACTGGAGGTGGTGATGATGAAAATATTGGAACTGATCGGTGCATTGATCCTGTTTTTTCTTGCAGGGGCAGCAGGACATGACATTTTGAGGGGTGAATATGATGTTTGGATGGAGTATTCGATGATCACTTTCAGTCTGGTAATTGCGGG
>JBGPQJ010000095.1:0-11740 GCA_041488995.1 Anaerolineae bacterium
GCGGCTCTTCAAGCTGGCGACCGATGGTGAGCACCGGATTCAGCGAGGTCATTGGGTCCTGAAAGATCATGGCGATCTGGGCACCGCGGACGCTCCGGATATTGTCATCCGGCATCTGGAGCAGATCCTGCCCCCGGAATATTGCTTTCCCGGCAACCGTCTTTCCGGGCGGCGATGGGATCAGCCGCAGGACAGAGAGCATGGTGACGCTTTTGCCACACCCGCTTTCCCCCACAACGGCAAGCGTCTCCCCTTCCTTCAAGGAAAAGGAGACGCCGTTTACTGCGTGAACAATCCCATCAGGTGTCTTGAACTGTGTTTCAAGACCCTGCACATCAAGGAGTAACTCGGGCATTCACGATTTCCTTTGCTTTAAGCTGATTTTGAAGATGACCCAGCTCTCTCTGTTCAGAGAAATAACTCACTGAATTATACTCCATTCTGCAAGTGCTTCAATCGGGGCGGTATGTGTTGAAAATAACATTTATTTTATAACATTAAGCCCGAATTTTGGCTTTTGTTGACAGCTCCTCCTCGTGACGGTACAATCAACCCATCAACTGAATACGAGGAGGCCGGAGATGCTCAAGGAATTCAAGGAATTTGCCCTGAAGGGAAACGTGGTTGACCTGGCGATTGCCGTCATCATCGGCGGCGCATTCGGCAAAGTGGTGACGTCGCTTGTCAATGACATTATCATGCCCCCGATTGGCATGCTGCTGGGCGGTGTCAATTTCACCGATCTATTCATCGCTCTTGATGGTCAGACGTATGCTTCGCTGGATGCCGCCAAAGCTGCTGGAGCAGCCACCATCAACTACGGTGTCTTTCTGATCACCATCATTGATTTTCTGATCATCTTATGGGTCCTGTTCCTGGTCGTGAAAGCGATGAACAGCATGAAGAAACCACAGGCGCCCGCCGAGCCGACTACCCAGACCTGCCCGCATTGCGCGACGGAGATCCCGATTAAAGCCACACGCTGCCCGCACTGCACATCCAACCTCTAACCTCTCCCCACAGATGGAACTCGCATAGGGGCGACCCGCTCCCACGCCGTGGCAAGGGCGGTCGCCCCTGCCTTTCACAAAATGGATTTTCTCGACAAGCTCAATCCTCAACAGAAACGTGCCGTCACCGCGCCGAATGGACCGGTGCTCATCCTGGCCGGACCCGGCTCAGGTAAGACCCGCGTGCTGACTCAGCGTATCGCCTACCTGATCGGCTATGAGGGCGTGCGCCCGTACCAAATGCTGGCAGTCACGTTCACCAACAAGGCGGCGCGCGAAATGGAATCCCGCGTGCAGAAAATGCTTGGAGAGGAAATGACGCGTGGGCTTATGCTGGGCACCTTTCATGCCACCTGTGCACGGATTCTGCGCCGCGAGGCAGAGAAGCTGCCCGTCACTCATGAGTTTGTCATCTTCGATGCCGATGACCAGGAGCGCGTGGTGAAAGCCGCCGTCCGCGACCTGAACCTTAATGAAAAACAATACCGCCCCGTCGCGCTGCATGCGGCAATCTCGCGCGCCAAAAATGAATTGATCACCGCGGATAATCTTCCGATCGTAACGTACCGCGATGAGGTCACGAAGCGGGTCTATAAAAAATACCAGGAGCTTTTACTTCAATCCAACGCGCTCGACTTTGACGACCTGCTGCTCTACACAGCCAGGTTGCTCGAAGAGCAGCCCGAGGTGCGTGATAAGTATGCCGGGCGTTTTCATCATGTGCTGGTGGATGAGTTCCAGGATACCAACATCGCGCAGTATATCCTGCTGAAACATCTCGCCTCGGTGCACAACAATATCTTTGTGGTGGGCGACCCTGACCAGTGTTTCCCGGCAGGCACGCCCATCGAAACACCGCAAGGCCAAAGACCGATTGAGTCCTTGCAGGCAGGCGATACCGTTTTAGCGGCGAGCGGACGGGGCTCCATGATGCCGTCCCGCGTCAACCATGTAGGCCGCCACCATTTCGACGGGAGACTGGTCAGGGTGGTGACACGCGGCGGGCATGCCTTTTCGGCCACCCCAAATCACATCGTTTTTGCGCGTTTGGGTGTGAATCCCGGTTTGCATTATGTCTACTTGATGTACCGTAAAGATAAAGGCTTTCGTATTGGAATTGCCTCTCATGCCAGGAGTGACGGAGTGAGCGAAGAGTTACAGATCGGCCTGCGCGTGCGGAGCAACCAGGAAAACGCCGATAAAGTATGGGTGCTGAAAGTCTGCCAGAACCGGGACGATGCCCATTACTGGGAATCATTTTATGCCTACAGCTACGGCATTCCTACGACGGTTTTCCACGTGCGCGGGCGGCGGATGCGCATGTCACAGGAGAACATCGACCGTCTGTTTAATGAAATCAACACGGTGGTCAACGCCCGGCGCCTGCTGACCGACCTGGAAATGGATGAGCGTTACCCGCACTACACGCCGCAAGGCACATTCCGCAACGTGGTCAATTTACGTTATTTCGGCGATGGGCGCACGCCCGCCCAATCTCCCTGGCACGCGCATCGCGTTGACCTGTGGAGCAGTGAACTAGAATTGGCCGAAACGCTTAAATCCCAGGGATACAATCCACGCATTCGCAGCCGTCATAATTGGCGCATTGGCTTGAATCGCCTGCGCTATGACGATATTCAGCAGGTCGCGCAAAAACTCAGCCGGGATGCGGGTGATGCGGAAATTGTCGTCGGCGCATTTCTCACAGATGGCGGCGATTCGCCTCTCGCACCGCGTTTCAGCCTGATGCCCGCCAGTCATTTGCATTCGTCCATGATTGTGGCCGTCAAAAAAAACGGGCAAATTGTTGAAGACGAAATCATCGAAATCAGCCGTGTGCCTTATGCCGGCGAAGTGTACGATCTCGAAGTGGACAATCTGCACAATTACCTGGCAGGTGGCATCATCGTTCACAACTCCGTTTATCGCTGGCGCGGCGCGGACTACCGCAACGTCCAGCGCTTCGAACAGGATTTCCCCGGCGCGCAGGTCATCCTGCTCGAGCAGAACTACCGCTCCAAACAGACCATTCTCGATGCGGCCATGGCGGTCATCGACCAGGCTCACCACCGCCGCAAGAAACAACTCTTCACGGAGCGCGGGCAGGGCGATAAGGTGAATTTCTACGAAGCGCTCGACGATTATGGCGAAGCCTCGTTTGTCGTGGACACCATCGCCCAGCTCGTCGCCAGCAGACAGTTCGAACCCGGCGACTGCGCCGTGATGTATCGCACCAACGCCCAGTCCCGCCTCCTCGAAGAAGCCTTCCTGCAGGCGCGGCTGCCCTACCGGCTGGTCGGCGCACAGCGCTTCTATGGACGGCGCGAGGTCAAGGACATGATCTCATTTCTGCGCCTGGTCCACAACCCGGCCGATGAAATCTCGCTCGACCGGGTGATCAACGTCCCGCCGCGCGGCATTGGCGACAAGACCATCCTCACCCTGCATACTGTTGCCCGGCAGGCCGAAATCAGCCCCGGTGTGGTCCTGCTCGACCTGTCGCGAGGGGAATCATCTCCCCTTTGGAGTCAGTTCACGGGGCGCGCGACCCTCCCGCTGTCCGATTTCGGCGGGATGCTGTCCAAGTGGCGTGCACTGGCCTCCACACGAACCGTCCCAGAACTCTTTGATCAAATCCTCAAAGATACCGGCTATCAGGAATATCTGGACGATGGCACCGAGGAGGGCAAAGACCGCTGGGATAACGTGCTGGAGCTGCGCCGCGTGGCGGATGAATACGCCCAGCGCGAACTGGCGGAGTTCCTCGAAAGCGTGGCGCTGGTCTCGGACCAGGACACCCTTAAAGAGGGCAATGTGCCCACCCTGATGACGCTGCATGCCGCCAAAGGTCTGGAGTTCGGGGTGGTCTTCATCGTCGGGCTGGACGACGGCATCCTGCCGCACAGCCGTTCGTTCGACGAGCCGGAGGAAATGGAAGAGGAGCGCCGCCTGTTCTATGTCGGGATCACCCGTGCCAAAGACCGGCTGTATCTGGTGCGCTGCCTGCGGCGTGGCGGGCGCGGGTACACGGAAGAAACGATCGCGTCACGTTTTCTGGAGGATATCCCGGCGGGGCTGATCAGCGGCCAGGAGCGGGCAGGAGGGACTTCCCGGGCGACGCGCCGCTCGCTGGCGCAATCCTGGTCGCTCCCGACTCCCAGCCAGCCCGCCCCGGTCATCGAAGCCAAATTCCACGCCGGGAGGCGCGTCAAACATTCCATATGGGGTGAGGGGATCGTCCTCGATAGCAAAATCCAGGACGGGGATGAGATCGTGGATGTGGTCTTCGAGAGCGTGGGCATCAAGCGGCTGGCAGCAAGTCTGGCCAACCTGACCATGGTGAAGTAATGCATGGGCACAGAAAAAAATTGGTCTCTGTGCTCTTTATATAATTTGTGGCAAACTGGAGAGTATGATGCAATACATCAATCTTGGTAAAAGCGGTTTAAAAGTATCGCGCCTGTGTCTCGGCATGATGACCTATGGCTCGCCCCAATGGCGTCCGTGGATATTGAATGAGGAGCAGGCACGCCCTTTCATCAAGCGCGCGCTGGAGGCAGGCATCAACTTTTTCGACACAGCAGATGTCTACTCGCTCGGCGCGAGCGAAGAAGTCCTGGGCAGCACGCTCAAAGCCCATGGCGTGAAACGCGAGACGGTGGTGATTGCCACCAAGGTCTGTTCGCCGATGAGCGACGAGGTCAACGACCGTGGACTCTCGCGCAAGCACATCCTGGACTCGATTGATAAATCCCTGCGCCGCCTGCAAATGGATTACGTGGACCTGTACCAGATCCACCGCTGGGACTACAGCACGCCCATCGACGAAACGATGGATGCGCTCAATACGGTGGTCAAATCCGGCAAGGCGCGTTACATTGGTGCGTCCTCGATGTTCGCGTGGCAGTTCGCCAAAGCCCTCTGCACTGCAGACCGGCACGGTTGGACTCGCTTCATTTCCATGCAGAACCACTACAATCTGGTCTATCGCGAAGAAGAGCGCGAGATGATCCCGCTGTGCATGGACCAGGGCATCGGTCTGATCCCGTGGAGCCCGATGGCGCGTGGTTTCTTCGGGGGCAACCGCCACAAACAGGGTGGAGGAGAGACGGTCCGCGCGCAGACGGATGACTTCGCCGCAGAACTCTACTACCGTGATGAAGATTTCACCGTCGCAGAGCGGGCCTGGGAAATTGGCAAAGCGCATAACGCCACCGGCTCGCAGATCGCGCTCGTCTGGATGCTGAACAAGCCGCACATCACCTCGCCCATCATCGGCGCGAGCAGGATGGAGCATCTCGAACAATCCATCGCCGCGCTGGAGATCAAACTCTCCGCGGAAGAAATGACACGGCTCGAAGAGCTCTACCAGCCGCATCCTGTGCTGGGACATTCATAATTCCCTTTGCCCGAACCCTCTTCAACTGGCGAGGGCAATGGGTGAGGGCACGATTGGAGCAAACATGGACTGGCAACTTCTCTGGCAAATCTTCTGGCTCTTCACCAAGGTGGCGTTGTTCTCGTGGGGCGGCGGACCCGGCTCGATGGGACTCATGCAGCGCGAGACCGTTGCGGCAGGCTGGATGCAGCCCGACGAATTCGCGGATGGCATGGCATTGGGCAACGCGCTACCGGGACCCATCGCACCCCAGGTCTCGGCCTTCGTCGGTTACAAGCTGGCGGGCACGGCGGGCGCCATCGCAGCGGTTTCCGGGACAGTCCTCCCGACGACCATTCTAATGCTGGTGGTCGTCATTTACTTCTTCAGCTATAAAGATCTGCCGGTGGTCAAGGCCATGATCATGGGCGTACGCCCGTTCGTGGTGGGGCTGTTGGCATGGACGACCTACGATATGGCGCGGGTCGTCTTTGAGGCAAACAAACTGGGCTGGGGACCAGCGCTGGTACACAACTGGGATAAAGCATTGATTGCCGTTGGCGCGTTCCTGATTTTGAACCTCACCCCCATCAGCCCGATCTGGCTGGTGATCCTGACGGCCATTATTGGGTTGATTTTCTACCGCTGATCCGCAGGAAGCGTTTTATCCTCTCCAGACAGGGTAAAATTGAGGTATCCTTTTCGCAGGAGCATTTTCTTGACCGAAAGACTCAAAATCGTCATTCCCATGGCAGGCCTCGGCACGCGCGTCCGCCCGCATACATGGAGCAAGCCCAAGCCGCTCGTCAGCGTGGCAGGGAAAACATCCCTCGACCATCTGCTCGATATGTTCCACACCATCCCTGACCCGAAAAATGTGGACTATGTCTTCATCGTGGGCTATCTCGGCGACCAGATCCGTGATTATATGGAGACCAGCCATCCCGATATGAAGACCCATTTTGTGGAACAGGAAGAAATGATGGGACAGTCTCACGCGCTCTGGCTGGCGCGAAATCTCCTGACGGGTCCCATGATCATGGTCTTTTCAGATACGCTCATCGAGACCAGTTTCGCTTTCCTGAATGACGAGCGCAACGACGGGGTGGTGTGGGTCAAGCCCGTGCCCGACCCACGCCGCTTTGGTGTGGCAGAACTGGATGCCGATGGGCATGTCACACGCCTCATCGAAAAACCGCAGTCGCTCGAGAACAATCTTGCCATGGTGGGATGCTACTATTTTCGCAACGGCATGGAACTCATCGCCGCGATCGAAGAACAGATGAAACGCGACATTCAGCTCAAAGGGGAATTCTTTCTGGCGGATGCGGTCAATATCATGCTGGAACGCGGCGCAACCATGCGCACGGAGCGCGTGGAGACCTGGCTTGACACCGGCACCATCAACGCCACGCTGGAAACCAACGTCTACATGCTCGACCACGGGCGGGACAACTCCGCCGATGCCGCCCGGCGCCCCGGCACGACGGTCATCCCGCCGGTATTCATCTCCCCCACCGCTACCGTGGAAAGCTCGGTCATCGGCCCGCACGTCTCGGTGGGCGCTGGATGCGAAGTGCGGAGCTGCGTCATCCGCAACAGCATTCTGGATGATGAGGCCGTGGTCACCGATTCGGTGTTGAGCGGCTCGTTTATCGGCAGGCAGGCCAAAGTCGAGGGACGCCCCACGACCGTCAACATCGGGGACAACTCCAGCATCCATCTTTAGTGACTAAATTAGTAGGGCAAGGTGACATCCTGTCCTACTCATTATTCTATAAAGCCGTAAAATATGAAAGACTCTGTTGAATGCCGGTCCGAGTCCAGCTATCCCGAAAAGCCGGTGGCTTTGACCTGGGAGGGTGCGCGCCGCGAAGTGGACACCATTCTAGACCGCTGGCGCGACCCGCAGGGGATTCACTTCCGGGTGCGGACGACCGATGGACTGATCTTTGAACTCGTTTACACGACCGCCACCGATGTGTGGCTCATCAAGCCAACCTAGGAGGATCAATGCAGGAAACCGGGAGCACACGGTATCTCTCCAAGCGGGTCGCCGCGCTAAAGCCTTCAGGCATCCGCAAATTCTTTGACATCGCCGCAACCATGAAGGACGTGATCTCGCTGGGCATCGGCGAGCCGGATTTCACCACCCCCAGGCCGATCCTGGAGGCGGGCGTGCGCTCGCTGCAGGCCGGCGAGACACATTACACCTCGAACTCAGGCAAACTGGAACTGCGCAACGCGCTGTCCGACCAGCTGTTTCATCGATATGGTGTGCGCTATGATCCAGTGAACGAGATCATCATCACGGTGGGCGTTTCCGAGGCGCTTTACCTGACCATGACCGCCCTGCTCGACCCCGGCGACGAGGTCATCATCCCCACGCCGTGCTTTGTCGCCTACCAGGCGGAGGTGTTTCTGGCAGGCGGGGTGCCGGTGGAGATACCGAGCAGACTTGAAGATGATTTCCAGCTTGACCCTGAGCACGTGCGCGCCGCCATCACGCCCCGCACCAAGGTCATTTTTGTCGGCTACCCGAGCAATCCCACCGGGGCGGTCGCCGAGCGCGACAAGTTGATGGAGGTGGCAAAGATCGCCGAAGAACACGGCCTGATGATCGTCTCGGATGAAATCTATGACCGGCTGGTGTATGACTTCCAGCACGTCTGCGTCCCAAGCCTGGGCGATAGCATCAAGCAGCGCACCATCCTGCTGGGCGGGTTTTCCAAGAGCCATGCCATGACCGGCTGGCGCATTGGTTACGCGGCGGGTCCGGCGGACCTGATCAAGGGGCTGGTGCGCATCCACCAGTACACCATCATGTCGGCGCCGACCACCGCCCAGGATGCCGCGCTGGAAGGGTTGCGCAGTGGGGAACCCTACGTGCAGGAGATGGTGGCGGAGTACGACCGCCGCCGCCGCCTGATTGTGGGCGGGTTGAACAAGCTCGGGTTGACCACCTTCGAGCCGCGCGGCGCGTTCTATGCCTTTCCGAAAATTGCCGCGTCTGGCATGGATGATGAAACCTTCGCTGAGAAGTTGTTGCATGAAGAACATGTCGCGGTGGTGCCGGGTAATGCCTTCGGCGCGGGCGGCGAGGGCTTCGTGCGCTGCTCCTACGCAACCGCCTATGAAAAGATAGAAGAAGCACTGCAACGCATGGAAAAGTTCATGCAGAAGCATGGTTAATTTTACCGGGGCGGAGGTTTTTCCAAAGGAAACCATCCCCCCTGATGGATCTGGTCGAGGAGGTGTCTGATGGAAATACTGGGCATTGATGTCGGCGGGACCGGGATCAAGGGCGCGCTCGTTGAAACCAGGACGGGAGATCTGCTTACCCCCCGTCACCGCCTCCTGACCCCGGAAGGAGCAAAGCCCAAAGCCGTTTCCGGTGTGGTGGGGGAGATCGTCCAGCACTTCAAGTGGAAAGGACCTGTCGGGGTCGGCTTCCCGGCTGTGATCATGAGCGGCGTGGCCTATTCAGCGGCCAATATCTCCCAAAAATGGATCGGCACAAATGCGGAAGCACTCTTCGCAGAGGCAGCCGGTTGTCCGGTGAGGGTGGTCAACGATGCGGATGCTGCCGGCCTGGCGGAGATGAAATTCGGCGCCGGGCGCGGGCAGAAAGGGACGGTCCTGATGATCACCATCGGCACCGGTCTTGGGTCAGCGCTTTTCAGCCGCGGCAGCCTTGTACCGAACACGGAGTTCGGGCATATTGAAATGTATTGCGAAGATGCGGAAAAACAGGCATCCGAAGCGGTGCGCATACGTGAAAAACTTTCCTGGAAGGAATGGAGCACCCGCTTCAATACTTACCTGCAGATGCTCGAAGCCCTGATCCATCCGGATTTAATCATTCTGGGCGGCGGTGCAAGCAAGGAATCCAAGAGATTCCTGAAACGCATCCATGTTAGGGCCAGTGTCCTGCCGGCCGCCATGCTCAATGAAGCCGGGATCGTCGGCGCGGCCCTGGCAGCGGAAGATCTTGCGGACAAGGCATCGGGCTAGGATTTGCCATCTTCACCGCTTGATTCCCTTGACCGCGTAAAAAATTTCAGCCTCACCGTTCTAGTATTTCATCTGGAGAGCAACCATGCGTTTCCGAGTTGGGATTGAAAATAATAATGAAGGGCGTTCCATCGTATGGGCGGTTGAGCATCCCGGTTGTTACGCCTACGGCGAAGATGCCGACCATGCCCTCGCCAACCTGCCGGATGCCATTCAGTCTTATATCGCATGGATCGGCTGGCATGAAACACCGTGGCTGGCGGGGGACGAGATTGAATTTGTGATTGACGACGAATGGGATGTTTACTTTGTCAACAGCACGCTGGAACGTGTCCCCCCCGGCGGTGACTCCTTCTCAATCGAGGCCTGGTTCCAGTATGACTGGAAACCGCTCACCGCAACAGATATCGAACGCGCCCAAAAACTACTGGCCTGGAGCCGGGAGGATTTGATGGAGGTCATCAAGGATCTCGGCCCGGAGAAACTCGCGCAGTCCTACCCCGGCGAGCGCTGGAGCATCGCCGGGATCCTCAAGCACATCGGCGGCGCAGAATGGTGGTATCTGGAACGCATCGGCTTTCCGAACCCGGCCAGCGAAAGCGACGTGCCCGCCGACCCCTTCGAAAGACTGGAAGTGGTGCGCAACTACTTCAACTTTGTCCTGCCAAAGCTGGAGGGACTGCACATCGTCGCCGGCCTGGACGGCGAGTTCTGGAGTCCACGCAAGAGCCTGCGGCGGGCATTGTGGCACGAGCGCGACCACATCGCGCACATCCGCAAGCTGCTGTAAACAAGTCAGGACGGGCAGCTGCCCGTCCTGACACTTTATTCCTTAAGCCCGTTCCACCATCATCACCTGCCGGCGGAAGCGGTAATCTCCGTTGCGGGAGAGCACTTTGCCGACCAGTTCCTCGGGCACGTCCACCAGCGTGCGCCCATCTTCAATGTAAATCCTCCCCAGGGTATGACCGGGGATATCGGCGTGGTGGGCAAGAGTCCCGACTACATCGGCGGGGCGCAGGCCGTGGTCCTTGCCCAGGCTCAATGACAGGCGCACCATGCCGCTCTCGTGTGAAACGGTGGAACGGGAGGCACGCCGGGACTGCTCATCGCCAGACGGGCGCCCGCGGCGCTCCGGGCGAGTCTCGCGGCGTCTGCTCCCCTCAAGCTTGCGGGAGGAAAACTCAGCCACTTCGCGCACCGGGGCAATCGGGCGCTGTCTTTCGTCCAGACGGGCAATCTTCAACGCTGCTGCCGCAATCTCCGACGGATCGTGACCCTCTTCGATCAGGCGCGCGACGAGTTCGCGTTCCTGGCTATAGCGACCGCGTCCCAGCCAGACCTTGATCTGGTCGAGCAATTGGGTCTGGCGGTGGAGGAGAATATCCTCCTCGGTAGGCAGGGTGGCACAGTTTAGTTTCTGCTTGATGAAGATTTCAATTTCTTTAAGGTTGCGTTTCTCGCGCGGGGTCACCAGCGAAATGGCGATGCCGGTCTTGCCAGCGCGCCCGGTGCGGCCAATGCGGTGGACGTAAATCTCAGGGTCGTCGGGCAAGTCATAATTGAAGACGTGCGAGATGTCGTCAATATCCAGGCCGCGTGCGGCAACGTCGGTCGCCACCAGCACTTTGATTTGGTTCTGGCGAAAGCGGTTGAGCGTGCGCTCCCGTGATTCCTGGCTCAGGTCACCGTTGAGCACCTCGGCCGGGAAGCCGCGCTGGGTAAGCTGGTTGGCCAGTTCGCCTGTCCCCGCGCGGGTGCGGGCAAAGATCAGCGCGCTGGTAATATCCTCCATCTCAAAGAGACGGGTCAGCGCAGCGGTCTTGTCAGACTGGCTGACGAGATAATAACGCTGCGCGGTCGCCGCCACCGTCACCTGTTCGCGCTGAATGGTGACCGACTGCGGGTCGCGCATGTATTTATCTGCCAACTGGCGGATACGGTGCGGGAGAGTCGCGGAGAACAACGCCGTCTGGCGGGTGGCGGGGGTCCTGGCGAGAATGGCTTCGATATCTTCAATGAAACCCATCGAAAGCATCTCGTCCGCTTCGTCGAGGACAGCCGTCTTGACTCCGCTCAGATCAAGCGCTTTCTGGTCGAGCAAATCCAGCATCCGCCCCGGGGTGCCGACCACAACGTCCACCCCTTTTTGCAGGCGTGACATCTGGCGGCTGTACGACGAACCGCCGTAAATCGCCAGCACACGCACGCCGCGGTGTTTGCCATATTCGTAAATGGCATTTGCCACCTGCAAAGCCAGTTCGCGGGTGGGGGTCATGACAAGCGCCTGCGCGCGTCGCTGATCCGGTTCCAGGTTATTGAGAATGGGGAGGGAAAA
>JBGPQJ010000096.1:0-11678 GCA_041488995.1 Anaerolineae bacterium
AACTCTTCACGCGGGACGATGCGCAGGTATTCCGCCGGGACGAAGTATTCCACCTGGTGCAGGTCGTCATAGATACGGTACCAGGCGTTGCCGTCATCCCCCTTCACCTTACGCGTGACCCAGTAGGTGGTCTCATAGTACATGCGGTAGACGGTCATGGAGGCCGGGCTGGGGCGGGCGCGGGATTCGATGAACGGGACGGTCACCTCCGCCAGCGCCCCGTTCAGCAGCGGGTCGGGACTGGGTTCGTTCAAGATCGTGCGTACCGGCTGGATAAAGGCGGAGGGCGCATAACCCTCGTTCCCGATCTGGTACCACAACCGGTTGGGGTCGCCCACCTCCCCGCCGGTGACGCTGCCCGTGATGGGTAAAAGATCGTCGCGTTTGTACGTGTTGACCAGCCTGCCGGAGGTCGCGGGAATGTCGAACACCTTGACGGTGCCTTTGGTGATGCGCCCCTGCGGGTCGGACGGCAGGCCGCCGGCGCGCGCGAAATCAAGCGGCAGACCCGAGAGGAACAGGCCTGCCAGCCCGGATGCGCTCAGTTTCAAAAAATCCCGGCGGGAGAGGGGGCGCGTTATGTTCATGCGCGGCGCGATAAATCAGTAGGGCTTCGCCAGCAGTTCGTCCAGCACCTTCTTCGAGCTTTCGTCCACCACGGCGTGCTGGCTGCTGCCGTGGGCGTCCATGGTCACGACGGCGGGGAAATCCTTGACCTCGATCACCCACAGTGCCTCGGGCACGCCGAACTCCAACTTGTACACGCCCAGCACCTTCTTGACGGACTGTGCGATGAAGGATGCCGCGCCGCCGATGGCGTGGAAGTACACACCGGGCGTCTCTTCGCAGCCTTTAAGCGTCTTTGCGCCCATGCCGCCCTTGCCGATCACGCCCTTGAGGTTGAAATGTTTCATCACGTCCGCCTGGTAGGGCTCCTCGCGGATGGAGGTGGTCGGCCCGGCGGCGACGAACTTGTAATCCTTTGTGTCCAACCCCGAAACTACCGGTCCGCAGTGATAGATCACCGAACCGTTGAACAGTTTCTTTAATTCTTCATAGACCTGCAGGTCATCGCCCAACGGGGCGCGGGTTTTCTTGATGAACGTGTCGATCAGCCACTTGTGAGCGGTATCCCGCCCGGTGACCATGGTGCCGGTCAGCAGCACCGGTTCGCCGACCTTCAGGCTGCGGATGGTTTCATCGCTGATGGGGATGGTTATTTCGCGCATGGTTGCATCTCCTTGTCAGAGCAGAGCACGCTTCGTCCTCGGGGATCAATCGTAAACGACTTCGTCGCCTTTCACCGTCATCTTGCGGCGGCGGTAAGCCCAGCACATGTACGACACCGAGACGAAATAGCTCGCGGGCAGGCGGTGCAGCCCGGTGATCTTGGTGTCGATGACCGTCGTTTTCCCGCCGAAGCCCATCGGGCCGATGCCCATCTGATTGGCTTCCTGCGTCAGGCGCTCTTCGAGTATCGCCAGCTCGGGGTCGGCGTTGCGCTCGCCCAGCTTGTCGAACAGGATTTCCTTGGACTTGACATAGGACGAGCCGCGGTCCCCGCCGATGGCGACGCCCAAAATGCCGGGCGCGCAGCCCTGTCCTTGGGCTTTCTGGACGGCATCCAGCACGACCTTGCGCACGCCGGCCAGGTCCCGCCCGGCGCCGAGCTGGTTATTGGGCAGGGAATATTGCGCGCCGACGTTCTCGCACCCGCCGCCCTTGAGCATCAGCTCGATCATCAGCGGCTGGTCGGCGTCCACTTCTTCAAAATGGATGGAGGGGAAATCGTCGCCGCCCAGGTTGTTCCCTGTGTTCTTGTCATAGATGGCGTCCACGGCGTTCGGACGCATGTACGAACGTTTGGTCGCCTCCGCCAGCGCGGCGCGGATCTGCTCCCTGAGTTTGCGTGTGCTCCAGCCTTCGGGATGGTAGACATAAAAAATCGGCGTGCCGGTGTCCTGACAGATGGGCGTGGAGTTTTGCCGCGACAGTTCGATGTTCTTCAGGATGGTTTCCAGCGCGCCGCGCGCCGCTGAGCCGGGTTCTTCCTTTTCGACGGATGCCTTCAGGCGTTCTTCCACATCTGCGGGCAGGCTGCTCGACGTTCGATGGATGAGTTCCAGAATTTTTTCGGTGAGATCAGGCTGCATAAGATGCCTCCGTGTTCAGCAGGTCATTATTATGATACCTCGAAAACGTTAGATCTGTGTGAGTCGTGCGCGGAAAATATTCTTGAATCCCGGTTTATTTCGCAATATACTGAACTTACAGAGTACTGCATAAATATCTAAGCTAAAATCTCGGTTTCAGCCTAACTTCAGGCAAGTTAAAGTTTAGTCTTTAATGCAAGAAGCAGTATCTATTCCCTAACGACCAGGCCGTTTCGCCCCGGCGGGTCGGGTCTCTCGGCCCGAACGGGGTGGATCCATGGCGAAGAGCTTTCGGGAATTATCGCTGCAGCACCTGCCAACCGACCTAAAAAGAGGTGAGAAATGAAATCCGTTCGCTACCTTGCCACCGGACTTCTGGCACTGACTGGCGCCGTTCACGTCGCTCAGCTACTGACCGTTTCGAATAACCCGATCGGTCCGAGCGTGATTACCGCGCTTTTCGGCATTGCCTACCTGGCCATCGCCTTCTTCATTTACAGGGAAAATAAAAGGGCGCTCTGGTTCGGAGCGATCGTTCCGCTGGTTGGACTCTTGCTTACTCTCCCCGGGATGTTCGCCGCGCCCACAGCGTTGAGCACGTTCTTCGTCGTAGTGGATGCGATCGTCGTGGGGTGCTGCGTTTATTTGATCTATAAAAGCAAGTAAGGGAAAAAGGGCGGACAGAATTGCCCCCTCGAAGGACTACCGTGTCACCTTCACCCGCAGCACGTGGCGGTTCTGCCCGCCGAACTTGTACTTGTAATCCTCATCCCCGCGCATGAAGTCAAACTCAGCCCGCCGGTGCTCGTTCGCCCACCGGAGAAGATAGCCCAGCAGCACCCAGCCCGGGGAAAGCTCCATGAAGCGCCGGTCAAGCCCGGAGTTGTAGACCCAGATCCTGTTCCCATAATCAAAGTTGAAATAACCGGCTGCTTTTTCACCGTCCACTTCCATGAATGCCAGCTGGAGATAACCAGCGCGGAAGGCGGCGTGCGCCGTGGCACGCATTTGCGCGCGCATCGCCTCGCCCAGGAAAGCGGCTTTTTCGGGGTCGCCCGCCATCAGCGCGAAGAAGCCTTCGACCTCGCGGTCAAGCTGGCTCTCATCGTCCACGATATACCAGCGCACGGCGCGCCCGCTCTCTTCGGCGCGGCGCATCTTGCGGCGGATCTCGTGCCGTTGTTTTTTATCGATCCCGGACAGGTAGGTTTCCCAATCCCCCGGCAGGGGAATGGATGGGGTCGGCTTGTAGATTTCCACGCCGTAAACCCAGCCGCGTTTGGATACTTCCGCTTTCAATGCGGCGAGGGTGGGAGAATGATTGGGCAGGTTGTACCAGTCGAGCACTGACCAGTCGGCGGGGGGCAGGGCGGCCAACTCTTCGAGCAATCCGCTCAGAAAACGGGATACATCTGCAGGGCAGACGATCACGTCCAGGTAATCCGAAATCTCGATACTGCCCAATAGCATGAGCGCGGGCAAGCCATCGCGGTTGGTAGTGTGAAAAAGCGGGGCGATGCCGGCCAGCCGGTCCTCCTCGTGCGCAGTGACGAGGAACAGCGTGCCGTCTTTCCATTCGCCGCCGCCCAGGTTCTGCCACCAGGCAGCGAGATATTCATAGCGCAGGAAGGGGACGTTGGTGATGCTTTCGGCGAGCAAAGCATTCCAAGCGGCCATAAAAGTGGGCTCTGGGAAGGTGGTGTGGATGGTCAATTTCATGGTTTTTCGTCGAGGGGTGGGATAATCGGGTGTATTTTACCAGTATAATGAAAGGGGAACATTTCGGATTATTATTTCCCCTGCGGGGATGCCAATGGCTGACGAATTTGACATAACCCTTCTACCTCTCTATCGGATCAACGGACAGGATATCCCCGCTTTGCCGGGCTTGCAGGTGCTGACGCCGCCGCGCCGTTCCGCACGCGGGCGCGAGCGCGACCGCCTGCTGGTGTACTTGAACCTGTCGGGCAATGCGCCGCTGACTTCTGCCGATTACAGCCAGCTCATCCCGAAGATATCCGATCATTTCTACCAGACCGCTGGCTCGCTGACCTACGCGCTCAAGTCGGCAGTCGAGGCCGCCAACACTTCCCTGGTCGAGCGCAACATGAAGACGACCGGGCACGGGCAGTACATCATGGGCACGCTGGTCCTGGGGGCACTGCGCGATACCCAGCTTTATATCGTCCAGTCGGGTCCGACCCATGCCTTCTGCCTTGGCGCAAACAGCACCCAGCATTATCACGACCCTCAGCTGGCGGGGCGCGGACTGGGCTTCAGCCAGACGGCGCGCATTTATTACGCCCATGTTGAGATCCAGCCCGGCGACCGGCTGGTCTTCGCGGCCCAGATGCCGGAAGCGTGGGAAAATGCCCTGACCGCCGAGCGAGGGTCGGCCTCGATCGAGGTCATCCGCCGCCGGTTGATGAGCGGGGCGAACGAGAATATCAACGGTGTATTGATCCTGCTGACCAGAGGGATCGGGCAGGTGACCCTGTTGCGCGCGGCGGTGGAAACCGACGTCCCGCAAACAGGCCCGGCCTCCGAAGGGACGCTCATGCCGCATCCGGCTCCGGAAGAACTGGCCGCAGCGGGGCCACCCGCCGGCGTCCCTGTCTCGCAGCCTGATGAATTATCCTCACCCGCAGGCCTATCCGTCCTGGCAGCGGGAGTGGCAGCTCAGAGTCCATTGATCACGCCGCCGGTGCTGTCTGAAGACAAACCTCCCGTTCAGCCAGCACCCGCAGGCACGGCCCGCCCGCCTCTCACCCGTCCACCGGCTTCCCAGCCTGTTGCGGGACAACCAGCCTCCCGCGAGTCCGGCATGCGGCGTGTCATCACGCCTCTGGCGCGGCAGGATCGCACGAAGCATTTCTTCCGCGCGCTGGCGCGGGGCGTCACATCGATGAGGTTTTTCGGGCGAAAAGCATCGTCCGGCGCGCAGACCATGGCGACCCGCGTCCTGCCGGGCGGTGAAGACCAACAGTTCACCCTCACGCCTTTGATGATGGGCTTCATTGCAGTCGCGGTGCCGGTCATCATCATTGCCGTGGCGGCGGTGGTGTATTTGCAGTTCGGGCGTTCGGAACAATATCGTAAATACTATGCCAGCGCCGAGCAGGCCGCTGTCCAGGCAGTCAGTGAGAGCGATCCATCCAAGCAGCGCACTGCCTGGGAGACATCCCTGTACTGGCTGGACAAAGCCGACGCATACGTCGTCACCGACCAGTCACGAGCACTGCGCCAGCAGGCGCAAAACAGCCTGGACAGCATTGAGCGCATTGTCCGGCTTACCTTCAATCCCGCCTTCGCCAATAATCTGGGCAGCATCCCGGTCACGCAGATGTCGACGAATGAAAACGATCTCTACTTGCTTAACGCCGCCGAAGGGAAAATACTGCGTGCCATCGGCACCGCATCGGGGTACACCCTTGACCCCAACTTTACCTGCCAGTCGGGTTACTATGAAGGCATCCAGGTTGGCTCGCTGGTGGATATCGCCGCCCTGCCCAAGAACGAATACGACGCCACGATCGTGGGCGTGGATGCGACCGGGAATGCCATTTACTGCATGCCCGATTCGACCCCGCGCGTCGCACCGCTGGCACCGCCGGATACCGGTTGGGGCACCATCGCTGCCATCACTTATGATGCCAACAATCTATATGTGCTTGACCCGACGCGCCGCGCAGTGTGGGTGTACGTCGGCAGCGAAGGCAGTTTCTCTGACCGTCCTTTTTACTTCTTCGGCGAGCAGGTTCCCGCGCTTGAAAATGCCGTTGATCTGGCCGTCAGCGGCGATGACCTCTATCTGCTCAATAAGGACAGCCACCTGACCACCTGCACCTTGAGCCGCATCTCGGTCTCGCCCACGCGCTGCACCGACCCGGCGGTCCTGGTGGACACCCGTGCTGGCCATACGAGTGGCACGACCTTGCCCGATGCGCAGTTTTCGCAGATGCAATTTACGTCACCGCCCAATTCCACCATCTCCCTGCTGGAACCGCGCACGCAGGCTGTCTACCGGTTTGTACCGCGCACGCTGGAGTTGCAGGACCAACTCCGCTCTGTGCCGGGCGAGGACAACCCGCTGCCACCCGGACAGCCTGTCACCGCCATGACGATGAGCCAGAATCGTACCTTGTTCCTGTTTATCAATGGTATGGTATATTACGCAGAAAATGTTCCGTGATTCCATCCCAGCCAAGCGAGGAGTCTAATTGTTATGTCCCTGTTAAATGCGATCATCGAGTTCTTCCGAACGCTGTTTGGAGCGAAGCCTCAGCCTCCCGTCCCGCCGCTGCCTGTCCCTCGACCACCCACGCCGCCTGACAACACCACCGAACCCGCGCAAATCGTCACTTCCAAAGTGCTGGTCATCGTCTATGATCCCGTGGTCGATTCCGCCACCGGGAAAAAACTCTCGCAGCACCTCGGTTGGTCTCGTGCCGAGGATTTGATCACTCACTATGTTACCGACATCACCGAAGCAAGCAAAGGGTTGGCACGCTATCAGATTGTCCAGCGCGAAGACGTGGATGAGTTCCCTGCCCAGAGCGATGGCTTTCGTTATACCGTTGACTCCTATCTCAGCGTTTTCCGCGGCACCACCTCGCCGCATTCGCCAGGATGGGTGGATTACAACGCCATCTTAACCCGTTTCAACGTCCTTCAACGTATCGCGAACAATGAACTGGATGAGCTGTGGGTGTTCTCGTTTCCGTATGCCGGATTTTATGAATCGCATATGGCCGGGCGAGGCGCGTTCTGGTGCAATTCAAGTCCCCTGCTGGAAACGGCGCAATGCCCGCGCCGGTTCGTGGTGATGGGATTCTCACTCGAGCGTGGCGTGGGTGAAATGCTCGAAGCTTTTACCCATCGCTGCGAATCGGTCATGGGGAAGGTGTACGAGCGCACAGCAGGCGATGCCAACCTGTTCGAGCGCTTTACCCGATACGACAAGAAAACATCGGGGCAATCAGAATGCGGTACCGTGCATTATGCCCCTAACAGTGAACGGGATTACGACTGGGGCAACCAGCGCTTCGTCGCCAGCAAATGCGACGATTGGTACAACTTCCCCAATTTTACCAGGACGACCCGCCAGGTGAATTGCGCCGACTGGGGTAATGGCGAAATCCGCCAGCACCATTTGTGGTGGCTCGATCATTTCCCGCGTGTGAGCGGTCGCCTCAACGGGATTGTGAATAATTGGTGGCAATACGTCATTGATCCCAACCGCGTGGCAGGTTAACCGGCAGATTTACAAGTCAAAACAGCTTTGATGCACAAAGCGATTGGCATTTATCACCGGGCAGGATGGCAAGCGTTATGATCCTCGCGTGGTGGCTTCCTTTCGCCGGATGATTGAAAGATCCTGAGTTTTCAGGAAAGACCTTGCCTGCCGGGAAAACAAATACGGGGTGCTCTGGTTGCGAGCAGCCCGTATGCATTTAATGATTATAAGTGGTCCGGATTTGTTGTTGGGAAAATGAGCTTAACCGTTCCCGATCCCGGCGGATTGGAGCATGGCTTTGTACGCGTAAAATTTTCTCGGCTGACGAGCCCGCTGTTCGTCGATGCGCCGCTGTACGTGCGGGGCAAAGAATCCAGCATACCGATCCTGAAGTTCTTTAATCTGCCAGTCGTTACCAGTGACACGCTTCCGGCAATTGTGAGCGCCGCACTGGCAATCGAATTCGTCATAGGGACTGCAATCACTCATGGCGTAATCAAAACAGACTTCCTCGCCAGCCTGGATATCGCGGAGCGCGTAAATGGTAATTTGCCCGACAAGTCCGGCATTGGCATCGCAGGAGTGATTAAAATAATCACCCTGCCCGATGGTTTCTGGCACCAGGAAATAATTCTCTTCCACCTGGATGCTCAGACCGCGAATCTTTTCCGGCAGGGTCATAAAGGAGTCCCAATCAAGGACGATGCCGCCAAAAATGGCGATCAGCTCGCCCTTTTTGATCGGCTGAATGGCGAAGACACCGTTCATGTCATGATCAGACTTGTACTGGCCTTCGCACTTGGGTGACAGAAAAGTGCTAGGATGGGTGTTCATTCATATAACTTCCTTTCCAAAGTATTAAATGTGAGCGGCGCTCCCTCGGTTTCGAAGAAACCGAAAAAACGCCAACTGGAATAAATGATACTTCAAACTCCCTGTGTGTAAAGGTTTTTTTCGTGATGTTTGGAGATGAATCCATGTCAATTAAGAAATCATCCCCGGATTTTTCTGCATTTCAGGTATTAATTTTTGTTATTCGTTGCTGATGCCTTGAAGCCCTGGTGACTGATAGCGCAGACCTGTTTTCAGTCGGCAACCGGATGGTCGTTCATTTCCCCTTATTAAAGATCAACGAGCAGCATGTCACCGCGCCTTCCGCTTTCGCCAGTTCGGAGGCATCCACCATCACCAGCCGGAGCCCTGCTGCTTCAAGACGTTTTCGCGTCTCCGGGAAAGCCGATGGGTAGATGACCGCCTCGCCAACCATCACCGCATTGGCAGCATACGGTTCAGAGGGATCGACGTCGATGAAGGTCATGCTGGGAAAGGCGCTTTTATTCACCCAGGCGGGATTTGCCAGGAGCATCCCCGCCGCTACCTGTGTCACCGCGGACTTGAGATGCAGGCATCCTGTGACTTCCACGCCGTGCACCTCATAGCCGAAGGGGGCAAGAATCGCCTGCAATTGTTCAATCGCGGCTTGATTGCTTCGGCTGGAGAGTCCCACGTAAAGTAATTTGCCAACCGTCAGCACATCGCCACCGTCCACGGTGCCGGGAGCCTGGATGAAGAACAACTTGCGAAACGGGGAGAGCGCTTTCGCGATGGGCTCCATTTCCTGTTTGCGCGAATCAGCACCAGGACGGGTAATGATGGCGCATTCATCCAACATAATCGCCACGTCTTCCACGAAGACCGAATCGGGTAAACCCGGTTCCGGTGGGAGTGAAACGACTTCCACGCCCAGAGAGCGCAGGGCCTCTTCGTACTCATGATGCTGGGTCCGGGCGCGCTGCAGGTCAATGGTCTGACGCTCGAGGTGGGTCAGTTCGCATTGATTGATGTCGGGACTCACCTGGCGGGTGATGGCAATCAGTCCGGACATGTCAGCCCTCGATTTCGAATCTCAGGTGCTTGACGGTCAAGCCGTTGTTGATGAGTTCCTTCAATGCATCGATGCCGATCCGTAGATGCAGCTCTGCAAAAACCTGTGTGACTTTCTGGTCGCTCTCAGCCGTCTTGATCCCGTCTGGCGTCATAGGCTGGTCTGAGACGAGCAGCAGCGCCCCCGCCGGGATGTGGTTGTAGAACCCCACCGTGAACACCGTCGCTGATTCCATGTCAATGGCCATCGCGCGCACCTTGCGCAAATACTCCTTGAATTCTTCATCGTGTTCCCACACCCGCCGGTTGGTGGTGTACACAGTCCCGGTCCAATAATCGCGCTCGTAATTGCGGATGGTCGTCGAGACTGCCTTTTGTAGATTAAATGCGGGCAGGGCAGGGACTTCGGGCGGAAAATAATCGTTCGACGTGCCCTCCCCGCGGATGGCGGCAATCGGCAGGATCAGGTCGCCGATCTGGTTCTTCTCTTTCAACCCGCCGCACTTTCCCAGAAAGAGCACTGCTTTCGGGTGGATGGCACCCAGCAGGTCCATGGCCGTCGCCGCATTTGCCGAGCCCATGCCGAAGTTGACAATGGTGATGCCATTGGCAGTCGCATTGGGCATCGGCTTGTCCAACCCGCGCACAGGCACCTGGTGCCAGTCTGCAAACATCTGCACGTAGTTGTCAAAATTGACCAGCAGGATATATTCGCCGAATTCCTCGAGCGGCACACCGGTGTAGCGAGGCAGCCAGTTCTGGACGATTTCACCTTTTGATTTCATTTTTCCTCTTAGACTTGCTGCATTTGTAGCAGGAAGCAATTTTATCCGCGCACCTTGAAAGCCAGAAGGGTGATGTCGTCCGCCAGGGGTTTTTCAGCGCAGAAGGCCTGCAGGGATTGGCGGATTGCCCGAACCAGTTCCTGGGCTGAGAGTCCCGAATATTCCTGGACGGCGGCAGCCAGCCTGTCCGAGCCGAATGGTTCGTTGTTGGTATTCGTGGCTTCGGTCACGCCATCTGTATACAGCAGTAGAATGTCGCCGGGCGAGAGGGTGATGGTTTCCGCGCGGACATGATATTCTTCCGTCAGTCCTATCGCAGCTGCGGTTGGTTTGAGCCAGGAGAAATTATTCTGGCCATTGACATGGAGCAGCAGGGGCGGGTTGTGACCTGCGTTGGCGTAGGTTAATTTACGGGAGGCCGGATCAAAGCGGCTTAGAAAAACCGTGACAAAGGTCGTGAAGTTGATGTTGTGAATATAGAACCGATTGATCCGTTCCAGAACCGGGACGGGGGAATCGTTGTCAGGCACCAGCGTATGCAGCGCCGTCTGCAAACTGCTCATCAGCATACCGGATGCGACGCCATGCCCTTCGACATCCGCAATGACCAGCCCGTGGGCGCCATCACGGAATTTAAAGAAATCGAAGTAATCTCCACCGACGATCTGCGCCGGTCGGCTGAAGGCTGCCAGGTCCACGCCGGGGATGCTCGGTGTCTCTTGCGGGAACAATGCGCGCTGGACCACCTGGGACAGCTCCAGTTCATTTTCAAGCTGGCGTCTTTCATCGTCGGAATAATGGTCCAGGCAGACGCAGGCGGTATAGTCCATCTCCAGCAACTTCTCCTCAACATGCCCGTGACACACCTCGCAAACCCCCAGGGTCTGGTCGGCGGCTTTCTCCAATACCGTGTCGATTACCTGCAGATGAGCCTGCAAGCCTTGCTCGTCCACTTCATCTTCACATCCCAGGCAGATTTCTCTATCGGGCTCCGGTGTGGAGCGAAGCCAAGTGGTCAGGTTCTGGCGTTTGGTCGTCAGGCTTTCTTGAATTCGTTCGATCACAGCGAGTCCCATCAGGCACCTCCGATCATTAATGGATCTATGGATAAATGTTAATCCTGATAACAGAACATTTGTTCATATTGTAGCAAGCCAGAATGAAAAAATCAAGCAGGAGTATTTCTCTCCCAAATCTGATAAAGCCCCAGTCTGCGATTTTGACCATCGGAATGAAAGGATTCGACTACCCGGAACTGGCTCATGGCTGCCAAAGCTTTTAACGCCGCCTCTGAAAAATGATGGACATAGCGCAGCCCCGACCCCCCAGCCTGCCAGTCGAGCAGGTAATCATCCTCATCGACCTGTGCGGGGGATAAACCGGCTTTCTCCCAATCTTGGATGCGCGCTCTGAGTCTATTGCTGTTGAGGAACTGCCAGTTGGAGAGGACGAATCTCCCGCCTGGTTTGAGCAGGCGATGAATTTTTTGCAGCAGTCTCAAGCGGATTTCTTCTCCGGGGATGTGATGCAGGACAGCAAAAGCATAAACGAGGTCAAAAGAAGATGTGGAAAAGCTGGCATCCCAATCGGAGGTGGTGATATCGTCTTGTTTGAAACTGG
>JBGPQJ010000097.1:0-11650 GCA_041488995.1 Anaerolineae bacterium
CCTGGGAATCTTGCTCGCAAAGAAAAAATACCGCACCATCCCCACTGCCAGACGCTACTTCAGTGCTCATCCCGACGAAGCCCTCGACCTTTTCCTGCGACTTTGAGAACACCCTACCTCTCCCATTATCGGAACTTGTTTTTCCAGCCCTCCAGGCGTAAAATAGTACCAAAGTACGCCTTGAAACTACTTACAACTTCGTATCTTTGGCCAATCGGGGTCATTAAATCTGTATAATTAAGCAAATCTAGAGTGTTTTTAGCTGAATTACTTGGCCAGAGGGAATTTTGTGAGTATTCGCTTAAAGGTCATTTTACCCTTTCTATTGTTAACGCTCGTTGTAGCTGTGACTGGCGTCTATGTTGTTACCAGGCTGGTCGCCAACTCAGTGAGCGAGCGTCTGACCAACCAGCTTCTCGAAGCTGGTCGTGTTGTTTCTGACGGCATTGCGCGGCAGGAGCTCAAGCATCTGGAAGTTGCACGTATCGTTGCTTATACGAGGGGAGTAGCCGAAGCGATAGAGGCAGGGGATGGCCAGGCGGTTGTGGCATTGGCCAAGCCCATTGCGGGGGGGTTGGATGCTGAGAATTTAATCATCATAAGCACACAGGGAAAGGAATTGATGCATCTGATCAAGAAGCCTGATCAAACCATTGAGGAGATCAATGCACAAACGGGTGCGCTCAATTTACCCAGCGTCCAGACCATCTTGAAAAGCAACAATCCCGAAGGGTTTCCACAGCGCGGATTGGCTGTGAACTCCGTTGATAGTCGTTATTATTATTATTCCGCCATCCCGGTGGGACTCAATAATAAACTGGTCGGTGTCATTGTAGTCGGCACCTCGCTGGAAACAATCATGCCGTTTTTCAAGAATACGTCCCTGGCGGATGTAATTCTTTATGTAAATAACGGCGAGGCGATAGCGTCCACACTGGGGGTTCAGAATACCGATCCGGAATTCCTGAAAACCTTGTCGATCCCTACTGAAGAATACCAGGCTATTATCTATTCATCTGAAAGTATCAGTGGTGAAAATGCTGGCGTTGAAGGGCGGTCTTACAGTATTGCCCGCAGCGCATTACGGGTGAGCAATGACACGCTGGGGGTATTCGCAGTTGCCCTGCCCCTCAATTTCGTCGTGCAATCCGGATCGGTCAGCAGAAATACATACGTGTTCCTGTACACTGCCGCAATGATAGGTGTGGTCCTGATCGGGTACCTTATTTCGCGGCTGATCATCAACCCGTTATATTCATTGGTGCGGACTTCTCAAGCAATCGCAGGCGGCGACTTGACACAACGCACCAACATCAACAGCGGCGATGAAATTGGCACGCTGGCAACTACCTTTGACGAGATGACAGGTCATCTGCAACAGCGTACGGTTGAACTCGAGAAGACTTATCACACTCTGGAACAAATGGATCGCACGAAAACCAGCTTCATTGAAGTTTCTGCCCATGAGCTTCGTACGCCCCTGACCCTTATCAAGGGCTATACCCAAATGGTTCAGTTGAAAGCAAATGGCGATGCAGAGCTTCAAAATCTCTCAAATGGTATTTTGGACGGCACCGAACGCTTGAGTGAAATTGTCAACAGCATGTTAGATGTCTCCAAAATCGACAACAAAACCCTTCAACTCGTCACTGAAAAAGTCCAGATCAGCCTCGTCATCATGAAGGTTCAGAAGACATTCAAACCCGCACTGGAAGAGCGTCGATTAACCTTGGAGACTAAAGGGCTTCAAGACCTGCCTACGATTGACGCAGACCCGGACCTGCTTTTTAAATTGTTCTATCACCTGATCATGAATGCCATAAAATATACGCCCGATGGCGGCTGGATCACAGTTCAAGGGACCACTGTAGAGGAAAATCCAGGCGTTCAGGAAGTTGAAATCATGGTTAGCGATACGGGCGTGGGTATCGACATGGCGCATCAGGAACTTGTATTCGAGAAGTTCTACCAGACCGGTGAAGTCCATTTTCATTCTTCCGGAAAAACTAAATTCAAAGGTGGTGGACCAGGCTTGGGGCTGGCGATTGCACGAGGCATTGTCCAGGCCCATAAAGGCAGGATCTGGTTGGAAAGTCCCGGCCATGATGAAGAGATGTGTCCGGGAAGCAGGTTCTACGTCCGTTTGCCTGTCAATGGTGATCTAGATTGAAATCGACTGAACATGAACGCCGCGACTGGGTAATTTTCGTACTGATCCTGATGATCGGTATCGTGCTCATGCTGTGTACAGGCCAGTATGCGGTCGCCATGGTCCCCCGATGGAGTGTGAAGGCGGACGTTAATTCCAATCTAAATCCCGATGATACTTATGCAAAACAGCATCTGGTCGTGGTCGAACCGATCCGACCGGAAATCCTGACTCCCCCTGCCTGGAGGGATTCGATCCTAACCCCCCAGACGGGATTACAAACTGTGACAGTCATCCCGGTCGGTAATTTCGGCACCGACACCAGCACTCCCACCGGGACAAGCTCACCATCATTTTCGGTGACGGCTCTTCTTCCGTCTCAAACATCGACCGTTGTGGGCTTCTCAACAGGCACCCTCACCTACGCTGTTACAGTTACTCGCACCAACACAGCCACGCCAACACGCACCAACACACGAACTTATACTGCCACTTCGACACGCACAAATACTCGCACCAGTACTGTAACGTCGACGAGCACCCGTACTAATACGCCCGGGCTGTTTCCTACAGCCACGCGAACTCCCACCTCTCCAGTTGTTCCTACCTCCACACGCACATCAACGTCTACCAATACATCAACCTCAACTTATACTTCTATCCCGACAAACACGCCGACTTATACTGCGACTCCGACGGATACACCCACCTATACACTGACTTACACTCCGACTCAAACAGACACGCCTACAGATACACCTACTCCGACAGACACGCCCACAAACACGCCAACTCAGACGGACACGCCCACTGAGACCGCGACCCCCACCGATACACTCACTCATACCCCCACTCAGACGGATACGCCCACTCACACGCCGACCTATACCCCGACCATAACGGACACACCCACCGACACGCCGACATTTACCCCCACGCCGACGGAAACCGGCTTCAGGATGTGCGGACCTGCTTCTTCTTCAGACACAACCGGCACCCTCTTAGACTCTGGTGGGTCAGGTGCGAATTACAGTAATAACGAGGATTGTACCTTCCTGATCAACCCGGGAGGCGGAGGAAGTACGATCACACTGTCTTTCTCGGTATTCAATACCGAGAACTTTTCGCCTTCAGATGTCCTGAGGGTTTATGATGGCGTTGACGCTGGCGGAACCTTAATTGGCGCATTCTGGGGGGTTACGCTTCCTTCTGATCTTACTGCGACATCAGGCAGCATGTTCCTTCACTGGACGAGTGACCCGAGCAATACTTTTCCTGGATATGTCGCTTCGTGGAGTTCTTCGGTTTATACTGCCACGCCAACCTATACCCCCACCTCAACTCCGACTGATACACCTACGGAAACACCGACCTTAACACCTACCAATACACCTACCAGTACGCCGACGAATACGCCAACCCATACTTTTACTCCGACAGATTCACCTACGGCTACCTTTACTTCTACGCCCTCCGACACACCGACCATTACACATACAAGTACACCTACCAGCACATCAACCAATACACCGACACCGACTCATACGCCGACGATAACAAACACCCCAACACCGACCTTTACACCTCCCCCCACATTGGATTATATCCAAACGGGTACACCGGATGGTTTATGGTATATTTTGCCAGATGGGTCAGCTCCTCTGGTGATTGACTTGGGAATCCCTCTTTACGCTTTGAGTACACCCGATGGAATTCCAGATCTGGTTTATTTTGAAAGGAATAATGACGCATTCACAGTCGCAATGGATCAGGTAGTAATCGAACTTGGCGACTATTTCCTGAATGTCTGGTATATGATATTCAACTGGGGCAACGGGGTTGCGGACACGAACAGCAATTTGAACATTAACAATCCTGCAGTTGGCACTCCTGTGGCAGGCACTCCAGAGGCTGATAACCAGATGATCACTAAAGCCGCTGTACCCCTTTACGGAACACCTCCACTGGACACTGGCATCACGATCGATATAGACGGGATCCCAACACCGGGCACTCCCTATCAATGGCTGAGAATATCCGTACCGACAGGAGGGGCTGGAGACGGCGCCGACATCGACAGCATTTTGGTGCTGCCCACAAAAACCCCGACCCTGACTCCTACGCCGACGGATACGCCTGTCCCAACACAGACACCGACGGATACGCCTGTCCCAACACAGACACCGACGGATACGCCTGTCCCAACGCCGACACCGACGGATACGCCTGTCCCAACACAGACGCCGACGGATACTCCGATACCGCCAACTCCTACTCTATGATAGATAACCTGCAACCATATAAAAAACAGCATCTGTTGGTCATAAGACTAACAGATGCTGTTTAATGTTTACTGATCACCATAAACTCAGTGAGTTGTATTATCCGTAACCGGAAAACCAGCGGAGAGGGTGGGATTCGAACCCACGGTAGCCGAAACGGCTACAACGGTTTTCGAGACCGTCCCATTCAACCACTCTGGCACCTCTCCAGGGGTGTGCGGCGCAGAATTATAACTTAAATTTCCACGCTTGCGTGCAGGTCCGGGTAATGGACGGGAGAGATTCCCTGCCCGGCAAATTTTTCCATCAGCGGCAGCGCTCCTTTTTCTTCGCCATGTACCAGGAAGATCCCTTTCGCCTGTCCTTTTACGCGCAGGGCATATTCCACCAGCATGTCCTGCCCCGCATGGGCTGAAAACCCCCCAATGGTTGCCACCTCTGCCCGACGGTGATAAGTCTCGCCAAAGATTTTCACATAGTCTTCCCGTTCTGCCAGCCGCCGACCCAGCGTATCAGGAGCCTGCCACGAAACGATGCAAATGGTGTTGAGCGGATTCCCAATGTTGTTCTTTAGATGATGCAGGATCCGACCGGTTTCAGCCATACCCGAAGCGGCGATGATCACCATCGGTTCTTGACGGAAGTTCAGCGCTTTGGATTCCTCCACCGAGCGGGTGTAGGTCAGCGTATCAAATTTCAATGCCGGGTGGTGTTCGACCCGCTGGAATTCCAAGGTTTCTTTGTCATAGCAATCGGTGAACTGTTGGAAGACCTGTGTCGCATCGACCGCCAGCGGGCTATCGACATAGACAGGTATACGCGGCACATCACCGGCCTGAATCATCTGGTTGAGGGCGTAGACAATCTCCTGAGTGCGACCCACGGCAAATGCCGGCACGATCACTTTTCCACCGCGCTCGACTGTCCTTTTTACGACATCCCGGAATTCGTCGTATGCGATGGCCGGATCGCGGTGGGGTTTATCGCCATAGGTCGATTCCATGATCAGGATGTCAGCTCGATCGGGCAGGACAGGGTCGCGGATGATGGGGAGATTGCGGCGGCCGATGTCCCCGGAAAACCAGAGACGGGTCGTCCGTCCCTTTTCCTGAATCTCCAAAACAACCGCCCCCGAACCCAGAATGTGCCCTGCATCCACCAGTCGGGCGGTGATACCCTTCACCGGCTGAAAATCGGTGTTATAAACCATCTCACTAAAATACGCCTTGACCCGCGCCGCGTCTTCCAGCGTGTACAGCGGCTCGATCGGCGGCTCGCCGCGCCGGGCGCGATGTTTATTGACGAACGCCGCGTCTGCTTCCTGGATGTGTCCTGAGTCGCGCAGCATCACGTCCGCCAGGTGCGCAGTGGCGGGTGTGGCATAGATGGTGCCTTCAAAGCCATTCTTCACGAGATGTGGCAGGTTTCCACTATGGTCGATGTGTGCATGAGACAGGATGACCGCATCAATGTTTCGCGGATCAAAGGGGAAATGGCGATTGCGTTCATACGTCTCTTTGCGCGGTCCCTGGAACAGGCCGCTCTCGAGCAATAATTTCGAGCCATTGACTTCGATAAGGTGCATGGACCCGGTGACGGTGCGAGCTGCGCCATGGAAGGTGATGCGCATGATACCTCCTCCCGGTCAGTCGCTGACCGGTGTCCCTTTAGTTTTACTCCTGGGCTCAAGGGCTTTGATGATCTCCACGCCGAAGTGCTCGAGCCGCCAGGGGGAATCCTTCATGATGACAGCCAGTTTTTTCAAATCTCTTGGTCCCTGCTCGGCGATCGCATACAGGAGAGAGCGTGGGAGGATGACATCAGATTCCACTTTCATCTTTTTTGCTTCCCCTTTACGCCATTGCTTTAACAGGTCCAGTCGGGTGAGCACTGCGTCGCTTGGCCTTCTATTTCGGGTGCGGACGACTGGAGAAGCACCCTGCCCGTGATGAATGGCTTTTAGGAGCTGTGGTCCAAACTTATCTGCCTGTATTTTCGTCAACCTGGCCTCTGTGAGTCCAAAAACAGAATCAGGCGCTGCCTGAGCCAGGGACAACAGAAGCTCGTCACTCAACACCTTGAAGACTGGACGGTTGAGTCGTTCAGCAATCTCTTCCCGGCAGAGGCAGAGTTCATTAAGGATGGACAACTGACGGGGAGTCAGGTCCTGGTGCCCGCTGATTCGCTCCCAGCGTGCGCGGGGTAATTTTCCGTTTCCGTTACTGGGCTGGCAGGCTCGATTGAAGTCTTCTTGCGCCAGTTCAAGGAGGTCACGCTCACGCAGTTCCCTGTCAAGGATATCGCGCAGCTCGATGAGATAATGCGAATCCAACCGGGCATAGTCTTCCTGCTCTTCGGTTAGTGGACGTTTTCCCCAGTTGGATTTCTGGTACTGCTTGTTCACGCTTACGTTGAAATATTCCGTCAGCAGATCTCCCAGCCCGATGACAGAATGACCGAGAATTCGGGCGGCAATAACCGTGTCAAACAGGTTATCGAAGGTATAACCAAAATCGCGATGCAGGCAGTTTACATCGTATTCCGCAGCGTGGAAAATTTTTTCGATGGAGGGATTGGCAAAAAGCGGTGAAAGCTGGCTGAGGTCTGTCAGCGCTAGCGAATCGACCAGGTAGTCTTTCTGCGGGGTCGAGAGTTGGATCAGGCAGACCTGTTCGCGGTAGGCATGCAGGGAATTCGATTCGGTGTCCACTGCCACACGAGGCTGGGTGCGTAATTCTTCAACCAGACGTTTCAGGGCGGCAGGTGTGCTGACCCAGAAAGGTGGGGGCAGGGGAGTGGAATTCACAAAGCGATTATACCCCTAGGGGAATTCATATTGGATTATCTGATTTTTTCCATCACCATGGCACTCCCGCCGTCACTGTAGTATTTCTCCCATTCGGAAACGCGCCGGTAACCGATTTTTTCGTAGAGTTCTATGGCGCTGGTGTTGTTCACCCGCACACTCAAGCGGATGCGGCGCATGGGCATGCGGTTTTCGCATTCTACAATCAATGCATGTCCAATTCCATGCCCCCGGTATTCTGGCAGGACACCCACGGTGGCAATCCACCCGATACTCTCTTCCAGTTTGGGATCCCCGGCGATAAAACCGACCATCTTACCATCAGCGATGGCTTTGATCCGCACGACACCGGGGAAGGACAATACGGCCAGCAAATCCAGCAGAGGCCAGGCGTCTTTGGGAAAACAGACTGCCTCCAGTTTTCTTAAGGCATTCAGGTCCATGATGGATGCGTCAGAGAGTGTGTACATGTCGGGTTGAATATTAAAAAGGATCGTGGTGAAATAATAAGGGTAAATGTACCAGATGGACGCAAAAGGGACAAGCCAAAAGGACGAGATTGATAGAAAAGAGACCCTGAAGGCGCGTTCCATAAGAGCTGAAACGACCTTCAGGGTCTGGTGATTTCGAATTTTACCTGCTCTTGTTTAATGGGTTGCAGGCAATAGTGAGGCAGATTTTATGGTTTTTCTATTTTTCCTTGCGGTTCTCGATAAAGCTCTCCAGCATGCTGGTGAATTCCATAGGGAAGATGTATTTGGTGGATGCGCCCATCCCGATGGTTTTCAGGGTCTCGAAGTATTGCAGAGTCATGGTTTTCTGGTCGATATTCTTGGCGGAGCTGAAAATCTTATCCAGAGCGTTAGAGAAGCCTTCTGCCCGCAGCAGCTGTGCCTGTCGTTCACCTTCGGCTTTGAGAATGGCAGCCTGCTTTTCACCCTCAGCGCGCAGAATATTGGATTGCTTGTCACCGTCTGCCACGTTGATGGCGGCTTCGCGCGTACCGGTGGATTCGGTGACGACAGCCCGGCGAAGACGCTCAGCAGACATTTGCTTGTTCATCGCGTCCTGCACTTCACGCGGTGGGATGATCTCGCGGATTTCGACGTTGGTGACTTTGACACCCCAGCGCTCAGTGACTTCATCAAGACGAGTACGCAACATGTTGTTGATATGTTCGCGCTCGGAGAGCACGTCATCCAGGGGAATACCGCCAATGACGGCGCGCAGCGTGGTGGTGGCGATGCCGGCAGCTGCTAACTCGAAGTTGCCGACCTGAAGCACACTCTCGGCAGGTTCCAGTACCTTGAAATACCACAGGAAGTCAATACTGATGGGTGCGTTATCTTTGGTGATCGAGGTCTGGTGGGGGACTTCACGCAACTGCTCCCGAAGGTCGACCTTGACAGCTTTGTCTATGATCGGGATCAGGATCACAATGCCTGGTCCCTTAGGCTTTTGGTCCACGCGCCCGAGGCGAAAGACTACCAGACGTTGATACTCGGGCACCACGCGAATGATATTCGAGGCGGCGAGGACTACCACAACGATGGCGATAACCACCAAACAGAGGATAAGGGTTGCATATTGCATAATCGTTTCTCCTTTTTGAGTAAATCAGGATTCGCTTTTCGTTTCAGGTTCGACCACGAGAATGAACCTGTCGCGTTTTACCACCCGGACGCGTTCCCCGGCAGGAATAGGCTCCTGGCTGCGGGCGCTCCACAGCTCACTATCGATCAAGATGGAACCATCCTGGTGGATATCCGTGCGAGCCTCGCCAGTCTCACCGATCAACACATCGATGTCATGGTGTTTCTTGGCTTGTTGCGCCTGGATGCTTTTCTTCGCTGCGAACCAGATAAATGTCGCTGCCAGCGCTGAGATCATGATTGCCAACAGGGGGCTTACCAAGGGTGCGCCACCAGAACCGGTGAACAAGAAGAGGGAACCTCCAATGAGCATAACGATGGTAATAACCATATAGAAAAGGCTGTTCTTGCTCCGGATGGCGATGAAGAAAGGAACGACGCTTAGCAGGAGCACAATCAGCGCCCACAGATTCATGCCGAGGTTGTAAACCATGTAGGCACTCACTCCAATTAGGAACAGGGCGGCAAGTTCGATCAATCCGGTGCCAGGCGCGACGATGGCTGCAAGAATCGCGAGCAGTGCCAGAACGGACGTCAGGTAAGCAATGTTAGGGTTTAATAGAATATCCATAAGGGGACTCCTGTGGAACGTTGAATCTATTATACAACGGGTTATATCCTCCTCTATAAGATTTACGTTGGTTATCCATAGGAGTTTCGAAGGGTGTTGACCGGGTAGGAAGGTTGTATAATTGGCGCGGTCTGCTTGCATTTTCCTCTGCATCAAGGAGTTGGAATGAAATTCAACAAAATTTGCGTATTAGGTCTGGGATACATCGGCCTGCCTACTGCCAGTACTTTTGCAACGAACGGACTGCAGGTCATTGGTGTCGATGTAAATATGCGCGTAGTCGAAACTCTCCGGCGGGGTGAGATCCACATCCATGAGCCGGGGTTGCGCACCGTGGTAGAGTCAGCGATCAACTCCGGCAATCTACGGGTGGAGACTACGCCCGAAGAAGCGGATGCTTTCATCATCGCTGTCCCCACCCCGTTCTACGAGGATAAAACAGGCGACTATAACGGTGAGACCTACAAGCTGGCGGATTTGCGCGCGGTCACCTCTGCGGCTGAAGCCATTGTGCCCCACCTGCGGAAGGGGAACCTGGTCGTACTCGAGTCGACTTCTCCGCCGCGCACCACCAGTGACCTCCTCGTGCCGATTCTCGAAAAATCCGGCCTCAAAGCCGGTGCGGATTTTCATCTCGCCTATTCACCGGAGAGGGTACTGCCGGGGCAAATCCTGCGTGAACTCATCGAAAATGCACGCGTGATCGGCGGCATTACACCCGAATCAGCACAAGCCGGGTATGACCTCTATGCCATTTTTGTACAGGGTGAAATCGTCAAAACGGATGCCACCACCGCCGAGATGGTCAAATTGATGGAAAATACCTACCGCGACGTGAACATCGCCATCGCCAATGAGTTCGCCCGGCTTGCGGACCGATTCGGTGTAGATGTATGGGAGGCCATCAGCCTTGCCAACCGCCATCCGCGCGTAAAGATCCTCAGCCCGGGACCCGGCGTGGGGGGGCACTGCATCAGCGTGGATCCGTGGTTCTTTGTCGAGACTGCCCCCGACCTGACCCCGCTGATCTACACCTCCCGGCAGGTCAACGACTCTCAGCCTCACTACGTCCTTGAGCTGGTTCAACGTGCGCTGGGTTCGTTAAAAGGCAAGAAAATTGCCGCACTCGGCCTGGCTTATAAACCGGATGTGGATGACCTGCGGGAGAGTCCCGCTGTGGAGGTGGTCCGCCTGCTTCAGGATGCCGGAGCGTTGGTGAAGGCGTTTGAGCCCTACAAACCCGCAGCCGAATTGCCGGGCATTGATGCGATGCCTACATTGGAAGGTGCGCTGGCAGACGTGGATGCTGCCATCCTGCTGGTCAATCATAGCGGGCTGCGTGATCTGACTCCCGATAAGGTTAAATCCTTGACTCCTGCCCGTGTGTTAATTGACACTGTCAACGGCTGGGCTGGCAAAAATTGGGCTGACGCAGGATTCAAGCTATTCCGCCTCGGCGTCAGTGATAGATTAAGCCTGAAAACTGGTAGAACTCAATGACCCCACGTGTCTTAACTGTTTTCGGCACCCGTCCCGAGGCAGTAAAAATGGCGCCTGTCGTGCAGTATCTCAAGCGCACGCCGGGTATCGAGTCATTTGTCTGTGTCACTGCCCAGCACCGCCAGATGCTCGATCAGGTGCTTGATTTATTTGCCATTACCCCCGATGTCGATCTCGACCTGATGCGCGACAACCAATCCCTGGCTGAGTTGAGCGCAGCAATTTTCACCCATCTCGATCCCGTCCTGGCCGATATCAATCCCGACTGGGTGCTGGTGCAGGGAGACACCACCACCGTGGCGGCCACCGCTCTGCTGGCTTATTACCGGCGCATCAAGGTAGGTCATGTGGAGGCGGGTTTGCGCACCCACGATAAGTGGCAGCCGTTTCCGGAGGAAATCAATCGCCGGGTGGCGGGCATCGCGGCTGACTTGCATTTCGCACCGACCGAATGGGCTCGCCAGAACCTGCTGCGCGAAGGAGTGCCCGATGCGCAGATTGCCCTGACTGGCAACCCGGTCATAGATGCATTGCAGGCTGTCGCCCGGCTGCCCGTACCCGAGTCGGTGAATTCATTGCTCAAGAAACTGGATATCGGTGGAAAAGGGAGGCGGCTTGTTCTTGTCACCGCCCATCGCCGGGAAAACTTTGGCAAACCGCTTGAGGACATCTGCGCTGCGCTGAAGCAAC
>JBGPQJ010000098.1:0-11640 GCA_041488995.1 Anaerolineae bacterium
AAAGAACAGGTCGCGCGTTTCGCGTGTTTGCCAGTCCGGTAAGCTGATGGGAATCCCGTCCCGTAAAACCACGGCTTCACCCAGGGTGAGAACCACCAGGCGGGGCGGCGAGATCGGGACGCGTTTTGAAATATGCCTTAACCGGCGACGCAACTCAGGGAGTTCATCAGCAAACTTGGCCGCGCGTGAAAAGAACTTTTTTAACGCTGGGTCGACTTTTTTGGATTCCAGAATCTTTTCAAGGAAGGGCAGAATTTGCGACGCGCTAACGTAAATGCTGCCAGATTCAAGCTGCATACATTCGAGTGATGCAAATTTGTCCAGCTCTTTCAGGCTGGCAGGCGCATCGTATTGCGCCAGCGCGGCGGCCCGCCAGAGCACGACCCGGCAGAGCTCCTGGTTTTGCCCGGCCTGTTGAAGCAGCAAAACGGATTTGGCCAGCGCTGCGGAGGCTTCCTGCGGATGACCGCTGGCTAACAAACAGCAGCCCAGCTCAATGCCCAACTGGGTCTGGCGATAGGGTGAGGTGCTATCTTGTCGTGATATGAGCTCCTGCAGGAGGACTTCAGCCTCCTCAGGCTGACCTGCCAGACGAGCCAGGCGCACATTGGCAAGTGAGCAGTAAAAGGAGAGGAATGAGTCATTCAACTGTCTGGCGATCATGAAAGCTTCTTCATAGCA
Source organism: Anaerolineae bacterium (assembly GCA_041488995.1). Classification (GTDB taxonomy): domain Bacteria; phylum Chloroflexota; class Anaerolineae; order Anaerolineales; family Villigracilaceae; genus JBGPQJ01. Next base: position 682 of record JBGPQJ010000098.1, read on the forward strand.
CCGTCGGGCCTGCTCGATATCCTTGAGGTCTGTGAGCAGGTCTCCCAGGCTGCTGAGTGTCAATGCCTGGGTCCGGCGGTCGCCGCATTGTTCGCAGGCCTGTAGACCCTGCTCGAAGGTGTTGAAAGCCTGCTCATAGTTCCCATCAATATGATAAAGCACACCCATGTTATTGAGCAGGACCGCCTTCCGGCCCAGGTCCCCGGATTTTTCCCAGGCGGAAAGTGCGCGGTTGTAGTATTGTGCGGCGGAGTGCGTTTCGCCGCGCTCTACATATAGCACGCCTATTTCCATTTCCAGAAGCGGGATACTACTGGTCACCCCAAGCTCTGTGTTGCGGCTCAGGGCGTTTTCCAGACATTGCAGGGCTTCCTCGGTTTTTCCGAGCCGGTAGAGCGCCTGCCCTCTCATCCGTAGCGCCTCTGCATGGGCTTCCTGTAGATTTTGTTCCTGCCGATCTCGAGTCAGGCGAATGGTTTCATCTGTATCAGCCAGCATACGGTCGTATTCACCTAATCGTCGGTAAGCGATTGCCCGGCGAGTTAGAACCAGGGTCAGGTTTTCTATGTCGCTGCTTGCCTGGAAGCCAGATTCAGCCTGGCTCAGAAGCGAGACAGCCAACTGCGCATCACCCTGGTTAGCCAGGACAGCTCCCTGAAGGGAGAGCATCACGGGATTCTCCTGAGGGAGGTTCACCGACAAGTGTTCGAGCCAGTTGGACAAAGTCAGCAGCCTGCCATTGCGGATGAAGTCACTGCCGGCTTTTGAGAACACGCGCATCAAACTGGGCTGGTCACCCAGCGACTCGTACAGGTGCAGCGCCTCCTCCCAGGACCGATGTTCCTCATAGTAATGCGCCAGGCTGTTTTGAATGTGCCAGGCCAGGGTGGGCTGTTCATACTGCAGCCGGGATTGCAGAAAATGCCTGAACAGGTTGTGGTAGCGCATCCACCGCCCATCCGGCCCAAGGGGAACGGTAAACACATTATTAGTCTGGACGGCTGCCACCAATGATGGCCAATCGAGTCTTTCTCCCGGCAACAGCGGATCAAGTACCGCCTGACACAGGGAGGCATTAAAGGCTTCGAAGGGCGCCGTCACCAGCAGGAACTCACGCATGGCAGGTGTTTGTTTATCCAGGACCTCGGTGGCGAAGAAATCAAACAAATCCCCGGAGGATCCAAACGGTTGGGCAGGCGGGTGGATGGAAGGGAGAGCGCTGGTCAGGTGGATCGCAGCAATCCAGCCTTCTGTCTCACGGGCCAATTTCTTTGCTTCCTGGTCGGTGAGCGTGTGCTGGCTGTTCTGGATGAAGTATTGCTGGATCTCTTCCGGCTGGAAAGATAATTCTTCGAAACTCAATCCGGCGACCATATCCCGGGCAACCAGTAAAGGCATATCGGGAATGTTGGGCAAACTGCGCGAGGACAAGATGAGATGGACATTTTCCCCCGACAGCTGGATAAAGCGATTGATCAACAGCCGGATTTCTGAGGCCGAATCCACCATGTGGTAATCGTCAAGGATGAGGAGGAAATGTTCAAGGATCCGGGAGTTTATTTCGTTGGTGAGGGTAATCAGCAGACGCTCGCTGTCCTTTTCGAAGGAAGTTAGACTTTCCAGCGCGGCGGTCGATTCCTTCCCGAAATCCGGGAAGCTCTGGTGGATGCAGGAGATGAGGTAGGCAAGAAAACGCTGGGGTTCCTGATCCAGGCTGTCCAGGGAAAGCCAGCATATTGGCAGATCGCTGTTGGCGGCCAGGTCGATCAACAACGAGGTCTTCCCGTAGCCCGCAGGTGCCACCACCAAAATCAGCTTTTTATCCAGCTGATCGTAAAGCGTCTCGACCAGGCGCTGACGGGCAACAATCTCCGGCCGCCGCCTTGGCAGGCTGATCTTGATCTTGCTGACCGGGAATTGTTCTGTACTGACCATGTCTGAATTCTAACTCACGCTGACATTGATGAATGGACTGTTTTCGAAAATTGACGGATAGACCTGTTCTTTCTAAGAGTAAAACACCTGCAACGGTTTATGGTTTGGATATTGGGAATCACATTATAAGTCTATCAGGAAAAAGTGATGCAGACGGATTTCTGGCTGGTTATTGCGACCTGCCGCGTCCGGCAATTTCTTGGATCGCTTCTCCCCGGAGGGGAGTCTTTTTTCACATTTTGGTGTGGCTCGAAATTAGAATAACTATATATCCAATTGACGGTACGGGCAAGCCGGCAGTACTCAGCCGATTGTGCTCGGTTGATGGAACTCGACTACAATACCATTACAGGAGCTCAAGTTGGCGAATCGAAAGAAGACTGGCAAGCGTGCAACGCACCTGCAGCATGTTTCACGTTTAATCCCGGCGGATCTGCTTGAGGACATGCGCAGGCTGTATGACCGTTTCAGCACTTCAATTACCGATCTGGATTGCGGAGAAAAATGTGCGCCATTCAACCCGAATGGAAAGCCATTCTGCTGTGATATCTGCCACGCGGTTCCAGCGGTCTACCGGGCTGAATGGGACTATCTTCAGAAGAGCACAGACCTGTGGCACCTGTGGCGCGGCGACGAATGTGCGGGTCCTGAGGATGTTGCCCGCCTGCAAGCTGAGACGCCTGAAGAGATGGTCTTGCTGGCCTGCAAAGGTCCAGCCCATTGTCAGCGTGATTATCGTGCCCTCAGCTGCCGCCAGTTCCCGTTCTTTCCGTACGTGACTGAAGATTACCGGTTCCTGGGTCTGACTTATGAATGGGAATTTGAAAACCAGTGCTGGGTGGTCAGCAATATCGGCCGGGTCACCCAGACCTACCGCGCGCAGTTCGTTGAACTCCATGATGCGCTGTTTGCACAGCGGCAGGAGATCTTCGATAGTTATGCCATCCATTCCGAGCGCATGCGGGCGATCTTTGCGAACCAGCACCGCCGCATCCCGCTCCTGCACCGCAATGGCGGATTTTACCTGGTCAGCCCGAAGAGCGAGAGATTGAAGCGCGTGCCTGCAGACCGGCTTCCCCGGTTTGGCCCTTATCAGTTTGAAAAATGATGGGGGTTTTTTAGATGGGCCGGAGGCTGGGTGCGGTCACCCATCTTGTTGACCACATCCGGGCTGATTGGTCTGCCCGTCGCCGGAGATTGTTCCGCGAGAATGTACCCGCTTACTATTCTGGGCAGGTCAATCTCTTTCCAGAGTGGTAGCTATGGACAGCGTGCAGAATTCCTTATCGCCCACCATGTTTAAGAATGTATCCGCAATGAGTGGATCATAGATCGTCCCGCTGTTATCCCGGATATGACAGAGGACCTGCTCTCTGGGCATGGCTCTCCGATAGGGACGGTCTGAATTGAGGGCTTCCCAGTGGTCGATGACAGTAAAAATCCTGGAGGGCAGGGGAATTTCCTCCCCTTTCAAACCCTGTGGATATCCTTTTCCGTCCCAACGTTCGTGGTGACAGTAAGGGATGGTCATGGCTTCCTTGAGATACGGGATGCCTTCCAGCATCTCTTTGGCATAGATCGGATGCATGCGCATCAACTCCCATTCCATGTCATCCAGAGGACCGGGCTTGAACAGGATCGAGTCAGGGATGGCCATCTTGCCGATGTCGTGGAGCAGGGCGCCGCGGTGGAGTTGGATGAGCTCTTCCTCGGTAAGACCCAGCTGGCTGGCCAGAAGCAGGCACAGGCTGGTCACCCGGCGGCTGTGTCCCTCAGTCTCACGGTCGCGATATTCCAGCGCCTTTGCCCATCCTTCGAGGGTCTTGTCATAGGATTCTTTCAATTGGATTTCCGATTCCTCGGCGCGCTTGAGGCTGATCTCGATGTTCTCCATGGTGATCCAGACCAGGAAGGCTTCCGCGGCCAGCAGGACCACCTGCGTGAGGAGGTCGTCCAAATCGGCGCCGTAAGGAGTGTGGATGAACCCTTTGATCTCCAAAAGCCCGATCAGGATCAACGAGCCGGCGCACGCCATGAAGAGAATAGGCGCAGCACGTTTTCCAAACAACAGGCTGCCGAGGAAAATGATGATCGGATAAGCCAGAACCCCCGGGTCGTGGATACCGCCGCCGTCAAGCGTGTTGTAGAATGCGGCGATGATGATAAAGGTTGAGGTCAGTCCGCTGGCAAGGATGTATTGCCCGCGCTCATTGATCTCCAGCCCCACAACGCACAGGAGCGACAGGGCAAACAGGAGCACTGCGGCAGGCCAGGCTTTCAGGAAGGCATTATCCAACCCTAGGATGAGGCTGGTAAGCATGACACCCCACAGGACCATGCCCAGGGTGCGCTTGCGCAGCTGGCCGTTATAAGAATTACGATCGGGAAGCGTAAACCAGCGCTGGGTGTATTTGATCATGAAATCCTCTATGAGACAGTCATTGAGCTGCCCGCTTTGATAACTATACAGTCCGGCCGGGTTTTCCACCACCATAGAATTATGCGAGTCATATGGGCTCTTTTATCCAGATCAACAAGGGTTATAACGGGTACTTTTTGCCCCAGGCTGTGAGGTTTTTATGGTGCATATTTATTTTGTTTTTATCTTACAATTGGGCTGGAGCGAAATTTTCCCATGCTTGATAAATTGAAATGAATAAGAACATACTCATTGGAATTGACCTGGGCGGGACGAACGTCCGCGTGGGCGCTGTGACCCTGAATGGCGAACTGCTCGCCTGTCAGGATGCGCCCATCGAAGCCCGACAGGGACCCCAGGCCGGCGTGGAAAAAATTGCCGGGTTGATCACCCGGGTCGCGGGGCAGGTGGGAGGGCAATTGCAGGCCATCGGCATTGGTTCCACCGGGCCGGTCGATCGCGTGCTGGGTGCGATCCAAAATCCTTATACCCTGCCCACCTGGGAAAACGTGGATATCGTCGCACGGATGCGCGAGCGATTTCGCGTGCCGGTGACGATTGAAAACGATGCCGATGCCGCTGCGCTGGGGGAATCGTGGATGGGCGCGGGGCGCGGGTTGCCGCGTCTCATCATGGTGACAGTCGGCACGGGCGTGGGGACGGCGTTCATCCTGAACGGCGGGATTTACCGCGGGATCGGTGGGGCACACTGCGAAGGTGGGCACATGCTCCTCGACCCGGCGGGACCGGAGTGTTATTGCGGTGCAAAAGGCTGCTGGGAATCTCTGGCCTCCGGCACCGCGATTGGTGCCTATGCCCGGGAGCAGGCAGCCGGTCACGCGACTCTCATGACCGAACTGGGAGGTGGCGACCCGCAGCGGATCGATGCCGCCATCGTGGCTGCCGCTGCACGCCGGGGAGATCCACTGGCCAGCAGGGTCATCGAACGCGCGGCGGACCACATTGGCCTCGGGTTGGTCAACCTGATCGTCCTGTTCCTGCCCGACTGCATTGTCCTGACCGGTGGGGTCATGCGCTCGTTTGACCTGATGGAGGCGCGCATCCGCACGGTGATCGCGCGGCATAATGTCATCGTCCCGGCATCGCAGGTGGAATTGCGCCTGGCGCAACTTGGCCAGCAGGCCGGTATGGTTGGCGCGGCACGCGCGGCCATGCAGTTCCTTGAGGAGCAACCTTAAGAAGCGAAGTCCCGCGCAGGCGGGACTTCGCTAATCCATGGGGATCTATTTCTAATGGGTTTCTTTATCCAGCTACACTTCAAGCCTGACAATAACGGTCTGGCCCAGGCCAATGCGCGTTCCCGCTTTGATTTCGTAAGGGCGATTGGCCTCAATTTTCGTGCCTTCAATCGTGACGCCGTTGGTGCTCTTGAGATCAGTGATGGTGAATATCTTTGTGCGCGGGTCAAAGTCCACCTCGGCATGGCGCCTCGAGACCTCTTGTTCCACGCTCAGGAGGGGGAGAACTCGCCCTAATGTGAAAGGGTAGGCAATCATATCGATGCGCTGCCCGAGCTGCTCCTTGGTGGTCGCCCGCTCAATCACCAGGAAGGATACCATGGTCTCATCCATGCCGAGGTGCGTTCCATCGACATCCCCCGCAGGCGCTGCCGGTTGAGATGAAACGGGCGGTGCGGAGATGGGCTGGGATTTCGATTGGGATACCGGTCGGGAGGGAGTCGGCTGGGCAGCTACCGGCGGGATTGGCTGGGATCTCGGTTCGTGCGTCGCAGCTTTTGAAGGCTGCTGCGTGATGAATGTAAACGGGACCTTATTCCGCCCCATGTGGAGCTTGTCGCCGTTCTTGATCTCTTTGCGAGAGTTGAGCGCGATTTCCTTGCCGTTCAGCAGGAGCTGGTTGTTCTCGGCCAGCATTTCAATGTAATACTTGCCTTCGGAAAATGTGATCTGGGCGTGCTTGCGCGAGATGGTCATGCCGTTGGGGATAAGCTGGACATTCACCGCCAGCATGATGTTGTGCTCCGCCTCATTTATGGGACGCCCGATTACGGCGGGTTGCCACTGGATGTCAAACGTCTTTCCTGTTGTCTCCTCGCGTAAAACGGCATACTGCTGCGGCTGGAGCATTTCGCGGATGGTCTGGCGCTTGTATTCAAAGACCAGTTCATCCTGCGGCTGGAGGTCCAGTTCTGTGACAGTGGAACTGGCGTTGAGCGGCCGATCCATTCCTCTAAGGTAGACTGCATATTTCTCCGGTGTGTCAGCCGAGATGTCGTCAAATTCCTTGAGGATTTCTTCAATCAGTCCGCTGACGGTCAGGCTGTCGAGCACGCGTGCCCGCTGGTCGGTGTGTTCAAAGACATCGATCTTGACGTCAATATAATCACTCATTTTAACCTGCCTTCTTCTTCTTGCCCTTGGCATCCGCCTTGGCTTCCGGCTCGTCCTTCGGTTTGATTTCCGGCTGGGGCTTGGCATCCAGCACGCCCATCGCCCGGGCATTCTCGATGATGTCGCTGTCGGAGAACAGGTTGAGCACCGATTCTGGCAGCCCTGATTCGATAAGCCGCTTCTTGATGTCGGGTATGTTGTACTTGGTCAGGTCCGGGCCTGCAGGTGTCGCAGGAGTGCCTGCTGTGGCACCTTGCTCGGCTGCCTTCTTCGGCTTGCCGCCGGACAGCCAGGAGACGTTCTTCTGAGGGTAGCGTTCCTTGATGCGGTTCACCCACAGGTCGAGCGAGCCTTCGACATCCTCGTCGTTGGCATACGGTGTGGCGATCTGCAGCATGTTGGTGATGCCCGAGCGGACGGTGAAGGCGCGGCCCATTGGCAGTTCGGCCTCCGCCAGGCTGCGCGGGAATTTGCCATTCAGCCGGTTGACCGCGTCGGCGCTCCTCAGCGCGATGCCGAAGTTGGGCGCCGCGTATACCTTGCGCAGGTCATCGGACGAGCTCATGATTCCCAGCGAGCCGGCCACGATCAGGATCACGCCGGCGGTCTGGTATTTGCGGATGAGCATCGAGATGTTTTCGAAGAAGGACATCTTCTTGCGGCTCGCCTCTTCGGTAAAGGCATCGTAGTCGTCGATGAAGATCATGATCTTGCGCCGCTTGGGCTTCGTGTCGAACTCGGCGCACTCGACCTTCATGTTCTCAAGGAAATCATCCAGCTGCTCGATGTCGTCGATGGTCTGCACCACATGTGGCAGGTTGGCCAGCGAGGTCTGGCTGCCCTTCCACAGCTTGCGCGAGAAGTCGATCAACACCATCATGACTTCGTCGGGCGAGTAGCTGGCCGCCACAGAGAGGATCATGGTGCGCAGGGTTGTGGTCTTGCCGGAGAACGGCTGGCCGATAACCACCATGTGCGGTCCCTGGCGCTCGATGTCGATCACGGCGGGTCCCAGCGTGCGGTCGTCGATGCCCATCACGGCGTAGATGCGGCGTACTTCAGGCAGTGTCACCTGTTTGATCAAGTTATCCAGTGAGTAGCGCAGCGGCAGGGTTTCGACGGTGGACGGCTTCTCGCCTTTCCATTTGCCTTCCCAGAGATCCGCCATGCGTATGCACATCTTGCTGACTTTGCTCAGCCCGCCGGGGTCGCCCTCCTCGGGCGTGAAGGTCAGCGCCGTTTGGAACTCGAGCGGCATGCTGCCGACCCGCACATAACCGCGGCCGGGCACCGCGCTCAGATCGGCCGGGACGCCGCGCCCGACGATGTCGGCATATTCGCTGGGATCGGAAAGCTTGAGGGTGAAGCGCTCGGTAATCAGGTTGTACAGCTTTCCGGTAAGCGAATTGGGCGTGTCCGCCGAGAACAGGAAGTGCACGCCGTAGGCGCGCGACTCGCGCACCAGGGAGATCAGTGGTCCCATCAGTCCTTCGTAATATTCCTTGAACTCGGCGAAGTTGTCGATGACGACCAAAACCGCCGGAAGTGGTTTATCGGGATGGGCCAGGTTGTAAGAATCCAGGCTGTTGACCTTGGCCTCGCTGAAGAGCACCTGGCGCTGGTCGATGATGTCGTTGACTTTGCGCAGCGCCCGCAGTACGCGTTCTTCCTCCTCGGAGGTGACGACCGCGCCGACATGCGGCAGGTCGCTCAGAATGGACATCGCCCGCCCACCGAAGTCCAGGATGTATACGTGCAGTTCATCCGGTGAATGGGTCAGCGCCAGGCTGGTGATGACAGTGCGCAGGAAGGTGGTTTTTCCGCGCCCTGAAGCGCCGAATACCACGGCATGACCGTTGGGGAAGTCAACTTTAAGGGGTTTCTGGCTGGCCTGGTAGGGGTTGTCCACGAGACCAATCAGTGGGCGCATGGCGCTTTTACCCCAGCCGGCTCCCTCCCACTGGAAATCACCTTCCCAGAAGGTCGTTGCTTTTTCGTTCAAGGACAAGCCGGCCACCTTTTCGGAGTCGTTGGTCCGCAGCATGTTGATGTCCGCGTCGTTCATGTAGGCGATATCGAGAGGGGTCTGCAGGCTGAGCACGTTGGTGCCGATTTGCATCGGCAGGAACTCCGGCCAGGGCCGCCACTGCGGGCGCGATTCCTGCTGAGCCAATGAAGCCATCATTTCGACGATGACGTCATACAGTTTTGGCGGTTCGGTGGCCTTCTGCGCCGCGGATTTGCGCGGGCGGTCCACCCAGATCACATTCGGTACGGCGTTCTCTTCCTGGGGGCCTTTGTAATCACCACCGGTGTAGGCGGTCTGGATCAGCTCGATGTTTTCGTTACCGATCTGCAGATACCCGCGTCCCGGGATGCCAGGCGGCAGGAATGCGGCATCCGCGCGGCGCAGCACCTCGCGGCTGTCATCGGGAGTTTCCACGCGCAGACTGATACGGAACTTGATGTTGGCGCGCATCTGGTCGGTGACACCCACCGGGCGCTGGGCGGCAAGGATCAGGGTCACGCCCAAGGCGCGGCCCAGGCGGGTGATGCTTTCCAGTTGCGCCTTGTATTCAGCGTTCCCGGAGATCATTTCTGCGAACTCGTCAATGATGATGAACAGGTGCGGGTAGGGCGGGCGGTCAGGCTCGAGGTTCAAGCCCTTGCGGCGGTAGTGAACAATATCCTTCGAATTGGTGTATGTATTGAGCCTTTGCCGGCGGTCGAGTTCGGCAATGATCGAGGCGAACACGCGTGCCGTGGCGGACTGGTCGAGGTTGGTGACGATGTCCACTTTATGCGGCAGTCGTTTGAACGGCTCAAATGCCGATCCGCCTTTATAGTCGACCAGCACGAAGTTAAGTACGGTCGGGTTGAAGTTAAGCGCCAGCCCGATAATGAGAGTCATGAGCAGTTCGGATTTGCCGGAACCGGTTGAGCCGGCGATAATACCATGCACGCCGTCTGCTTTGGCAGAGAAGGTCAGCACGCGCGGCTCATTGCCCGAGAGCAAGCCGACGGCAGCATACAACCAGTCAGCCAATTTTGGATCCATGCTGCGGCGCCAGTTCTCCTGGGCCATCTGCTGTAGCTGGTCGAGGGTAGTGACGTTCAGCATTTCCATTAATGTCACCGTGGCGGCCAGACTGGAGCCATAACCACGGCGCACGTCGACCATTTCGAGGTTGCGGGAGAATTCGCGTGCCTTTTCATGCGTGGAGACCAGCTTGGTATTGCCCACATACAATACCGAGTTGAAGCCGGTCTCGGCGTAGCGGAAGACGACAGCGTTTTCGTCCACCGGGTCATCGTCCACCTCGACCACCGACAGGCATCGGCTGGGGACTTTCGAGCGGTCTGGCACCAGGAAGAGGATGCCGGCACCCAGCATCTGGCCGTCCATCAGGATGGTGGAGATGGCCGCCTCGCCCTCCAGGTCGTGCAGGCAGGACCAGCCTGGGGCGGGAGTGATGGCATCCACCACCACCAGCATGAATGGCAGCTTGACGTCCGCGCCGCTTTCCTTGTCCTGTAGGCGCATGCGGCGGCGCTCCAGGATGGTGCGGATATTCTTCCAGAACAGGCGCATGTTGTCGGCTTCGTTCTCGCCGGGCTTTTCGTCGTCTTCGAACAACAGCGTTTCGGTCTTGTCGGACCCCTTGCAGTGGGGCAGGGCATAGGCCCAGCGCCAGTACTGCCGTGCTTCGCTTGTTCCGGCGACATAGAGCATGGTGTCCTGCGGTGATTGGAAGGCGGCATAATCCACCAGCATCGTCCGCACATAGGCATGGACCTTTTCGGAAGATTTTCCCGTAATGCCAATGGAATGGCGGATGGTGATGCCCTTTGATTCCTGCGCCTGCTCCTCTTTGCCTTCCTCTTCCTGCTTTTTGGATTCGACCTTTTTCTTCTCGGTCTCATCGGTCACCAGAATGATCGGGATGGTCACCGGCACGTCAAACAGCAGGCGCGAGTCCTCCGCCAGGCGGGTCGCCTCGCGCATCAATGGGCTTTCGGTCTTCTCATTGTCGGAGATCTTGTAGATCACCGTGGACAGACGCGTGCTGATCCCCAGCCGCAAATACATGAAATCATGGTCATTCGGGCGGCGTTCCCACAGGCGCGTGCCCGAGCGGATCTCCTCTTCGCGTGCCGGGGACGTTCGATTGATATCTGCGGCGATCCCGAGTGTTTTTTCAGGGTCGGGATAGTTGTAAAAATAATAGATGC
>JBGPQJ010000099.1:0-11618 GCA_041488995.1 Anaerolineae bacterium
ACAGCGGCATCCCAAAAATAACGTAACATTTGCATGCCATCCGCATAATCCCAAAGGAATATCCCGATTTTACCGTCAGGCTTCGTTACTCTCAACATTTCCAAGATTGCATCTTTAGGTTGTGGAACAAAATTGAGAACAAGTCCAGACACAACGGCATCAATGGAATTCGAATCAAGTTCTAGTGATTGGGCTAGACCAACCATAAAATGTACATTTGGATTGGTTATCGAACGTTGTGCATGTGAAATAAAATCACTGGATGAATCAACTGAAATAATTTCTTTGGGCTGATGTATCTCAAGAATAAGTTTGGTAAGAGAACCTGTGCCACAACCAACGTCTAACCAACTGCGAGCAGGAGAGATAGCAAGCCAATTCAAAAATTTTTGAGCAATGAGAGTGCTCCAACGGCCCATAAACCTTTCATAGGCAATCCCGCTTAGCCAAGAATCATTCATATATTATAAAATTCTCTTATCCCATTACCCATTGACCGAACATCCTAACTGGGGTTTTACGGACGGTATAACGCCCTATGGACAGTCCGTATAATGTCCGAAAGCCTTTCGGACATTATACGGTGGAAGATTAATAACTTTGAATATTCTACGGCTTTCAACCAGCAAGGTCAAGCAGCCTTGTGAAGGTTCGCCCTCCGAAAGGCTGGGCGGGCATCAACTGATCAGGTCGTCTGGGCGGTCAGCGCTCCACAAGACATACGGAATACAGATGTTCTTTTCTTCTCTGTGAGTTCGGTGGTCTCTGTGGTGAGGAGTTCCTGAGCCCATCTTTTTTGCCACCCTCATTACCCACATGGACTCAATTCCTGAAATTGGGGGTATCATCGGGCACAAGATCGATATCATTTCGTGGTTCATCCTTGAATGGATTGGTTCAGGAGGTTCATCATGAAAATAATGATCATGGGGAGCGGGGGAGTGGGGGCCTATTATGGTGGTCTGCTCGCGGGGCAGGGATACGACGTCACCTTCATTGCGCGCGGTGCGCACTTACAGGCTTTGCGGACGAACGGCCTGCGGGTCAAGAGCGTTCATGAGGATTTCAACGTAATCCCTGCAAAGGCAACGGACCGGCCCTCCGATGCAGGCCCCGTGGATTTGATCCTGTTCTGCGTCAAGACGTACGACACCGATGATTCGGTCAAGGCGATCCAGCCTGCGGTCGCTCCGGGGACCGTGGTGATGAGCCTGCAAAATGGGATCGACTCGCCGGAGCGGATCGGGAAAGTCATCGGCGTGGAACATGTCCTTGGAGGCGTCACCTATATCTCGTCCGCGCTTGAAGCGCCGGGTGCGGTGAAACAGGTCTCGCAGTTTCGGCGGATCGTCTTCGGCGAGTTGGACGGTTCCGTTTCGGAGCGCGTTCAATTGATACATGAAGCTCTTAAGAGTACGGGAATTACAGTTGAGATCGCGGAGAACATCCTAAAGGTTCTGTGGACGAAATTCGTTTTTATCTCGGCGGCTAGCGCCCTTGGCTCGCTGACGCGCCTGCCGATGGGCGAATTTCGTTCCGTTCCCGAAGCGCGAGCCATGATCCTCAGTCTGATGTGGGAGGTGGAGGCGGTCGCGCGCGCGCAGGGGATTGCGCTGGATACGGATGTGGTTGAGAAGTCGGTGAAGTTCATCGACGACGCCGCGCCGCACATCAAGGCCTCCATGCAGCTCGATGTGGAGACCGGCCGCAGGACGGAGCTCGAGTCGCTGATCGGCGTGATCGGGTACAAGGGACGTGAACTGGGAGTTGCGACCCCCACCGCGGATTTTGTTTACGCCTCCTTATTGCCTGTCGAGCTGAAAGCGCGCGGCATCCCGCCCGCCCCTGGCTGATCTGATGGATTATCCACAAACCCGGTTCACAAAATTAGGTTGACTTTCGCTGTGTAAATTTGTACAATAGGTTTAATAATCAATCAATGGCGACGAATAGCTGAGCAGCCGCGCAGATGGCGTGGCTTCAGCTTATAGAGGCTGGCAGATGTCGCTCTTGCAACCTGGATACGAAAACTGGTTTTATCACCAAGCCGGACAATTTATGATTGCCGCAGTTGGAATTTGTGCGCATATCGCCATGGAACAGTAGTGTTCTCTGGCGTTTTTATTTTTAAGGAGCGCGGCAATGGAAAGACCTTTATTGGTTGAGATCATCGCATACGCGCCCACCGTCTATTACCACTGTACGCACTGTGAAGTGGCTTGGCGGGAAATGGGCGCCACCAACCGCATCCATGAGGAGCAACTGTCCAGCAGTCTGCCCGAGGACTTGATAAAGGAATATCAGGTCGTCTCCGATTGGGTCAGGGAAATGTTCCGTGTGCATTGCGATAGCATTCTCCTCAAGGTTATTGATGCGGCATCCATTGAGGGTTTCTATAAATCATTGAAATATAACGCCCGCCATTATCCGGCGGTCATTGTGAATGGAGGTTCCCGGTTTATCGGGAGTCAGATGCTGTCATCTGCGAGCGAGGAGATTGCTCACCAGTTAGCGAGTCAGCCGATGGGAGCTAAATGATCTGCCAAGACTCGTGGAAGGAGGTAGATGGGAGAGAAGTCATTCCTTTAACAAGCCAGGGATGGATGTAGTAACCATCCCATTGGCGCGTATGATTATAGATCCGTCAATTTCGTCTAACACAACATGCCAACGGAGGATTATGTTATGAATACCCTTTGGATCGTTGTAATTGCAGCGATTGTTATTTATTTGGCGTACAACTTCTACGCCAAACGGATTGACCGGGACATTATCAAATCCGATGCGAAAAAGGCGACACCCGCCAAGATGTACATGGACGGTGTGGACTTCATGCCCACCAGCCGCAACGTGCTGTACGGCTATCATTTCAAGTCCATCGCGGCGGCGGGACCGATTGTGGGCCCCATCACGGCGGCCAATCTGTGGGGCTGGGCACCATCGCTCGTCTGGCTGTTGATCGGCGTTTCTTTAATCGGCTGGGTCAGCGATTACAGCGCCATCATGGTCGCCGTCCGCAATGACGGCAACAGCCTGAGCGCCATCAGCCACAAGTTGATCGCGCCTCGCACGCGCACCATCCTGTTCGCGTTCATCTTCTTCTACCTGCTGTTGGTAGCTGGCGCTTTCATGGGCATTATGGCAGCCTTAATGGCTGCCCGGCCAGACGTGCCCTTTGGCATCATCATGCTGGGTATCATGGGCGTATTGGCCGGTCAGATGCTTTACAAGTGGAAGATGGATCTGATTTTGGTGACGGCCATCGTGGTCGTCGTGACGGTGGCGGCAATGGTCTTTGGTCCTTTCGGTGCAGTTAATGCAGAAGGGAAGCTGGATTTCACACAAGGCCCCATCAGTTCCGTCGTGGTTGGATTCAACAAGGTTGTTGACACTATAAGCGGCGGCAATGCGGTGATGGTTGTTACCGATCCGACCAACGCCGATCCGCGCGTCCCTGCAGCCGATGCGGAAGGCAAGCGGCCGACCACAGGTGTCTATAACGCCGATACAGGCGAGATCAAGACGTTGCCTTCCTATCTGTTCTGGGCGTTTTTCCTGCTGGTCTTCTCCTATCTGGCCGCGACTTTGCCCATCTGGAGGTTCGCCCAGCCGGTCAACTACATCGGGTTCTGGGTCACGTTGCTGGCCATTGGCCTCAGCGCCATCGGTGCGGTGCTGGCGCCCTTCATCAAGCCAGCTGTTGGCGCTTTCGCATTGGAAGCGGTCAAATCACAACCCTGGCTGCCGGTAGCGGGCAAAGCCTGGCAGCCGCTCTGGCCGATGTTGTTCGTGACCATCGCCTGCGGTTCCATCTCAGGCTGGCACGCCCTGGTTGGCTCGATTGGCACTGCCCGCCAGTTGGAATATGAGACAGATGGCCTGCCCGTCGGCGGCGGCGCGATGTTCACCGAAAATACGCTGGCTCTACTGGCGCTGGTGGCCGTTTCCATCGCGGGAACAGGCGGAGGCGCGGGTCGCTTTGCGGCCGGGATCGGCAGCCTGCTGACAGTTCTATTCGGCGACGGCTTCAAGCTGTTCGGCACAGCCCTCGGCTTTGGCACCTTCATGATCATTGTGTTGACCGTAACCCAACTGGTCTTCCGCGTCATGCGTGTCACTCTCTCCGAGTGGGCTGGAGAGGCGATGCCTTTGTTAAAGAACATGCACGTCTCAACTGTCACCTCGATGGTGCTAACCATATTGCTCGTTCTGACTGGCACATGGGTTTACCTGTGGCAGTTGTTCGGCGCGGCCAATCAGTTGATGGCAGCGCTCAGCCTGCTGATTGTGACCGTCTGGCTCAAGGAACAAAAGAAGAATCCATCCTATGCTTTGTGGCCGATGTTGTTCATGTACATCACCACGCTGGCCGCCACACTGGTAACGGCGCGCAATCTGTTCGTAACCATCGTGCCAAAAGGCGGCACGGCCGCGGCAGGCGCGTGGGCGATGATCGTGATTGCCCTGTTGCTGTTCCTGACCGCGCTGGTCATCGGTTGGGACGGCTATCAAGCCTATCGGCGTTATTCCAAAACCCCTGCGAATAAAGCGACAGCAGCTGCAGATTAACCACCAGGGCGATAAACAAAAAAAGGGAGACGCGAAGCCGCGTCTCCCTTCCCTTCGGCCTGAATTCCGTTATCGAATCATCCGCGTTCGCCAATGGCACGCCCCAATTCACACAGGGACTGGAAGTAATTCTTTGCATCCGTAGCGCGGGGATGCGGAAACGGGACATGAATTTCGAGGTTAGGCGCAGTCTTGCGCAGGCTGAAGCGAACGTAGCGCGGGGACAAGGATTGCATGGGAGCGGTTAGATGGTCGAGGGTTGTGACCGCCAGGTTGAGCAGTCCTTTAGGCGCCATCAGGCGCAAACCCTGATAGTCCGCGCCTTCCCAACCTCGCTTGGTGACTTGACTCAAGGCAGTGCGTCCGCTCCAGGTTTTCGGGTCAGCCAGCTCGAGATCCAAAAGAGGAGGTGTGCTGAGGTAAGCACGGAAGATCAGCACATCGTCGCGTCCCTGAAAGAGCGCGAGAATCGTCATCCAAAAAACATCGCGCGGTTTGAGAACGAGCAAGGTGTCGAGGCGCTGAAAGGGACGTTTGGCTCGGGCAATGCCCATTTCGGCGACGGAGGTGCCCAGCCAGCGAAAGGTGGTGCGCTGGCCGATGAGCGGCAGGCCGTCCTGCATCCACTTGAGAAGCGCATCGCCGCGCCGCAGGTTGTAGATCATGCCCAGGGCAAACCAGCCCATGAAAATGGCGACGGCAATAATAACAATATACTGTGAGTTCACATGACACCTCGGATCTTACAAGTACATGTGAGTATAATATGAAACGCAGTCAGACTCAACCTGAAAAAAAGTCGCGCCGCTGGCAGGTTGTACGGGAATTTTTATACGGCATGTTCGGCATGGAGATTGCTGAACATGCGCTGGAGATGCGCGCTAGTTTGGAAAGCATGTTTATGTTGGGAACAGTGGGAGATATGCTTGGGGTGCCCATTTTGCCCCCATATTATAGTTTGCGTCTTTTACCTTATCTTGTTCCCCATATCTCCACATGGAAACGCCGTGTATTACGCGAGCGCGAATTTAGCGACGAACACGATTACCATCTTGAAGGCCTTTAGCCGTTTGATGGCTTGAAACCAATTCAGAAAGGATCAATGCAATGAGCGATACTCCCGAAAAGCCGAAAAAGAAAGGTTTTTTGCAAAACATGCAGGAGGTGATCTACGGCATGGCGTCGCATGATATGAGCCGCTATGCCCTGCGGACGCGCGCCAGCATGGAGCACCTGTTCATCCTCATCACGATGGGCGATATGATCGGCATCCCGATCTTGCCGCCGTACTACAGCCTGCGTCTGTTGCCGTACGTTGTGCCGCAAATTGCGACCTGGAAGCGGCGCCTGTTGCGAGAGAAAGATGTTTCAGACGCGATGTTCTAGGAGCCGCTGTCATGTCACTGAAAAAGATCTTTGAAGAACACCCCAAACGCCGCTACATCATGTTCGGCGGCAAAGGCGGTTTGGGCAAGACAACCTTCTCCGCCGCAACGGCATATTGGCTTGCCCAACAGGGCAAGAAGGTGCTGGTCTTTTCGGTGGACCCACAAGCCAGTCTGTCAGATATTTTCCAAAAAGACATCTTCGGCAAGGGGCCTGTCAAGATCATGGACAACCTTTGGGCGCAGGAGATTGACGCCGACAAGCACATCAAGACGTATCAAAACGAAATCCGCCAGAAGATTCTGGATATGTACGGTTTCGATGCTGTGCCAGATGAAATAGAGCAGTACATCCAGGCTGCTTCTGCTGAACCCGCCATGGAGGAAAGCGCCATCTTCGACGCGGTAGTGGACATTGTTGTGGGCGGCGACTACGATTACTATATCTACGACCTCGTCCCGCTTGGCCATGCGCTTTATTACCTGAGCATGGCGAAAGTGTACGACGAGTGGATCAACAAGATCACCAAACTGCGCGAGGAAATGCGCGAATATGAGGAAATGGTCTCGCGCATGAAGCGCCAGAAGGAAACGGAAGAAGACCAGATTCTCACGGAACTCCAGTACATTCGCACCCGCATCAACGCTTCGTCGAGTATTCTGACTGATAAAGAAAAGACCGGTTTCTTCTTTGTCATCATCCCCGAAGAAATGATTCTAATCGACACCAGCAAGGCGGCGGAATTGTTCGCCAAGTTCGACGTGCCGATTATGGGCTACGTGGTCAACCGCGTGGTGCCGCGCGAACTGCTTCAACAAAACATCCCGCCCTACCTGAAGAACCGCATCGAGATGCAGGACAAATACCTTGAGCAGATCAAAACTATGTTTGGTCAACAGGTAGTGGCACACGTTCCGGAGCTTGAACGCGATGTGACCGGCCTGGATATGATTCGGCGGCTGGCTGAAATCATGTATGGGAAATAAGGAGAATCAGCCATGAAAGACATCGAAACTTCCATGCAGGCTTACATCAAAGAGCGTGCTGATTTGCGTTACCTCTTCTTCGGGGGCAAGGGCGGTGTGGGTAAAACCGCCCTGGCAGGCGCGACAGCCATTTGGCTGGCGCAGCAGGGCAAGCGCGTCATGCTGGCCTCCACCAATCCCGTCCACAGCCTGAGCGGACTGCTTGGGCAAAACGTCTTTGGTCAGCCGACGGCGGTCAACGGCGTGCCCAACCTGTGGGCTTACGAGATTGACACCAAAGACACGATTGAACGCTCCAAGCAGGAAATCCGCGAAAAAATCCAGTGGTTCCTGAAATTTGCGGATATTTCCACCAAGGCCGAAGACTTCATCGAATCGGCCACGATGAACCCGGCCTTTGAAGAATCGGCCATGTTTGAAAATATGGTGGATCTAATGCTGGGCAGCGAATATGACGTGTACGTGTTCGACACCGCGCCCACGGCCAATGCCCGCCGCCTGCTGGGTATGTCGCAGGTCTATTCGTTGTGGGTCAACAAAATGCTCAAGAGCCGCGACGAAGCCCGTTCCCTGCGGGAATTGCTTTCATTCACCAAGAAGAAGGAAAAGGACCCGCTGATGGATTATCTGGTTGCATTCCGCGACCGCATGGGCAAAGCGCGCGAAATGCTGACCGACCCGGCCAGGACCTCCTTCTTCTTTGTCACCCTGCCGGAAGCCCTGCCAATTGCAGTGATCACGCGCTTCATCGGCTGGTTCCACGATTTTGGTATCCCGGTCGGCGGCGTGATCGTCAACATGTTGATCGACAAAAACCAGGTTAATGACAAGTCGCCGGAGTTTGTCAAGAACCGCGTGGCGATGCAGGATCGCTACATGGACGATATTTGGGAAAAGTTCGATGGCATGGTGCGTTCCTTCATTCCGCTTTATGAAACGGAAGTGCGCGGTGTGGAAACGCTCAAACGCATGGCGGACAATTTGTTCGCTTGATGTAAAATTACCTTTATGAAATAGAACGCGATCTCCGATAACGGGGATCGCGTTCTATTTGCAGGAACATGGAGAGGAGAATTAAATGGATCTTGGATTGAAAGACAAACACGTGCTCGTCACCGGTGCTTCTCGCGGACTCGGTTATGCCGCTTTGTTCGCACTTGCGAAAGAAGGCTGCAAGGTGACGATTAACGGCCGTGATGAAGTGAAGATTAAAAACGCGGCTGGGAAGATGAGCATGGAAACAGGTGCACAGGTGGTCCGCCTTGCAGGAGACATCAGTCTGCCGGAGATTCCCGAAAAACTCGTCAAAGGGACTGCCGGGGCTTTTAGCGGTCTGGATATCCTCATTACTAACGCAGAAGGTCCACCGCCCGGCTCGATTGACGCGCTGGATGAAGCCGCTTGGTAAAAAGGTGTGGACCTGTGCCTGATGCTGCACACGGGGTTGGGTGGCGACTTGATCTGGTGCACCTACTCGACTCATAAGCCGATGTTCTGTTACACCTGTTATGGTTGCACGGTGGCCTGTCGCAACAAGTCTTCCAGCATTACTTCTGGATTGAAAATTCGCTCTTTCCAATCAGGCAGTAGGCGGTCTAACAGCACAGCCTGAGCCATGCCGCTGTAATAGAAACGGGTCTCACCTTCACGCCCTGCTGTTCGCCGCACTTCGTCAATCTGTCCCGACCAGTACTGTTCACGGGTCGTGTATTCCCTAAAACCGGGATCAGCGGTCAGTGCCGGCAGAGCAGTGTAGCCAGGAGTTGTGCCAGCCAACCGCCCGATAGACAATTCGGCATACTTTGCCAGACCTTCCAACCATTCACGTTGGCGTTCGTAGTTCACTAGATCCTGGTTTAACCCGGTGGTTGCACGTCGTTTGTCCCTCAAAGCCAGGAATTGGCGAACCAGGTCTGCGGTCTCCTCGTTCGATTGAGCTCGAACTGCTCGTACTAACAGGTCTAGCTCATTTTGCCAGTCTTCATCTAGGGTTGGGTCTTGCCAGGGATACTGATTTCCACTTCGATTGGCAATTTCGGCCTCAGCTAGGCGAGAAGGGACCACGCTTCCCTGAAACGCATGGAAAGTCTCATGTTCAAGGCCGCCAATATAGGTCTCGGTCTCACCCATGAGTAGACCCCAGACCAGGCGGTAGGGAAAGATGGGTTGAAGGATCGAAGGAAACTGCTTCCGAAATTGAACATAGAAGTTGATCTCCATGTACTCTTTCGTCTCCATCGTCGCGACCCAACGCTCGCCCACCCGCACGGTAAAGTTCTCGGGCGTGATTTCTGGATTTGCCAATCGCTGGCGATAGTAGACCTGGTCCTCAAAGGTGTCATCTGGAACGGCTTCCCACGGACCGCCGCGCGGCTCACCTTGCGGCATTTTCACCCACCCGGCAGGCGGGTTGGGATAACCTACGAGAAAAGCATATTCCTCATTGTAGACAATGATGGGAATATCTAGACGTCCCCAGCCTGGCCAAACCGTATCGCCCAAGGTCTGACGCAGATGGATGGCCTCAGCCAGGCGTGCTTTTTCCAGATCTGAGAGATGGTCTGTAACTTGTGAATGGGTCGGTAGATTGAGATTGCTCAAAGTAGAAATGCCCACGACAGCAACGCACAGCAATGCCAATCCCATGGCACCAAAGATTATTATCCGAAGAAACAGTTTTTTCATGATCTACCTCTTTGCGGAAGCCGCCCAACGGTGTGCACCATCGTCCCCGTTGGGGATCGCGCAGCACCCTTTAGGGTAGTGGCAGTGTGGCAGGCTTGGACTCGCTGTCGATCGCGGAGGATCCCCGAAGGGGGAACGGGACACTGCCTGCCTGCACTTTGCCGCCCTGGACTGTCCGCCAGGACAGGCAGGCCCAGGTAGGCGTAGTATAAACCCACATTAGTGGGATGCTACGCATTCCCCACTGCCTGTCCTTGGCGCTCGTCCAAGGGTCCACTACACGCGGTTGGGCGCGTTTTGAATATGGACGAGTCAGCGATGTAAGCCATACTTGACATGGTGCGCGATTGGCTTATAATGTAAGCTATACTTTACATCGAGTGAAGCCTATGAATCTTCACAATTGCCTGAAAGAAATTCGTCTCCAAAATAATCTCACCCAAGAATCCCTTGCTGATACAGTAGGTGTGACACGCCAGACCATTATTGCTGTCGAGAAGGGAAAATTCGTGCCGTCAGCAAAACTGGCTCTGGAATTGGCTTCAGCGCTGGATACACCCTTTGAGAAAATATTCTGGCTCGAAGATAGCCGGGGAGGATAATCATGACTGGCATGACACCATATTATATTAGTCGAACTATAATTTCTGTGGCATTCGGCGCACTCTTTGCGGTCACTGGCTCTCCATGGTGGGCGGCTATTCTTATCGGTGGGCTTACGTTTGCCTTATTTTTATGGGCACCGCGAAGTGGACGGTATTCGGTTCATCCTGAATTCGGCATCACAGCCCTTCGCCGAGATGAGCGCACACAAGAGATTAATGATAAAGCAGCGCGAAACGCATTTGTCGTTAGCATGTTGACACTCAGCGGGATTAGTGTTTACTTTGGCACACTTGCGCTAATTGATGTACCAATCGCTGTTTTCAAATTAGTTCTAGTGATTGGCGCATTGACTTATTTTGTGTCTGACCTGCTGTTGCGACGATCACAGCGATAGCAAGCCCGTCTCCTTACGTCGCGATGCAGTTCGAGGCCAGGCGCGCTGTCAAAACGATGACAAACGAAGCCTAACGTCGGCTACAGCGAGTGGTTAGGCGAAGTTCTATTTCTCGAGTGTCTCCATCCTGTGAACCCTATATTTCAATCTTGCTCGAATGAGACAGAGTGGCCGGTTTGAAGATCACGATAACGACAACTGCCCAAATCATGACGATGGTGCTGACCACGGCTGAGAGCATCCCGCTTCCAGCATCCGATGAGGATATGAAATTGAAACACCCATGCCAGATCGCAATAATGAAGATACTTCCACCCGAGCTGTTGAAGAGCCACGTAAATACGACCGCTCCGGCGAATAGACCAATGAGCCATCCAATTGCGATCGCTGGGTCGAAAAGGTAAAAGAATGCCGGGAGATGCCAGAGAGCCCAGAAAATTGCGAGGATGATGGTCGCAAGGAGAGCGCTTCGACCCTTTTGGAGGCGCGGTAAAGCGTAACCGCGCCAGCCTATCTCCTCGCCGATCCCGAACGTAAGGATCCATAAGACCAGGGCTCCAGCGCCTAACGGGGGAAGGAATTGAACCACTCCCAAATCGGACAGACGTATCTCGCTCCCTGTGACCGCGTTCAGGATCACGACGACTACGAATCCTAGGACAAGAGGTGACAGAGCGACAAGCCACCAGATGGGACGAACATTCCACATGCCAATTCGGGAGGCGATGTCACTCAAACCAGACCTTTCTTCATAGATCCACGTAACGATCAAGGCGGAGAGCGCAGGCCCATACGCGACCAAGTAGTGCGCCCATGAGGGAAGAACGGGAGGAATGATTCCCTGGTGCGCCAATGCCAATGGAATCGCTATCGACCACGAAAGTACGTAGGAAAGCACGAAATATACGATGAGATTCATTGTCTTGCTGCGAGATGTATTGCTTGCATCCATGTCTGCACCTCCGTTGTTCAAAGGCTCAATAGAACTTCGC
>JBGPQJ010000100.1:0-11515 GCA_041488995.1 Anaerolineae bacterium
ATGCTGGGACGGGCGCTGCGCAAACCAGCATGAAATTCTTGACACATGCACTCAGACGCATTTGACCGTTATCACGCCGGCGAAAGCCTGATGCACCGCCTCAACCCGCGGGTCAAGGTGCTGGTTGCCGTGGGTTTTATCCTGGCGGTCGTGCTTCTGCCCGATGGCGCCTGGCTGGCTTTCCTCATCGCCTTGGGATTCATCCTCGCCGCTAGCCTGCTCTCCGGACTGGGGGCGGGATTCACCTTGCGGCGCTCGTTCATCGCCCTGCCGTTTGCGCTGGCTGCCATCACCGCCATCTTCAGCGTCCCCGGCAGTCCGCTATGGACATGGCAGATTGGACCGCAGGAATTGACCGCCACTACGCAGGGTCTGCTCCGGTTCGTAAGCATCGTCATCCGGTCGTGGCTTTCCATCCAGGCAGCCATCCTGCTCGTTGCGGTGACACAGTTCCCCGACCTGATCCACGCGCTCGAGCACCTGCACGTTCCGGTGATGCTGACCACGATCGTCGCCTTCCTGTACCGCTATCTGTTCGTCCTGACCGACGAAGTCTTCCGGCTGATGCGCGCGCGTGAAGCGCGCAGTGCCACCCTGCCCGGCCAAAAAAGCGGCGGCTCGCTGTTCTGGCGCGGGCAGATCGCAGGTCACATGGCAGGACAGCTCTTTTTACGAAGCTACGAGCGCAGCGACCGCATCTATAATGCCATGTTGGCGCGCGGCTACACTGGGCATATCCGCACCCTTCACCCGCACGTCATGACCCGCACCGATTGGCTGGCCGGCGCGGTGGCGATGACCGCCATGCTCCTCCTGCAAATTGCAGGGCATCTATAGTTCCGCAGGTTTTTATGCCGATCACACACCAGACTTCATACGATTTTGCTTTCCCCGAAAGCGGTGGCGACGTTTTGCAGGTGACAGACCTGCATTTCAGTTATCCCGACGGACATGTTGCCCTGCAGGGGGTGACCCTTAATCTCTCTGAGGGGGATAAAGTGGCGCTGGTCGGACCCAACGGGGCGGGAAAGAGCACGCTGATCCTGCACCTGAACGGGATTTTGTCCGGGCGGGGCGGGCTCTCCGTTGCCGGTCTGCCGTTAAACGAGAAGAACCTTCCCGTGATCCGGGCTGCCGTGGGGCTGGTCTTCCAGAATCCCGATGACCAGCTCTTCTCGCCGACGGTGTTCGAAGATGTCGCGTTCGGTCCGCTTCATATGGGCTTGCCCGAAGGTGAGGTCCGCGCGCGGGTGGAGGAAGCGCTTGAACAGGTCAGGATGACGAATTACAAGGACCGCCTCTCCCATCACTTGAGTGCCGGCGAGAAGAAACGAATTGCCATTGCAACGGTCTTGTCCATGCACCCGAAGATCCTGGTGCTGGACGAACCCTCTGCCGGTCTTGACCCGCGCGCCCGTCGGACGCTGATCCATCTGCTGAGCGATCTGCCCATTACGATGCTGGTGTCCACGCACGATATGGCAATGGTCAAGGAATTGTTCCCCCGCACGGTGGTGATGGACGAGGGTCGGATTGTCGCCGATGGGCAGACGATGGACATCCTCAACAACGCGCCACTGCTCGAAGCCCACGGTCTGGAAAAACCATAACCTGCCTAAATAGACTTGACGAATTTGCATAATTGATATAAAAGGTCGTTAGCGCCGGGGGTGAATTTGATGCTAAAATCATAAGAAACCGGTATTTTTTGGACGAGGTATCTGATGGCTGACGATACACTCCAGCAGGCGATTAGTCTGGTCAAAGCGGGGAAGTACAATGAGGCTCGCGGGCTGCTGTATCATCTTGTCAAAACCGACCCTCGTAACGAGATGGCATGGTTGTGGCTTTCAGAAACAATGAATGATGCCCAACGGCTGACCACCCTTGAGCAGGCTCTGAAGTTCAATCCCGACAGCCAAAAATTGCAACATTCACTTGAGCGGTTACGCGCGCGGCAGAGGGGGGAAACAGCCAGCCCTCCGGCGATGCCAGCCGCCAGGGATGAACCCCCACTTGCACCGAAGGAATCAACTTCCGCTGTTGACCGCTCGTCCATTCAAACTGCCCGCCTGATATTTTTGCCTGACGAACTCCCAGAGGAGTCTCCGCCTCCGGCGAAACCAGCGCCCCCTCCTTCCCCTCCAGTAGATCGATCGCAGATCCAGTCTGCTCCACTTCCACCGCCACCCGACAGGATCGACCGTTCCCTGATCCGGACTGCACGGCTTGAAATGCCCCCCGACGGGTTACCACCGGAGTCGCTGCCAGCCAGCCAGCCGCCTACAGCGACTCCTGCACCGGTCTCATCCACCGAGGTTGACCGGTCCATGATCCAGACTGCGCCGCTGGCTTACGTTCCGGAAGAACCTGCAAAGGAGCTTCCACCGGTAGCGAAACCGGTTGCCGTCCCACCCCCGGCGGCGCCTCCCGCTCGCACGGAGAAACCCCCCGTCCAGACATCCCCGCCATCTGACAGGATTGACCGGTCCATCCTGCGAAGTGCCCGGCTGGATCAAAAACCAGACGAAGTCCATCAAACTGGCCCGTTGCCTGTCCCACCGCCGGCTGCCACACCGCCTCCGGCCAAGACCGGCACCGAAACAGCTGCCGAACCTGCTGCTGCCTTGAGACAGCAGATGGATGCTCTCCTTACCGAACCTCATCCCTCGCCAGATCCTGTCCCGAAATCTCCAGCGGCTTCCGGACCTCCACAACCGCCATTCCCGCCGTTGAAAGAAGCAGTCATCACTCCCGAAGAAAAGCCACGAAGACGATTTTCTGGACTGGAAATCGGGCTGATGGTCATCGCGGTATTACTGGTCCTTGGCATAGCCGGATTCCAGTTGTGGGATTACTTCGGTCCGAAGCCGGCCAGCCCGACCCTGCCTCCGCCCTTACCTGTCGCCACCCAGCCATCTGCGACCCCGGCTGCCACTAACACCCCCCAGGCGACCCTCACCCCGGTCCCGCCGCCCACTCTGCGCCCGACGCTCATCCCTCTGGTCTCTCCCACCCCGACCCTTAACCCGGATTCTTCATCCATCCTCTTCTTCGATTCGACATCCTGCGCCGTCAAACAGGTCAGCGCAAGCGGCGGTGCTGCCCTCCTGCTTACAAATACCGTGCCTGAGAATTGTCTTGCCCCTGAACTTTCACCGGATGGATTAAAGTATGCCTATCGTGTACAGGATGTAAAGACAAAATCCGCCAATTCTCTTTATATAGCGAATGTAAATGGCTCAGCGCAGAGAACTGTGATTGATCAAAGCGTAAGCCCGATCTGGGAAGTCGACTGGGCGCCGGATAATAACTGGTTGTCTTACACCGCCATAGTCGGGCCGAATGACGCTAATCCTGTGATCGGAATTTATCTTATCCGTGCGGATGGTTCTGGTCAAATCCGGGTGACGAATGACCAGACCGCCTCCATTATCCCGGATAGCAATACCACCGTTTCCTGGTCTCCGGACGGTCAATGGATTGCTTTCTATGGCGACAACCGCCCATACATCATTAAACCGGATGGCACGGGACTGAAAAAACTTTCCGAAGATGCCGGTCTTAGCGTCATCGCCTGGTCGCCAGACAGCCGCCAGATCGCCTACTACTCCTCTGATTTGAATAACCCCGGGATCGTTGTCGTAGGGGTTGACGGAAAACAATCGTTCGTTAAACACACAGCCCTGAAAGTGCCGGTCTCAGGGGACGCCCTGGCCTGGACACCCGATGGCCGGCAATTCATCGCTTATGGTGTGGCGCAGAAGGCATTGGTGATTGTCAGCCGGGATGGCGCTCAGATCAAAACTCTTGCGCCAGTCAGCGGCATCCCGACCCGCCTGGTCTGGTCTCCGGATGGCAGCCAGCTTGCCTATCTTGAGATACCGCAAAAGGATAGCCCGTCCGGGGTGCTGAAGATCGTCAATGCGGATGGCAAAGACCTGAAAACCCTAGTCATCACGGCGGCCAACGCGCCTCTACGATGGAAAATCCCGGAAAATTCCACGCAGCCCGTGCTGCCCCTGCCCACGATCAAAGTGCCAACCCCGATGAATACTCGCAGCCCCATTGCTCCAAGCCCCACACCCACCCGGTAGCTTGCCATTTAGTTATTGAATCATCAGCAAATTATAAAAGGAACTTCCGAAGCCGCTTAACTTCGGAAGTTCCTTCTTCATTACAGCCCGGCTGCTTTTCGGAGAGCCTCCGCCCGGTCGGTGCGTTCCCAGGGGAATTCGATGTCATCGCGCCCGAAGTGACCGTAGGCGGCGGTCTTGCGATAGATCGGTCTGCGCAGATCAAGGTCACGGATAATCGCGCCGGGGCGCAGGTCAAAGTGCTTCGTGATCAGGTCAGCGATCTTGTCGTCGGCGATCTTCCCGGTGCCGAAGGTCTCCACGTTGATGGATAGGGGATGCGCCACACCGATGGCATAGGCTACCTGGATTTCGCAGCGGTCCGCCAGCCCGGCGGCGACGACATTTTTCGCAGCCCAGCGCGCGGCGTAGGCCGCGGAGCGGTCCACTTTTGTCGGGTCCTTGCCCGAGAAGGCACCGCCGCCGTGACGTCCCATCCCGCCGTAGGTATCCACGATGATCTTGCGGCCGGTCACACCGGCGTCACCCATGGGTCCGCCGATGACAAAGCGCCCGGTCGGGTTGATGTAGATGTTCAGTTTGTCATCCACCATTTCCTTGGGCAGGGTCGGCATAATGACGTGCTCGGTGATCTGCTCCACGATCTCGGCGTGAGAGATTTCCGGCGCATGCTGGGTGGAGATCAGCACTGTGTCGATGCGCTTCGGCTTGCCAAAGGCATATTCAACAGTAACCTGGCTTTTGCCATCCGGGCGCAGCCAGGGTAGGGTGCCGTCCTTGCGCAGTTCGCTCAGGCGGCGGGTCAGTTTGTGCGCCATGTAAATCGGCATGGGCATCAGGGTGGCAGTCTCGTTGCAGGCAAATCCGAACATCATACCCTGGTCGCCCGCGCCGACGTGTTCAAAGTTATTATCTTTCATCTCGCCGCTTTTATCTTCCAGCGCGTGGTCAACGCCCAGAGCAATGTCAGGGCTTTGGCTGGCGATGGCAGAGAGCACGGCGCAGGTATTGCCGTCGAAGCCTTTCTCGCTGCTGTCATAGCCGATCTCTTTCACCACCTTGCGCACCAGGTCATCAAAGTTTACGAACGCCGTGGTCGTGATTTCTCCCAGGACGACAATGAACCCGGTCTTGGTGGCGGTCTCGCAGGCTACGCGGGAGAATGGATCCTGCTCCAGGCATGCATCCAGGATGGCATCTGACACCTGGTCGCATATTTTATCGGGGTGGCCTTCTGTCACGGATTCCGAGGTGAACAAAAGCTTGGGGGAATTCATAAAGGTATTGCTCATTCGATATCATCTCCTATAAATGAAATCACCCTTCCGGACATCTGAAAGGGCAATTCGCATCAAGCTCGGCTGCCCTCTCATCTCCCAGATATTTTCTGTCGGAATTGGCACCATCCGCATTTGCGGTGGTTGTCGAGGTTTCACAGGGCCGGTCCCTCCACCTCTCTGGATAAGAGTGCCGTTTAGGGCTATTTAATTGTGCGCTGGGATATTATCATATTTGATGCAGAGCGTCAACCTGCGTATGCGCGATGGCTGGGCAACCATCCTGCGAAGTCAAGTTAATGCAGTGTTTCCCATGCTTTCACCTTCTCGAACAGGTCTCCCAGCGAATTTAATTCGGCGACTGGAACAGCCAGATTCTTGGTACGCGTTTCCTTATACTGGAACACGCGGCTGCCCTCGGCGACGAAACTGGCTTTGCGCCGGAAATCGACATGCGCGATGTAACCTGTCAGCCAGATGTCCATGCCATAGAGCCAGATATTCGCCCACTCAGCCGGCTGGATGAGGTAAGTCTCATTGCGCAGCGGGCTGTGGACGCCGATCCGCCCTGAGGGGAGGTGCCCGGTATGGAGGTATGCCAGCGAATAAAACGGGTCGTCCACTTCAACGCGCTGGCGCGGGGGCAGTTCCACCTGCGAAGTGATGAAATCCCGCTCGCTGTTCTGCCCGCCAATTTCCACCCTGATGGGCTGCTCAGCCTCGCTTTTCAGCACCAGTTTCCCGAGCGGAACCCACGGATTGGGTTGAGTCCACTCTTTTGGAAAGGCGTGAATCATGAATGTGGGTTGCCCTGCGTCAATTGCTTTTTGAATGTCCTCCTGGGAGGCAGCGACCAGGGTGGAGAGAAAACCGAAAAGGAATAGATCTTGCCCGGTGTGGGTCTGCGCGGCGAACTGGTCGGAAGGGATCAATGCCGGGGCGCGCAAGAGGACGGATGGGTCGCGGCGGATCGCGCTGATCTGCGGCCGGCGGGTGATGAGATAGCTCTTCAGGTCGCAGCGATGGCCGCCCAGAGAGACATCATATCGGTCAGGTTCGGAAAAGGGTGTCATCCCCTTCACATCGAACGGGATGCCCCGCCCGGTGAGGGTGTGGCGGAAGGCCAGTTCCACTGCGACACCGCCGACGATGCGGCGCAAACGCGAGTAAAGTGTGCCGCCCATCCGGTTGTAGGTGTAGTTCAACGAGCGGCAGGCATAGGCGATTCCGCCCTCGGTCAGATCGGGGGTATAAGGCAGACGGATGAAGTCGGTGGCGCTGATCATTGCAGGCTGTGTGCGGATGGGTCGTTACGGAATTGCAGGCAGTAGTGGTGAAAGGTGTTACTCACCCACGCCGACCCGAGCCCAAAGGGAGACAGGCGCTGATTTTCTTGCAGCCACAGGCGTTCATCCTTGAGTGTGTATATCTTTCCAAGTTCCCGTCCCAGATCCCAGGCGAGGGGATAGATTTTCCCTCCCTTTTTGACATTCTTGACGATGATGGTCAGGTAAGCCTTCTCGCGCAGGAGCGGCTTGAGTCCGGTGTAGATCGCCACCAGACGCGTGACGAACTGGTCATAGTCGTCGATATTGCCCAGGTCTTCAGGGTCGTCCGAGTAAAACACATCCAGCTCAGGCGCGGCACGGCGTTTCTTCTGCGTCTCAGCGCCCCTCGCGCGCAGCATGTCCCAGTAGGGTGGGGAGGTCAGGACGTAATCAATCGTTGGGAATGAGTAATTGGAGATGTGAGCTGCATTACCGGTAATCATTTCAGATTTTAGATTTTCCACAGTCTCCCCGAGCTCTGACCGCTCTTCAGCGATGATCTGCCTGGCGAGTTCGGCATATTTTGGATTCAACTCGACCCCGAATGAATTCCGTTCACAGCGCAGGGCAGCCACCAGCGCGGAGCCGGTCCCCGCCATCGGGTCGAGCACAGTCTGCCCCTTTTTGGTGAAGAACTCGATGAATTCCTGCGCCATCGTTTCGGGGAATTTGGCAGGGTGTCGCAGGACGCCTTTCTTGCGCGGCGGAGGGTTGTGGATGAACCAGGATTTCTGGAATTTCAGCCAGGTCTTTGAGTCGAGGTCGTTGAGTTTATTGGGCATGGGTTGTTCTCAAGATTCGGGTCAGGGGGTTGGACGGGGGGTGCGCGTCGGCGTTGGTGTCTTGGAGGCGGTCGGAGTTGGCGTGGGGCTGGCATACACGACTTCGCTCACCACCAGGTCGGAGAAGGAGATACTGACGGCGTTATCGCCTCCAGCACGGGCAAAAAAACCGAGCGTGCCGGTTTTGAACAGCGGGTCATAGACCGTGAACTGGTAGCGCCCGTTGAGGAAAAAACGGAATTCGTTATCCACCGCCCAGACGCCGATGCGCACTTCGCCGGGCGAGCCGGGGGGTGCATCACCGGAGGGGACTGCAGGCTGCATGAACGTGGTCTGTGCCGAGCGGACGCGGTCAACGCGCTCGGTCCCGTCGCAGACCAGCGCAAAGCGGTAGTAGTCGAAGCCAGAGGCGGTGCGGAACAGAACCCCGTAATCGTCTTTACCCGCGCACAATGCGGTGCGGGCGGTCAATTCCGCATAGAAATTGCGCAGCAAGGGTTCATCACGCAGGGTGAGAATGGATGCGTTGGGCGCGCGTACGGCGAGCGTCAGCCGGTTGCCCTCGACAATGGCCGCGCCTTGGTCCGAACTGGAAGTCAGCCAGTGGGAGGGGTCGGAGAAATCGTCGCTGAAGAGTACGCTGAGCACGCCGGGTCGCTCGACAGGCGTGGCGATGGGAGGTTGGCTGGGCGCTACGGCGGGGGTGCTGGTCGGAGGAAACCAGAGGACGGTGGCAGTTGCCGCTGGGAGAACGGTGAGGTCCGGCGGGGGAGTTGGCACCGCCGTTTCATTTCCGGGAGCCTGGCAGGCTGCCAGGGTCAAGACCAGCGCGGGCAGGACGATCCATCCTGTGACAGTTCGTTTCAGCATGTGAGTTTTATCATTCCGGGTGATAACAAATAACGGGGTACATTTTCGCCGGGCTGTTGTACAATTTGAGTACGTGTCATACCACCTGTGCGTCGATTCTAGCATACAAGGAGCAAATCATGAGCGATAAAGCCGTCCTGGTCACCGGGGCATGCGGTGAGATCGGTCAGGCGCTCGTCCAGAACCTGTCCAACCGTGGGGGTTACCGCATTGTCACCGCTGACCTGGCACCGCTGCCGGAGGCGATCCAATCACTGGTGGCGGAGCATGTTCAGGGGGATCTGGTCAACCGTATTAAACAGTTTTATGACTATGATTTTGACATCATCTACCACCTGGCGGCGTCGCTTTCCTCCAAGGCGGAAGTGGCGACTGAGGAAGCCCACCGCATCAACGTCGAGGGGACGATGCAGTTGCTGATGCTGGCTGCCTACCGCTCCGAGAAGTATAAAAAGGCGGTGAAGTTCCTGTTCCCCAGTTCGATCGCGGCCTATGGCTTTCCCAACCTGGCAGCCAAGAAGGCCGCCGGGCGTGTGAAGGAAGACCAGTGGAACACCCCCCACACCATGTATGGCTGCAACAAACTTTACTGCGAAAAACTGGGAATGTATTACAGCCGCTATAACGGGCAGCGTCATCTCGATCCGAACCCACCGGTGATGTGTGACTTCCGTGCCATCCGTTTTCCCGGGCTGATCAGCGCCTTTACCCTGCCGAGCGGCGGGACCAGCGATTATGGTCCCGAGATGCTGCATGCGGCAGCGCAGGGCAAGCCGTATGTCTGTTTCGTGCGCGTAGACACCAAAATCTCATTCATGGCAATGCCCGACGCGATCAAGTCGTTGCTGATGCTGACCGAGACACCGCGCGAGAATCTGTCCAGTATGGTCTATAACATCGCTGCGTTTGCGCTGACAGCGGGCGAGTTCCGCGAACGGGCGATGAAGGCCTTCCCCGGCGCGCAGATCACCTTCGAGCCGAATGCCCGGCGGCAGGGTATAGTCGATTCATGGCCGGAGGACGTGGACGATACGCTGGCTCGCGCTGATTGGGGCTGGCAGCCGGATTACGATGTGAACCGTTTCTTCGATGAGTATTTGCTGCCGAACATCCGAGGGCGATATGGCAAGTAAAAGACAATCCCCGCTCACAAGGCGGGGATTGTCTTTGGGTCAATCGAACTGAACCAGCTGGTCTCGCTCCGGACCCACCGAGACCAGCCGGATCGGAACACCCGCCAGCTGGCTGATGCGCGCCAGGTAGTCCCTTGCCGCTGAGGGAAGGTCCGCCCGGCGGCGCACGGTGCTTATATTATCCGTCCAGCCCGGAAGTTCTTCGTAGACCGGCTGGAAGGTCTCCAGGTGGGTAGGCCCGAAGGGCAGTTCGGCCAGCTTTTCCCCCTCGCGTTGATAACCGACGCACAGCCTGAGCGTCTCGAAACCGGAGAGAATGTCCAGCTTGGTGATGACCAGTGCGGTAAGGCCGTTGATGCGCACTGCATAGCGCAGCAGGATTCCATCCAGCCAGCCCACCCGGCGCGGCCGGCCGGTGGTCGTGCCGTATTCATCCCAGGGATTCTCGCCGGTACCGCGCAGCCTCAGAGCGAGCTCATCGAACACCTCGGTGGGAAAGGGTCCTGAGCCGACGCGCGTCTGGAAGGCCTTGCACACGCCCGTCACCGTTGCGCCGGAAGCGGCGGTCAATCCCAGCCCGAGGCCGGGCAGGACGCCTGGGGCGGTGGTGGTGGAACTGGTCACAAAGGGATATGTGCCGTGATCGATGTCCAGCAGAGTCCCCTGCGCGCCCTCAGCGAGGATGGCCTTCCCAG
The DNA here is from genome assembly GCA_041488995.1 of Anaerolineae bacterium. Classification (GTDB taxonomy): domain Bacteria; phylum Chloroflexota; class Anaerolineae; order Anaerolineales; family Villigracilaceae; genus JBGPQJ01. The sequence continues at coordinate 10,183 of JBGPQJ010000100.1, forward strand.
CTGACAGGGCAGCACCCAGTTCAGCCGAGGTATCAAAAATATATGGGGAAATGGTTTCAGCGTAAGCTGTGTAGGTTTCCAGAACAGGCTGCAGTTCAAGCGCAGGCGATCCAAGTTGGGTCAGGCTGCGGTTGGATTCGTTCAGGTGCGCGGTGAGCCGGTCGCTGAAATCGGAAGACAGCATGTCCACCATGCGCAACCCCCTGCGTGCCGCCTTGTCGGTGTACGCAGGGCCGATGCCGCGTCCCGTAGTGCCGATGCTGCCTTTGCCGCGTGCGGCTTCGAAGGCCTTATCCAGCGCCTGATGAGCAGGTGTGATCAGGTGTGCGGCGTGCGAGATGCGCAGGCGCTGCGGGTTGACCTCCACGCCAGAGGCTCGCAGGGTTTCTATCTCGTCGAGCAGGGATTTGGGGTTGATGACCATCCCGTTGCCCAGCACGGCCACCGGCCGGGGGTGGAGGATGCCGGATGGGATCAGGTGCAGCTTGAAGAGCCGGTTGCCGACGGTGACGGAATGACCGGCGTTGTCGCCGCCGTTGTACCGGGCGACGAACTCGGCGTCGGCGGCATACCAGTCAACGATGCGCCCCTTGCCTTCGTCCCCCCACTGCGTGCCTACAATAATCTGGAGCGGCATATGCGTTCTCCTGTATGAGTTGTATCGAGATTATAACAGCCGTTCTCCGAAACTTACACAAATCTACACGCGGTAGATTGAGGTTCGGTTCCTGCTTCATCAAGGGTTGCCTGGACCTTCGGCAGGTCTTACATCCTCTCCACAGGCGTCAATTCCCGCGGAACTCGCGGTAATCAATAGTTCCAAATTCAGAGCCGCATTCAGATCGCGGTCTATGATCAAGCCACAGACTTCGCACTCGTACACGCGCTCGCTCAAGTCCAACGGCTGGCGTTACCGGCAAGGGCGGGACTTGGCGGGGGAAGTCACCAGACGCCGAATCCGCCGTTGGGGCTGAATCTCGAAAGTGTGGGCAATGCCCGCACTTGCCCGGTGCACGCGGTGTTAGCCCGCTTTTTTTTCTGCCGTAAGTTTTCCAACATTTAATCGCTTCCTTTAAATAAGTAGACAATATTCATCTGTTTTGTTATACTTAACTTGAAAGTTAACTATCATGACCATGATTCAGGATCCGCAAGATTTGGACAATGTTTTTAAAGCTCTCGCCAACATACACAGACGAGAGATTATTAACGTTTTAAGTCTGCAACCTTGCTCTATAAGTCAGTTAGCTTCTATGCGAAGTCTCTCCCTATCTGCAATTCACAAGCACATAAAAATACTTGAAAAAGGAGGCATGATAATCCGTAAGAAAAT